>CAMNFS010000026.1 GCA_946537255.1 uncultured Erysipelotrichaceae bacterium
CGCTGCCGGGGGATTTTGAGTCCCCTACGTCTACCAATTCCATCACTGGGGCATGTACATTATTCTACAACAAAACAATCCGGTTTGGACAACTGTTGAACGCGGAAGGAAGAACGGAACAGGCCTTTCTTTTCTCCCTTCAGAATGTGGGGAAAATTGTTCCTGCCGCAAAGGAAGTGGGTACGCAGTATACGAAGTCAGATAATTTCATTCACAATCTGACTTTTTGTTATAAAATAAAAACAAGACAGTAAAGCGCTTTCAGTTTGTTCGCTTCATCACACTGGGGGATATCATATGCTTAGGGATTTGATAAAACATCTGAGAAATACGCAATGTTTTGTAAAGTACAAGGAAAAGGTTACAGAGTATAACGCAGATGCACTGGGCCTTTATCTGATGTTCGGCCTGATCACATCAATCGTCGCTCTGATCGGTGAACTGGTCATCCTGCGGACACCGAACTTCTGGCCTGTGATCGGTCTGGCTCTCTACTTTGTCATCTGTATGATTCTTTATAAAAAACATATCCTGACGAAGGTCGACCATTCTACCCTGTACCTTTATCTCACTCAGATTCCGGTACTGATTCTGATTATTGCGATGGGAACCGTGCTGAATCCGGCAGACAAGGCCATTACCATCATGGTTGCGATGATCGCTCTTCCGCCCTTTATTCTTGACAAGCCATGGCGGGTTCTGGTTTATATCCTTCTGATCTCCGCGGTCTTCGGCATCGCTGATGCAAATGTGAAAACCGGAGAGCTTCTCCGTCACGACATGCTGCATCTGCTGATCTATACGTGCATTTCAATCGGAACCACCATGTTTGTTCTTGAGAACCGGATTGAAATCGTAGAAAAGTCGCAGATGTTCCTGAAGGACAGCGAGCATGATCCTCTCACCGGCATTTACAACCGCCGCGGCGGCGAAGAAAAAATCAAGGAATTCATTGCCGAAGGCATTGGCGGACTGTTCCTTCTTCTCGATATCGATGACTTCAAGCATGTCAATGACACCTACGGACATGCAATGGGAGATGAAATTCTCAGCGCTGTTTCCATGGCACTGTCCTCCTCCTTCCGCTCAAGCGACATCATCATGCGGATGGGCGGAGACGAATTCATCGTATATGCGCCAGGACTGGTCAATTACTTCTTCATTGACGGCAAGCTCCAGCAGCTCAATGAAAAAATGCGCAGCATCACCTGCCAGCAGGGAAGAGACAATATCACGGTAAGTATCGGCGCTGTCATCAATGACGGTTCCTATCCGGATTATGAATCTCTCTTCAATGAAGCGGACTCTCTCCTCTACGAAATGAAGAACAGCGGAAAGAACGGCTTCCGTCTTCAGGACCGTCCCTATTCCGAGATCGCTTCCAAGAATCAGAAGAATCAGGAAGCGGCTGCCGCAAGAGCAGAACGGGATGCCGCATCTGCCGCAGAAGAAGCCAAATACAAAAAGTGATCCGAACGGATCATTTTTTTTGTTATCCCAGAATTTTTTCTGTTTCTTCCTCTGCTCTTTTGCGGAAAGATGGACGGCAGCTGTCTTCGAGAAACAGGGAATTGATCCGGTTGATCATCATGCAGGAGGCTTCCTGGATCGCTTCCATGGAGTTCTTCAGAAGCGTATTGTCCCTGCCGCTGTAAACCGCAAGATACGGAAAGGAAAAATCCGAGGTATCCAACCCGAAATAATGGCAGACGGCATAGGCTACCGACTCTGCTTCCACCTCTTTCTGCTGAGAAGAAACGGCAGCCCGGCTGCTGCGGGAATGGTGAAGCATGGCATGGGCAATCTCATGAATCAGGGTCTTGACCGTCTGAGCTTCATTCATGGCTTCATTGATCACGATCCTGTTTTTCAAAGGCGCGTAATAACCATGCACCGACTCCCTGAGCGGACGCATTTCCACCGGTACGGGAGAAACAAGTCTCAGTATCTTCATGACCTTTTCATAGTTGTCAACATTGCCGGAGAGTTTTGGAACCGGAAAGTCCGGAAGCGGGTCTCCCTCGGTCTGAGAAATATCAAATACGGTAACGATCCGGAAGCGGATTTCCTCCTTTTCCTTCCCGGTTTTCGGATCCATGGTGCTGCCTTTATATGGAGCGAGAATACGGATCCCTTTCTCCCCTTTTCTGACATGCCGGGAAAACTTCGTGATCCAGGCGGAATATCCTGCCACATAGGTTGCCTGCGGGCACTGCTGATAGATCAGAATAATGTTATTGAGGCTGTAGGAATGAAATCTTGCCATGATTTTCAGATAACTGCGGTACTGTTCCGACTCCAGAATGACATTGAGCCCCTGTTCGATCGAATCATAGACATGTTTGAAATACTGAGAATCCATATTCGTTGTCTCCTCCTGTATTCCCTATTGTCTTTTTCAAAGGATCTCCCCGTTTTTTCTTTCCTTCCGCGTTTTTTCCAGCCGTATCCTTCCAAAGGGCTCTTTGGAAAAATCATGCTATAATGCATTGCGAAGATAGGAGATATTATGGAACAGCTTGAATTTAAGTTTGATACTCAGCTTCTGATTGACGGTCATGACCTGGATGAAGATGTGATTCATGACTATATTCTGGAACATTTCAAAGGCGACTGCCTTCTGGTCGTGGGAGATGATACGCTGATCAAGATTCATTTCCATACGAATGAACCATGGCTCATTCTGGAATACGGCCAGTCCATCGGCGATATCTACGATATTGTTGTCGAAAACATGCAGCGGCAGGAAGAAGGTCTGAAAGGCTGATCACCACAAAAAAAACATGGCATCCATGTTTTTTTCGTTTTGAATTATCCTCTCAGTGAAAGGAAGACGTTGATCGCAAACAGGACCATGCATACAATGATGGATCCGCTTGTCAGCAGAATTCTCCAGAGCTTCCATTCGGTCGCGCCATAGCGGACAAGCCCCGTATCCACCCGCTTCTGAAACAGGAAGAGCCCCGCGAGAATATAAATCACAATAATAAAGACGGTAATCAGCCACAGATAGTTTCCGGGGATGACATCCAATGCCCACAGAAACAGGCAGAGCGCGATGTGAACCTGAACCGATGGACGGATTGAATGATACCGCAGGGTGATCAGGGAAAGATACCATCCGACAAAAAACGCCGGCACAGCGTCAACGAGATTCGGCTGGGAAATCGCATACAGCGCCGCCGATCCAAGCACCCCGAAGTACCGTCCGTAATGCCCCAGCTGACGCTGAATGATGCCCCGGAAGATATATTCGTCACAGACCGGCTTGATCAGCACAAAATGAAGCAGATACAGAATATTTTTGATAATCTGATCCGTTGTCCTGAAACTGCCCAGAAACGAATAGGATATGGACTGGGTATGAAAAAAGAAATAAAACAGCGTGGATATCGAAGTAACAACCAGATTCAGACCGATTCCGATGCAGATCAGGGCAACCACCCGGTCCGCACGCAGTCTTGGATTCTTCAGATACTCACTGATATTCAGATCCAGGGCATGGGCAGATATATTGAACGGAATGACCGTTATCACGATCATCAGTATAATCGAAAGACAGAGACGAAGAAGATCCACGTCAATTCCGTTCAGAACAGCAGGATAATGCGATGCGATAAACGGCACACCGTAGTTCACTGCCATGAACACTGCAATGTATAACACCAGTGATCTTCCAAAATGATTGATCTGGTTCTTCGCCTGTTTCGTCGTTATCACTACAGGCGTATTCTTACTCATTCCAACCTCATATGCTACATCTCCGGAACCTGTACCGGAAACGGGTCCATTATAATACAACCCGGCTTATTTCGATAGTTCTTACAGCATATGAACCGCATTGCCGGAACTGACAAAACCAGAAAAAAGAGAGGTTTCCCTCTCACAGGATGGAAATCAGCTCATTCGGCCGTACCGCGGAGACAATCTTCATGATGCCGTTGTAGATCATCGTACCGCCGTAGATAAACACCACAACCGAGGGCTTGTTCAGAAACAGGAAACAGGCCGCCGCAAACAAGATCGTCACAATTCCTGTGATCATCTTCAGCTTCCAGCGTCCCTTGATCCTGCGGGCTTCCACCGCATTGAATACATCAACGATTCCGGAGAATCCCAGCATTCCAATCAGATAGATCATGAAAACCTGAGAAGGCATTTCATCCATGGTGAAAATACTGAGGGAGATAATGAGTGAAAGCATGCCGTTATAAAGAATCTTCCGCCCTCCGACCATGTTGCAGGCCATGGTGAAGTAATAGATGATCTGACGGACACCGTTGATGAAAAGCAGAACCAGTACGATCAGCAGGATGACAAGATACATTTTTTCCCCGCCCGTAATGATCAGTCCGCCTAAAAGAATCATGAAGAGGCCTGACAGAATATTCAGTATCTTCTGGGTTTTTGTCATTTCCGAATTCCTCCTGAAAGAGCGCTTCCGTCAATGATCTTCGCCATCCCGGCCAGCCAGCTTCCGGTAGCGGATATTTCAGAGGAGACCATTGTTTTCTGATTGATCGCGGCTTTGAAAAAACGTCCCAGGACGGTATTGTCCTTCTCCGCTTTTTCCGCCATGATATATTCCTCGTTGAACTGTTCCAGACTGAACGGCGGTATCTTCTGACCGCTGATGGATTCCCCGAGTCTGATCCAGTCCTCGGAATCATCGGTTCTCCGTACCGCGAAGAGATTCTCAATCTGTTTCCGGTAGGGCGCGATTTCCTTCCAGGCATACGTGTCCGTTTGAAATTCCGGTTTCACACCGCGCAGAACCTGCAGGGCATAGACCATCTGGGCAAATGCCATCATGTAATCATGCGGGTTGTCCTTGATGATTTCCTTATAATCCGACCACGCAGGGATATAGGCATAGCGGATGAAGCTGTAATCCGGCAGGTGGCCGGCCCGGCCATGGCCGAGATTCATGATTGAAAACTCAGAGCCCTGATAGATACTGCCGGTATATGAGCCGGTTTCCGGATTTTCCTTTGCGGTGGGATTATGGCCGAAGACAATCGGCACTCTGCGTTCGCTGTCCCCTTCCCTTATCAGTTCATAGAAGTTGAAATCCGTATTGTTGATCACAAGCGAAGGTGTTCCCGCAAAATACGTATGGGCCCAGGTATCGGAAAGGACATGCATGGCAAGCCCCGCCGCTTCCAACCCTCTTCCTTCCGCCAGTTTCACGGTTTTCCTTACAAGATCCCCGTTGGGACCGCAGATCAGACGGTATTTCTGTTTGTACAGACGGAATCCCCGGTTGACTTCGGCGTTAAGGTCGCGGGGAAGAAAGTGAAAGGAAGCCCAGATCCGGGTAATATCCTGCAGACCGACAATATCGGTTCTCGCGTCAATCATCTCGGACTGAAGCTGTGTCGTGGCTGCTTTTGACGGTCCGCCCACTTTTTTCAGAAAGGCTCTCGTACAATGATCCGTCATCTGATCCGCGTAGGAAATCCGCAGTGCTTCTTCATGACTGTAACCGGCGATCAAAGCCGCACAATACGTTCCGCAGTAATGAAAATCACTGTTCATCCGCATTTCCCCCTTTCATTTCCTTCCGAAAGCGCTTGAGACGAAGCGCGCTGTAGATAATATCCAGAGATATGAATACAATGGCCGCGCTGAAAAGAAGAGTGGAACTCTTGTCCAGAAGATCGAGCTCCGGATCCTTATGCATCAGGGTCATAAAAAACGACACGGCACAAAAAAGAAACATAATTCCCGAACCCACCAGATACAGTTTTCCGTCTTTCTGATTTCTGGCCTCCCTGACCGCCTGGCGGCCGATGTAGTAGTGGAATCCGAAAACACCCGCGATAATGAGAAAAACAATCACCAGGGTAATGACCATCACAGTCATCCGTTCCGAAGCGGTCACTGTTTCCGGGAAAATATCATTCATTTCCTTTTCAAAGGACTGACTCCCGAAAAAAAGGACCAGAATCGCTTCAATCACAGACCAGACTCCATAGGTAATCATCGCCTCACCGGATATCTCCAGTTCCTTGGCAGTTTTCACACACAGTTTCTGCTTTTCTTCTGATATCGGATCCTGCACTACCCTGTTTTTTACTGCCGGATCTTCTGTTATTGTATCTACCATAGACGCCTTCCTGTTCTTCTTCTGATTCAGATCTGCAGTTTTCAATATACTATTTATTTCTTCAGAATAAAGAAAAACGTGCAGTTTTCCTGGCCGAAAAACCGCACGTCTGTTCATTCAGATCGAAGAAACTCAGGCTTCCGCTTTTGCCTTGGCCGCGGCAATGACCTTGTCTGCCACATCCTTCGGAGCTGCCTGATAGCGGTCGAATTCAACCACATATTTGCCGCGTCCCTGGGTCATGGAGCGCAGGTCGTTGGCATACGTCAGGATCTCAGACATCGGTGCTTCCGCGACGATCACCTGTTCATTGTCATCATTCATCTGCATGTCGAGAATCAGACCTCTGCGCTTGGTCATGTCGCCCATCAGTGTTCCGGTATATTCCTCCGGAGCAGTGATGGTAACCTTTCCGATCGGCTCCAGAAGAACCGGATTCGCCTTCGGCATGGCGGCGTTGTAGGCAAGACGTGCTGCTTCCTTGAATGCGACTTCCTTGGAATCAACCGGATGATAGGATCCGTCATACAGAGTTGCCTTGACACCGACAACCTTGAATCCGGCCAGAACACCCTTGTTCATGCAGTCACGGAGTCCCTGCTCTGTCGGCGGGAAATACTGCTTCGGAACAGCGCCTCCGAATACTTCTTCCGCAAAGACCATGTCTTCGCTGTCAGTCGGTTCAAATCTGATCCAGACGTCACCATACTGGCCGGCGCCGCCGTTCTGCTTCTTGTACTTGCCCTGCGCTTCCGCTTTGCCGCGGATGGTTTCACGGTACTGTACGGTAGGAACCGTTGTGGTGACCTCTACCTTGTATTTGGACTTCAGCTTGGAGATGATGAGATCCGTGTGCTGATCACCGAGGGAATACAGAACCTGCTCATGTGTTTCCGCATTCTTATCGAGACGGATCGTATGATCCTCTTCACACATGTTTTTGATGCCGACAGACATCTTGTCTTCATCCGCCTTGGTCTTCGGCCAGATCGCGTATCCAAGCATCGGTTTCGGGAATGCGATCGGTTCATAATGAACAACCTTCTGGTTTGTGCAGAGGGTATCGTTGGTCTGTGTCGACTGGAGCTTGACAACCGCTCCGATGTCACCGGTAAACAGTTTTCCAACGCCGCTCTGGAACTTGCCGCTGATGACATAGACCTGAGAAATCTTTTCATTGGCATCCTTGCAGCTGTTGTAAACCTGAGAATCAGAGTTCAGAACACCGGACATGACCTTGAGATAGGAAATCTTTCCTACAAACGGGTCGATGACGGTCTTGAACACGAACGCGGACATCGCTTCATGTTCATTGGTTTCCATTTCAATGGAGTCACCCTTGGTGTTCAGGGCATGGATATGACCTTTTTCCGCATAGCTCGGGAAGTATTCCGTAATGAGGTCCATCAGACGCTCAATACCGATCATCTCGGTCGCTGTTCCGCAGTATACCGGACGGATGTCACCGGAACGCACACCGATCCGCAGTCCCTTGGCTACTTCGTGCATGTCAAACTCTTCTCCGTTGAAGAATTTTTCCATGAGTTCATCATCCGTGGAGGCAATCGCTTCCGCGATCTCTGCGTAATACTCTTCTACCTTATCGCTGAGCTCAGCAGGAACTTCCTGAGCTTCATTCCGGTTGTCATGGTACCATGCCTTACGGCGCAGAATATTGATGGATCCAATGGACTTTCCATCCTTGACGATCGGCATCTCAAACGGAATGACCGTGTTTCCGAATTTATCGCGGAGTCCCTGCAGAACCTCATCGAATTTCGCATTGGGATCGTCCATTTTATTGATGAAGAAAATCGTCGGAAGCTTTCTCTTTGTGACTGCTTCTTTCCAGGCTCTTTCTGTACCGGCTTCCACGCCCTCCTTGCCGTCAACGACAATCAGAGCGTTGTCGCCGACTGTAAGGCCGGTGACTTCTTCCCCTTCATAATCCATGTAGCCCGGCGTATCAATGAAATTGATTTTCTTATCCTTCCACTCCACCGGCGCAAGATGGCAATAGCAGGAAAGGCCGCGCTTGCCTTCCTCCGCGTCAAAGTTCAGATAGGAAGTTCCGTCTCCGTTTCTCTGGAATTTGTCAATCTGCTTATTGAAATACAGGCACGCTTCGATGACCGTGCTCTTTCCGGATCCGGAATGTCCAAGTACAGTAACATTCCTGACCTGATTTGCAAGATAGTCCTTCATCTGTTTCCCTCCCTCACTTCAGAATATCCTTCAGATCCGCAAGGCATTCCTTACGAACGTAGTGAATTGCCATATTGCCGTCGTAATCCGTCTTGCTCTTGTCAGCGCCGCTGTCAAGAAGGAATTTCACAAGTTCCGGATAACCGATATAAGCAGCTCTCATCAGCGCTGTGCAGCCTCTGTTGTCACAGGCATTGAGATCCGCGCCTGCTTCTACGAGCACCTTGATGACGTCAGCCTTATATGCATTGACCGCTTCCATCAGCGCGGTTCTTCCCTGCTCATCCTTCGCGTTGACTTCTGCGCCTTTTGAAATCAGATATTCAACAACTTCCTTTTCTCCGAGAAGTGAAGCTCTCATGAGAGAGGTACGTCCCTTATTGTCATGTGCGTTCACATCAGCGCCGGCATGTTCCAGCATCTTGCAGATGGCGAGATGGCCCTTCTTGGCAGCTCCCATCATGGCTGTCTTGTTATACTTGTCCCGCGCCCGGGTATTCGCGCCATTATCCAAGAGAAAACGGACAATATCTTCATACCCGCGTTTTGCACTTCTCATCAGTGCGGTTCGGCCGTCACCGTTGGCGATATTCACATTCGCCCCCTTGGAAACCATTGCACAGACTTTTTCAAAGTCCCCTCTGGCCGCTGCATCAAAGAATTCCTGATTAATCTGATCCATACTATGTTCCTCCTTTTCATTCTTTGAAACGGTTGAAGAAAAAAGATGGACACATATGTTCCATCTTAAAAAACACCGTTGCGGATCACTGAAACCCCGCCAAAAAGATTGGCTCCCTCTGCGATATTCTGTGCGTTAAAAGCACGTAACTCTCTCTCGCGAATCATGATTGTTTCAGCTCCGTTCTAATTTGAAATAACTTCTAACACTATTTTATCGAATCCGCAGAATTCTTCAACGGTTATCGGATCAAAAACATGAAAGAATCATGAAACAAACAAAATTCTTTGAAACAGTTTTCAGGATTGTATCTCCACGGTCCGGGTCGGATATGGAATGACGATGCCGTTTTCCCGGAATGCCTTCAGTACCGCCTCCCGTACCTGCCCGCTGTAGACATAGGCAGAAGCGGCGGAGGTCGCGTTGACACGGAAACTGAGCTGTATTCCGGAATCCTGGAATTCCGTCACAACCACGTTTACGGCAGGATCATTCTGCACCCGCTGGGTTCCGGTTCTTGTATCGATGAAATCCGGAAGCGCGCTGACCGCGTCATTGATGACCTTTTTCGCAAAATCGATGTCGGTATCATACGCGACGGAAACCTGAATCAGCCTCGAGAAATAGCCTTCCTCGATCCGTCTGTCTTCTATGACCGCGGATCCCATGCGGGAGTTGGGAATAATGATCCGGGTATTGTCAAACGTCCGGATGACGGTATGGCGCATGTTGATTTCCGCCACGTTGCCGGTAACCCCTTCCGAAGAAATGGAAACCTGATCCCCGATCCGAAACGGCTGATAAACAGCCAGAAAAAAGCCCGCGATCAGATTTCCGAACGCCTCCTGCGCGGCAATTCCATAAATGATCGCCAGTACCGAAGTAGCGCCGAGCAGCGTGTTGCCGATACCGCTGAGGGGAACAATATTTCTCAGAATCAGAAAAAGAATCAGAATGTTGAAGCAGGTGCTGATCGTTCTGGCAAGAAAGCGCAGAGGAGTATTTGCCTCCTCTCCCCTCACCTCCGCGGCCTTGCGGATGGAGCCCACAATCATTCGTTTGATGAAGGTGAGCACCACATAGGTAAGCACTGCCTGAATCAGAAATGCGATCAGTCCGCCGGAAAAGATTTCCTCTCCGAATTTCATGATGTTTTCCATTCCGTCCATGAAGCTTCCTCTCTTTCACTTCAGCAGTTTTTTTCTCTGCCGGTAATCCGGCATATACCGCTCTACGATCGCATAGAACCTGGAAGAATGATTCGGCACAAGAAAATGGGTATACTCATGCAGAAGAACATATTCCATGCATTCAACCGGATAATGAATCAGACGGGTACTGAGCGTGATCTTTGCTTTTCTGGTATAGCACACGCCCCATTTGCTGGTCATGTACCGCATTGTGATTTCCGGCTCCTTCAGGCCGTTTGCCCTGCAGATCAGCTCATCCCAGACAGCTCTGCGTTCCTTGGCAAGATCAAGTATTGTCCGGTTCGCCTCCCGTCGGAATGCTTTCTCTATCCGTTCATCGCTCTTTTCCTTCAATGTGAACAGGGCCATATCTCCGTCTATCCGGAAGCGGTCCTGTCTCCCCTGACGATAGCTGACCTGCTTCGCTTCCCCGAGCCAGTAAATCTCAGATCCGCTGGTTCCTTCGGTATTTATGGTATTTTCCTTCTGCCGCCTCAGCTGCTGATCGAGAATCCACGCTTCATTCGCATAGATCAGATTCATGATCTCAGAGGGCTGGGCATACCAGGGACAGGAAATGCGGATTTCGCCTTCCTTGGAAACCCGCAGTGTGATGTTCTTCATTTTCTTCCGGGTAATCTGTACCGGAAGTTCCCTTCCGCCGATCAGTACCTTCATTTCCTGATCCAGTCTCCATAAAGATGGTGATACAGTGCCCCGATCAGATTTGCGTCATTATGAAACCGGCATTCCACGATCTTCGGACACGGAAGGCTGTCCTTCTCCGGTCCAAAGGGAAGCTGATCCCTGAACCGCTTCATGCTTTCATGAATGTATTCGAGCAGAAGCGGATCCTCACTGATCCCGCCGCCGATGGCGACCGTCTGCACATCCAGAAGAATCCCTAGATTGTAGATCTGAACCGCATATCCATCCGTAAACTGCCGCAGTGCCTGAATCGCTTTCTCATCCCCTGACCGGACGCGTCTGAATACCTCGATTCCATCAATATCCGAAGCGTTTTCTCCTGTCAGTCTGGCCAGACGCCTTGAAAGACCGACATGGCCGTAATCACACCAGAATCCGGAAAACCGGTCCGTCACAGTCTCATTGATGCAGAGATAGCTGTATTCCCCGGCAGAAAAATCCGGTCCTGTCAGGAGCTGGTCATTGAGTATGATGCCGCCGCCGATCCCGGTGCCGATAATCACAACTGCACAGTTCGATACATCCTTCAGGTTTCCCTTCCAGTGTTCTGCAAGCACTGCCGCCTTGCCGTCATTTTCCACGGAAACAGGAAGCTGATAGCGGCGCATCATTTCCGTTCCGAATTCCAGGCCGGCAAGATACTTCAGTGCTCCGGCAGTCCGAAGATATCCATTGCGGTGATCCAGCATGCCGGGCATCGAAACCGCAATGCCGGAAATACGGCTGCGGTAATGCTCAATAATCGGCGTAATAATGGCAAAGAGATCTTCCTTTCCGGATGTCTGAAAATCCGGGGAAGGCACCTTGGACTTTTCAATCAGTTCTGTTTCTTCATTCATTATGGCGTATTTCAGAAAGGTACCGCCAAAATCAAACACAAGATATTCCATACCATTAAAATATAGGAAAACCCGGATTTCTTCCATAGATGTCTATGCAATTCACTCCAGGTTTCATACCGGGAGACACCCATAAAAGGAAATCGTCTTTTCATTCTCCGCCATCCTTTTCTGATGGAAAAAAGAGCTGCGGCTGTTGTCCACATTCAAAAAAAGCCCGGCTGATAAGCAGAACCGGGCAATGATTCAGACTGAACGATGCGGGAAATCTTGATTTTCCCTTTCATCCGGATTCCGCCGCACGTCCGGCAGAGGAGGGAAAAACCGCTTCCCTGATATCCTGCCACCAGGTATGTAAGCCGGTCTTAGCGACATCGGCAGATACGCTGTCGCCTGCCGTCACTCTGATTCCGCTTTCGCCCTGGCCTGGCTGACGTTCCAGAATAAACAGTGCCCTGCCATGGAAGGTACTGCGGCTTGCGGATGCTGCATTGACCTCTTGATAGGGCTGCAGATCACATGGATTGCCGTTATCCGATGAGAGAATCCGCCCGCTGCCGGAAAGAGTAAGAGTCAGTACGGATTCCTGATCACTGACAGGGTTTCCATCCGCGTCCTGAAGAGAACAGCTGACATAAATCAGTTCGGTTCCATACCGTGGCTGGGAATACTGTTCCGTTGTCACCGAAACATCCGCGACATCCGAGCTTGTGGAAACGGTGCATCTGCCGCTGTCCGCTTTCAGAACACCGCCCTTTTCATCATAGGCAACCGCCGACAGCTTTCCTTCTTCCCATGTCACAGTCCAATCGGCAGACAGTGAGCCGTCATAGGTTTTCCATGCAAAGCCGTTTTCCGTCACATGCGTTTCCGCCGTCTTTTTCCCAAGCGATTTCCCGTTCAGGAACAGTTCTATGGAAGGAGCGTTGGTGTATACGGATACCCTGGTTTTTCCAAACAGGGTTTTATTCAGATTTCTCCGGTTCCAGTCCGGAAGAATATGCACAACCGTCAGATCATTTCGCCACTGACTCTGATAGAAATAGTAACTGTCCTTAGGAAAGCCCGCGGTGTCAAGAATTCCGAAATAGGAAGAATGAGGAGACGGAGAGCCGTCGGTGACAGAACCTGCCTCAAGGCCATTCCATGGCTCCGGCTCGCCGATATAATCAAATCCGGTCCATACAAATTCCCCGGCAATATAATCCCGTTCAATGGTATTCATCCAGGACTGCCGCGCGGTCATGCCCCATTCCACGCATTCCTGATCAAAAGCAGTAATCTGATGGCGAAACTCATCAATTCCGCGGGCGGAGTATTCTCCTCTTGAACCGAACACACTGGCTGTTTCACTTCCATAGAGCGGCCACTCCGGCCATTGGCTGTGATAGCGGTCCATGGATGCGCCGGTCGCGTAATTGAGACCGACCGCTCCGCCGGCTTCAATTACCGCGCGGTCCATGGCAATCTGGGTTTCATTGTCAGTCAGTGTCATGTTGTCTGCGATCGTAACCGGACGGGTGCCATCCTCTTCCTTCACCCACCGGCACAGCTCCGAGGCAAGCCGGGGATACTCAGAAGTATCTCCGCCGATGTTGCCAAGAATCTCATTACCGATCGAATAGAGGATGACACATGGTTCATTCCGGGAATGACGGACCATGGTCCGAATATCAAATTCACTCCATTTCGTGCCGGTCTTGCCATCCAGAATCTGGTTGGACGCGGATATGGTTTCGTCAAAGATGGAACTGTAGTCATGAATGTTGTGATTCTTTGCATTGGTCCAGGTGTCAAACGCCTCTTCTATGACGAGGATTCCTCTTCTGCTGCATTCCTTCAGAAAATGATGATCCGCGGGATTATGGGAGGTCCGGATCGCGTTCACACCCATCTCCTGAAGCAGATCCAGCTGTCTGTCGATCGCGCCGGGATAGGCAGCCGATCCAAGCGATCCCTGATCGTGATGAAGGCATACTCCCTGAAGCTTGACCGGTGTGCCATTCAGGGAAAACCCGCGTTCACTGTCAAACCGGAACCAACGGTAACCAAACGGTGTCAGGACAGTGTCAATCCGCTGATCTTCCAGAAAAAGATCGCATCGGCAGATATATTCGTTTCCGTTTCCAAGCTGCCAGAGTTCCGGAGATTCCATAATCAGCTCCATGGAAATCCGGGTTGATTTTCCAGGCGACAGCACCACCGCTTTCTCGGCCGGCTTGGAGAGCTCATTTCCTTTTTCATCCTCAATCACAGTCCTTACCCGCACGGTTCTGACGGAGGCTTCATTATTGCCAAGGGCAACCGACGCGACTGTCCGGACCGGGCCGGATGACTGACGTTCAAGATCCGGTGCCGTTACAGTAATGCCATAACGCTCAAAATACTGCTTCGGGGTTACGGTCAGATAAACATCCCGAAAAATACCGCTGCCGGAATACCATCTCGATCCCGGAATGGTGTTTTCCGTCCGCACCCGGATCGTATTTTCTGTCCGGCCGTCACAGACAATATAATCACTGATATCAAACGCAAACGGAGTGTATCCATAAGGATGTGTCCCAAGCACCGTATCATTCACGGAAACCTGCGCGTTCATATAGACACCTTCCCACTCCACCACAACGCGGCTGTCCTTCATGGCCGGTTCAAATACCATCTTTTTTTCATAGATACCGGTTCCGCCCGGCAGAAAGCCGGACTCCGCTTCAAGATCAGACTGGAATGGCTGGGAAATACTGTAATCGTGAGGAAGAGAGATTTCCGTTTCTTTCCCGCTTCCTTCCATGGAAAAAACCCACCCGTCATTGATCAGGGTGCTTCTTGCATATCTGTGAAACACTTCCGCGGCCTGCGCTTTTACCGGCTGCAGGGAACACGCGATCCCTGACAGAAGCACAGTCAGAAGCCAAAATGGTTTTTTCATAAATTCCTGTTTCCAAATACTCCCGGTGATCCTCACGGCATTTTCAGAAGGATTCCCTTATTCTCCTGCGGTATCACTCATCGATCTTTTTTCCAGACAGATCCGGATCTCAGCTTTTAAACTCCTGCTGAAAGCGGCAGTTCCCTTTCACGAGAAACACTCGCCGTGTCTGTCATCGCTATCCATCCGGCTTTCTGTATCCGGTTCTATTATGACTCATAACGAAGTCTTTTGTGTCTTTTAAAAACCGGATTTCTTTCTTTGAAGAAACCATTGGAAGGATTAAAGGAAAAGGAACAGGGAAAAAAAGCGTATGATAATAGCATCAGTATTCTTTCTTACGGGGAGGGAGACATTCTCATGGAAAAAAGAAATCCGAAAATTCTCTATGTGGTTCAGAATCTGAGCGGCGGTGTTCTGACGTATCTGCGCAATCTGAGCGGGTATCTCAGAAGCCGTTATCAGATTGCCCTGGCCTATGCGCCGGATGCGGATACACCGGAAGATCTCCGCAGTCTCTTTGACGCCGATATTCCTCTCTACAAAATGACAACCTTTGAGCATGAAGGAAATCTCATCCGGGAATCGATCGCCCGGGAGGAGCTGAGAGACATCGTCGGCAAGGAAAATCCCGACATCATCCACATGCATGGATACCGGGCCGGGAAAATCGGCCGCAAGGCACTGGATGGGATGGGAATCCCCATGTTCTACACTCCCCATGGATATATGCATCTCAAGGAACCGCGCAGTATTCTTTCCCGCAGTCTGTACCGGTCCAATGAAGAAACCGCGGCCAGAACCGCATGCATGACAATTGCCTGTTCCAAAGGCGAGTATGAGGAAACCCTCACTCTCACAGAAAACGCAACCTATGTCAACAACGGGATCGATACCAAGGAAATCGACAGGGTGCTTCGTGACTGTGTCAGCGCCGATCATCCGTTTACCGTCTATACCGCGGGAAGAATCAACCGTCAGAAAAACCCGGATCTCTTCAATGAAATCGCGGATGTGATGAGTGACGTGCGTTTCGTATGGATCGGCGGCGGAAACTACCGCGACCACTTAACCGCTCCGAACATTGAAATTACCGGGTGGCTGAGTCATGAACAGTCCATCCGTCGGGCAATGGAAGCGGACGTCTTTATTCTTCCTTCCCTCTGGGAGGGAATGCCTCTGTCCCTTCTGGAAGCGATGTATATGAAAAAGCTCTGCATTGTAAATGATGTCATCGGCTCCCGGGATGTGATCCACAGCGGCGAAAACGGATATGTCGTTCACAGTGCCGCAGGCTTTGTCAACGCGATTCATCACGCAAAGGACGAAAAGACAAAGCAGCTTGTCGCCCGCGCCCATCAGGATGTCGCGGAAAACTATACCATTGAGAAAATGGCGGATGAATACAGCCGGATCTATCAGGAGGCGCTGGCAGACTGAACCGATACCCGGTTTTCCCGTCTTTGCTGTTCCTCCAGCATACGCTCATACAGACTGTCATCACACGGAAGGCCGGTTTCCCTGCCGGTCCAGGCGGAAAGATATGCCGCATTTGTGAGTTCCAGGGCATGAATTCCGTCGGCCCCATCGGCAATCAGAGGTTCGCCCAGAGTGATGGCACGGACAAAGTTTTCGAGAATGACCGGATGGGTCTCCTCGTTTCCGGAAAGATCCTCCACGGTGACTGTTTCATGAAGATGTTCCCTTGCGTTTACCTGTTCATTCTTCCGGTATTCAGAAAGATCCCGGTCATACAGGTGGAGCGTGAGGGTATTTTCATTGAGCAGAGCGGTTCCTTTTGAACCAATGACTTCAAGCCGTTCTCTCCCGGTTCCTTCTCCCGTTGAAAGCACGAAGATGCCGGTTTTCCCATCCTTGTAATTCATGAACAGGCTGGCTTCATCATCCACTGTGAAATCATTGTATTTTCCAAAACAGATGTGCGCGGACAGGGAATCCGGCATTCCGAAGAGCCATTGCCAGATGTCAAGAATATGCTGTCCCTGGTTGATCAGCATGCCCCCTCCCTCTCTGTTCCAGCTGCTTCTCCACTTGCCGGACTTATGATAATATTCCGTGCGGAAATAACGGCTGTTTTCCAGCATGACACGCTGAATGGTTCCAAGCGTCCCTTCTTCGATCAGCTGGCGGATGCGGATGTATTTTTTCCATACCCGCTGATGAAACATCACGGAAAAGACAAGTCCGGATCTATCCGCTTCCGCGATCACTTTCCGGCAATCACCGGCTTTTATGCCCAGAGGCTTATCACACAGAACGTGTTTGCCATGCCGCAAGGCATTCAGTGTCATCTGCGGATGCAGCATATGGGGAGTCGCGATGATGACCGCGTCAAACAGTCCCTCCTGCTCATAAAGTTCCTCTTCACTTGCAAAAACCGGAAAATCCTCTCCCATGTATCGATGAATCTCGTCCTGTGCGGCTTCACTGCGGGCGACCGCCGCCGTGAGTTCCATATCGCGGACTCTTCCTTCGGAAATATGATGCATGTATTTTCTGCCCATGCTGCCGACACCGATCAAGGCTGCTCTGACCATTCTGCTGTCCCCCTTCTTTCAGCTATATCGTACCATGAAGAAACCCGCCCCTAAGCCATGCATGCATCCAGAATAAAACCCCAGGCAGCGCCCGGGGTTTCTGAGGATTATTCTGTTTTTTCAGTGACCGACTCAGTTTTGAAGATGAATTTCACACTGTCCTCTCCGTTTTCACTGGATCCCGTGAAATTACTGTAATTCATTCCGGCTTCTTCAACTGCCTTCAGGTTTTCAATGGTTTCCTTCAGGTGGTTGTTCAGAAGATCCGAGAGCTGATCAATGCCTTCCTCACGGAACTGGTTCATTCCTTCAAGAAGCTTTTCAGCGCCCTCATCCAGAGCTCTGGTTCCATCCTTCAGAGTGATGACGCCTTCTCTCAGTTCTTTCGCGCCATCATCCAGCCGGATCGTTCCATCCCTGAGATCCTTTGTGCCATCATGAAGCTGATCGGCACCGTTTTTCAGCTCTTTTGCGCCGTCCTTGAGCCGATCCGTTCCATCCTTGAGATCGCCAGCTCCGCTTTCAAGCTGGGCGGCACCGTTCTTCAGTGCTTCAGCACCCTGATCCAGCTTCTTTGCGCCTTCACTCAGTGCCTTCGCTCCAGAGGCAGCAGAGGCAGTTCCATCCGCCAGCGCGGCAACTCCCTTTGCGAGCGGTTCACTTCCGGCCGCAAGCTGATCAATTCCGTTTTTCAGCGCGGCTGTACCGTCTTTGAGACCGCCTTCCATGTTCATTCCCTGATCCAGCTGAGCAGCCCCTTCGCAAAGCGCCTGACTGCCTTCCTGCAGCCTGGAAAGATTTTCATAGAGACCATTTGTTCCGCTGATGCCGGCGTTTACAGCTTCCGCTCCCTGAGCAAGCGCGTCCATGCTGGAAACCGCGCTTCTGAATCCCGGAACCGGCGCTTCACTGGAACCGCCATCTTCCATAATCCTTTTCATGCCCACATTCAAAGCAGAAACCGTTTCCTTGATACGCTGGATTGATTCCTGAGTGTCATTCAGGGCTTCCTGCTGGCGGGCTATGATGACAAGTGCCTCTTCAAGCGTGGCTGGAGCAGAAGGTTCGGAAGCACTGGTCAGAGTAAGCGCGGCTTCCTCTTCCTGCATCTGTTCTGCAGGTTCATTGAGAATCTGATCCTCCTGTACTTCCGTTTCTTTTTCCTCACTGACCGTCTCTTCTGTGACTTCTTCTGCCGGAGTCTCTGTTATTTCCCTTTCTTCCGTAACTGCTTCAGGCAGTACATCCGCAGGTTCTTCCTTCTCTTCTGAAATGACTTCAGGTACTGCAAGCGGAGCCTCCTGTTTTTCATCTGCCTGATTCTGCATCGCTTCAAGCTGATCGATTCTTGCCTGCAGCTGAGCATTCTGACTCTGCAGAGAGGCAATGGTGCTTTCATAGGATGCCTTCTGTTTCTCCGCAAGACCGTTTTCAATCGGAGCCGCTGAGGACATTCTGAGATTTCTGCTGCTGAGGGACTGATCCAGCTGATCAAGACCGGCTTCAATGGATTCCAGTCCGGCTTCATACTGCTTCATTCCGCCGGCAAGGGTGCTGACCCCTGCAGAAACACGGTATGCGCCATTGGCAAGGGTCCCTTCTGTTTCCGCGGTACCGACGCCCCTGATGGCAAGATCCAGTCCGCCGCTTACCTGATTCATTCCTTCCTTCAGGCTGTGCGCTCCTTCCGAAGCGGAAGTCATTCCGGCATCAAGCACAGCTGCCCCGGTGCTGAGAGCTGTGATTCCATTCGTAAGTGTTGGAACTTTTTCGTTGAGCTGTTCTGCGCCTTCGGCAATCAGAGCGTTTCCGCCGGCAAGGGTCTCACTGCCTTTGACAAGATCCTGTGTTCCGCCATTCAGCGCGTATGCGCCTTTGGCAAGATCCGCAGTTCCTTTATGAAGTGTGCCTGCTCCTTCGGAAAGATCACTGGTTCCCTTGTGGAGATCTTTTGCCCCATCGGCGAGCTGACCGGCTCCTTCTTCCAGTCGGATGGACCCATCCTTCACCTGTTCCGTACCGTTTTTCAGATCCGTGCTGCCGTTCAGAAGTTTCGCGGCTCCTTCATCCAGCTTCGCGGTTCCTTCCTTCAGCTGGGATGTACCATCGCTGAGCTGTACGGCCGCGTCGCTGAGCCGGTTCATATCCTTTTCAAGATCATCGAGTTTTCCGCTGTCTTTGACAGAGAGTTCATTGAGAAGATTCGAGGTTGCCATCGTCATGGTCATATTCAGCTCAAATCCTGTCGTGTCCGCTTCCACTTCGAAGGATTCCGGAATATCAAGACTGACAAGATCACTGCTGGCTTCATCCAGCTTCAGACTCTCCTTGAGACCTGGGAACGCCATGCCGATGACAAACGCCTTACTGCCTTCTGAAATGACCTTTCCGTTGACCGCTTTGATATTGGTGAACTTTTCCTCATCCAGTTCCAGTCCTGTCACCATCGCAAACGGCACGCTTACTTCTTTCGTCTTTCCGTTTACTTCCACCTGTTCCCTGGCTTTGTTTTCGTAGTCGAACCGGATCCGCACGTGGCCGGATTTTCCGGCAAGATCACTGGCGCTGATTTGCTTTCCATCCAGCGTGTAGGAAATCTTCACATCCACCGGAAGTTCTCTGTCGGTTGTGCCCTGATAATAGATATCGGATCCATTCGCCTTCCAGGTAATCGTTCCATCCGCATTCTTCGTATAGCTTTGATCACCGGACACATTCTTAATATTCTCAAGGAAGGATTCATCGCTGATCAGAGCGTCTCCATTTCCGTTTTTCAGCCAGTCGCTGACAATCACGGATTCGTTTTTTCCGTTTGGATCCGTAATGACATAAACGGTTTCACTTTTCCCCGAGTCTGCCGTCTTCTTTTCCGCGGTTTCCTCTGTCTGTCCGGCTTTTTCTGCCGGTCCTTCTTCCGCGTTTACCTCCGGCCCCATGCAGAGCGCGAAAGCCGCGGTCATCGCAAGCAGGATCCTGCCTGACTGTTTCAGTAATGGTTTCATATATTGTTGAATGCCTCCTTTATGTGATTGTTCGAAGATGTATTTCCCTTCTGTCTGTTTTTTCTGTTTACAAAACTGATTTCCGCCATGATCAGAGGATCAAAGATCAGAAGCAGGGATGGCAGCAGGAAGAGGACGCAGGTCATGGAGATGAGAGCTCCTCTTGCCATCAGAACACAGAGAGAACTGATCATGTCGATATTCGAGTACATGCCGACACCGAAGGTTGCGGCAAAGAATGAAAGCGCGGATACAAAGATGGATTTGGAACTGGTCTCAATCGTGTCCTTGATCGCGTCCATTCTGTTTCTGCCGGCAATTCTGTTTCTTCGATAGCCGGTGGTAAGCAGAATGGCATAGTCCACGGTGGATCCAAGCTGAATCGTACCGAGGATGATATTCGCAATAAACGGAAGCTTCGTTCCTGTGTAGAAAGGAATCCCCATATTGACCATGATTCCGTATTCAATGACTGCCACCAGGATTGCCGGCAGACACAGGGATTTAAATACCACGGCTATGATCAGGAAGATGATTCCGATGGACGCTGTACTTACGGAGTTGAAGTCATGATTGGATATCGTAATCAGATCTCTGGTACATGGAGCCTCACCAATCAGCATGGAGTGCTGATCATATTCCTTTGCGATCTGAGACAGATGGACCGTCTGAGCGTTGACTTCATCACTTGCGACCTTGTATTCGCTTCCGATCAAAAGCATCTGATACCGGTCAGTAATCAGAGAGGATCTGATTTTATCTGACAGAAAGCTTTCCGGAATGGAAGGACCGAGAATGGTATTGAGACCAAGAACCCATTTGACGCCAGGTTCTTCCTTCATGCGGTCCGCCATTTCCCTTACATCCTTGTTTTCCGTCTTTGCGTCCATCACCAGAATATGGGTCGCATTCATGCCGAACTGTTCTTCC
This sequence comes from uncultured Erysipelotrichaceae bacterium, assembly GCA_946537255.1. Lineage (GTDB taxonomy): Bacteria > Bacillota_I > Bacilli_A > Erysipelotrichales > Erysipelotrichaceae > Bulleidia. The sequence continues at coordinate 21,150 of CAMNFS010000026.1, forward strand.
AGCTTCTTATTGGCGATAACAGACGGCAGGTTTTCCGGCAGGGTGCTGTCGAGATTGTAGTACAGCGGCACATTCCGGTATCCGTGGATCACCGGAACGATCAGCAGCGCTGCCGCAGTCAGAAACAGATAGGCATGCTTTGCGGCAAAACCGCCGAGGCCTTTGAAATCCGGAAGCAGTGCCTTATGTCTGGTTTTCTGCAGCAGACCGTCGAACTGAAGGATCATGGATGGAAGTATGGTAATGCAGGAAATCACTCCCAGTATGACTCCCTTTGACATCACGATTCCGATGTCTCTGCCAAGCAGGAAGCTCATGAAGCACAGGGCCGCAAATCCGGCAACCGTGGTTATGGAAGAACCGATGATGGAAACAAAGGTTTCCGAAATGGCTTTCTTCATCGCCTCAAACCGGTCCGGCTCGCTTTTCAGTCTGCTTTCATAGCTGTGCCACAGGAAGATGGAGTAGTCCATCGTAACACCAAGCTGAAGCACCGCTGCCATTGCCTTGGTAACATAGGAGATCGATCCCAGGAACAGATTCGATCCAAGATTGTACAGAATGGCCATTCCGATACTGATCAGAAACAGAAACGGAATCGCCCAGGAATCCATCGATATCATCAGCACAATGATGGACAGAAGAACTGCCATCGCCACATATACCGGCGCTTCCGCTTCGGAAAGATCTTCCGTATCGACAAGAATCGCACTCATTCCGGTCAGAAAGCACTTTTCATTGCACAGGGTCCGGATTGTGCGGACCGCCGCGATCGTTTCATCCGTGCTTGTCGTTCCTTCAAAGAGGATGAACATGAGCGTACTGTCACCGCTGCTGACAGCCTGAACCACCTTGTCCGGCAGAACTTCCATCGGAACACTGAGATCCAGCACACTGTCATACCATATGGCGTCCTTGACCCCCTTCACCTGAGAAATCTCTTTTCTGAGCTGGCTGACATCCTTTGACTCCATTCCCTCACAGATCAGGATGGAGAAGGCACCGCTGCCGAACTCCTTCTGCAGTATGTCCTGCCCGACCATCGTCTCAATGTCATCCGGCAGGTACACCAGCAGGTCATAATTTACTTTGGTACGGGCGTATCCGATCACGGAAGGGATCAGCAGCACTGCCGCGATCATCAGTATTGCCTTTCTGAACCGGACTACCCATTCTCCTATTCTGTTTGCCATGTAACCCTCACTCCCTAAGAAAATGACCATCGGTCATTTATCACACTCTCTGTTATACTCATTTCTGACCGTTGGTCAATAAAAAAAGCGGTCAGGATCCGCTTCATTTATACAAAGTTGGGAATCTGTCGTTTTTTCAGCTGTCTCTGCTGCGCTCCTGCCGCTTTCTGAGGGCATCCATCGAAAACAATGGCGTATCCTCTGGAACAGAGGAAAGCGGTTCAAACGGAAGATTGACAAGGCTCTCCTCATAGATCATCTGACAGGAGCCGCCGCCGTCGAGCCGGATCGCATCGCGGATATTGCGGCTGTTCAGAAAGGAAATCACCCTGTCTTCCGGAAGTGTTCCATAGAATTCGACCAGCAGGAACTGTCCGTCAGTATCCTGGGCAAAAATGGTCAGGGCCCGGCCGTAATAACGGTAGTTGATCACACCGGCATCTCCCTCTGTAATATCTGTCTGTCTGCCATCCGCGAAATACGTATAGGAACCGCTGACCGCATTTTCCGCGTCAATCAGATATCCGGTCCACCAGGACCAGTCATGATCCCCCTTCCACTGGCTGTTCTGCCATCCGTGATAACGAAGCTCCATATCATAGGTATTGAAATAAGCGGTTGCGAATCCGCTCCCGTAAGCCGGTGTATTGAGGTGACCATGCCAGGAGGTCCAGGCATTGTCCATGCGGACTGCCCCGACTGGCCTTCCGTATTCAAAGGAAGTATTTGAAAAGTAGCCGGCATTGATCCCGCCGATGCGCTGATACCCCTTTTCTGTCAGTTCCCTGTCATAGAGATCCGTAAGATAGACCGGCGTTTCACTGTAATCCACCTTCAGAAACGTATCCTGGTTCGGCGAAATCCGAAGCACATCATATTCCACCATATTCCAGGTTCCGCTTTCATGAGCGGTTCTGGATACGGTTCCCTCTCGGGTATAGATATTGATTGCAGTGCTCAGCTTCCGGCGCAGATAATGCGCCTTTCTGGTCTCATCCCAGCAGTTGATCACCTGAGAAGCGGAAACAGGCAGAACAAAACACCGCATCAATACTGCAGCTGCTGATAGGATTCGTCCTGTCTGTTTCATCCATTCTTTCATCGTTATTCTTTTTCAGCACTCCATGGAAACACCCGGTCCTCACTGCTGATTTCACGGATGACACGGCACGGGACTCCCGCCGCGACCACCCCGGCAGGAATGTCTCTGTTCACGACACTGCCCGCGCCGATCACCGTTCCATCCCCTATGGTTACCCCGCCGCAGACGGTACAGTTGGCCCCGATCCAGACATCTTTTCCAATCCGGATCGGAGCAGAGGTTCCGATTCCCTCCGCTCTCTGAAACCCGAGAAGCGCGTGCCCGGAACAGGCAAGAACCGTGCCCGGGCCGATAAACACGTTTGGCCCGATTTCAACCGGAGAAGTATCCAGAATCACACAGTTGTAATTCATGACCGCAAGACCCTGCGTATGGATATTGAATCCATAGTCACAGTGAAACGAAGGTTCAATGAAGGTGAGCGGATGACAGTCCCCGAAAAGCTGTTTCAGAAGCTCGGAGCGTTTTTCTTTGTCCTTTGGACCGGTCTGATTATACTCCCAGCACAGCGTCTTTGCTTTGATCTGCAGATCAAGCGGCATATCGAAATTGGAGGAACAGTATGGCTCCATGCCTTTCATTACGTCCAGAACTGTTTTTTTCATATCCACGTTCCTTTCCTCTTCTATATTTTACTTCCCAGAAGCATGAAAAAACGGGATCGCTCCCGTTTCCATGTCAGATCAGTTTGAAGGGCCTGACATCCCTGACCGCGTCTTTTGGAGTGATCCGGGCTTCCTCGTTATCAAGATCGATCAGTACATATCTGTCATTTCCCATCCCGAGTTCCTTCATGCAGGAAAGCTGCCGGAGTCCGTGTCTTGTCTCGATCCGCTCTACCAGGTCGTGATGATCCTTCTCACTCATCGCATAAACAAGATCCACGGAAGCCTGGTCAATCGCGAGAATATCCAGACTTGCCAGAATTCCGACATTCGGTGTAACTACCGGAGCCGCCGCAACCCCTTCACAGTCACAGCTGACGGACATGTTGCGCATGACATTGATATAGCTGACCTTCTTTCCGAAGTGATCAATGGTAGCCTTGGTGGATTCGCTGATCCGCTCCATCAGTTCTTCCTCCGCAATGGACCACATGTCATCGGATCCTTCTCTTGTATGAATCATCTTCTTGCCGATTCTTCCATCCGCGCAGCCGATGCCGATGTTTTTGTTGGAGCCGCCGAAGCCGCCCATCGTATGGCCTTTGAAATGCGTCAGCACAAGAAGGGAGTCATAGTTTTTCATATGATCTCCAACCGACATTTCGCTGAACCACTGGCCGCCTTCCACCGGCCACATTTCCGTTCCGTTCTCATCCATGATATCAACCGGAGCGAAGGTCCAGCCATTGATCTCAAGGGTTCTGCGGTGCTGTTCCGTTGTATAGCGGTCTCCTTCGTAATAGGTATTGGTTTCCACAATCGCCGCATCCTTCAGTTCCTTCTCAAACAGATCTGAAACCCAGGATCTCGGAATGATGTTCGGGCCATGCTGTTCGCCGGTATGAAGCTTCACCGCTGTCTTGCCGGTCAGATTTGCGCAGACCTTCCGATATGCCTTCAGAAGACCCTGCGGACTCAGGTCTCTCGTAAAATAGACAATGGACTCATTTCCGGTACGCTGATTCATCGGGACATACTTTGTTTCTTTCCTGCTGTACATTCTCATTCTCCTTACTGACTTACAGAATACTGCACTCTTTTTTACTGCCTTTTACAGGGTCCAGATGACGGTTTCATTTCCTGCGTCTTTCACAGCCAACTTTTTCCTTTGCCATACGGACAGACTGCTCAAGCGCATGCGTCTGGAAGAAGAACCGCATCTGTTTCATTGGAATTCCATTATATCCGAATTCATTCATTCAGAATTTCAAAATCCCTGACAAAACGACGGATTCCTGATTCTTCTATTCATGAAAAAAACCGGCGTGATAGAATTCTGTATGTGAAAAACCGGATTCTGAAACTGATGCTTTCCCTTGTTCTGACATGTTGTTTCATGACATGTCTTTTCCCATCTGCGGTAAAGGCGGAAGGACGAAGTCAGATCACCATTACGGCAAATTACTATTCCATCAACGCCAGACGTTACCGCTCCTTCCCCGTTCAGTATGACGACAGCTGGTTTCAGGAAAGCGCCGCTGTCTACAACCACTCACTGGCAAGGGCTTCTCTTGGTCTCATGGCATCGAGTTTCCGCCTTGGTCCGAATGACAACGCCGCTCCCGAAGCCGACAATTCCAAATACGGCAGAGTCTTTCTTACTCAGGCAGGATTCGAGGATCTGCGCTGTGATGACTATGATAAAAAACCGGGCCGGTATACGGTCGCCAGCATCATCGGACGCAAGGAGCTGACAGATCGGGATGGAACTCCCTTCACTCTGCTTGCGGTTGGAATCAGCGGTCAGGGGTACCGCGATGAATGGCTGAGCAATCTTTCGATCGGAGACAGTGATATCCATGACGGATTCCGGGAAGCCGCGTCCGATCTGTATGACCGTATTTTCGGATATATCGCGGAACATCGCATTACCGGCCGGATCAAACTCTGGACCAGCGGGTTCTCCCGCGGTGCGGCTGTGGGCAATGTCTTCAGCATGATGCTGATAAACAGCGGACAGTTTGATACGGATGATCTGTATGCCTATCTCTATGCCACACCCCGCAACACAAGGCTCCATACCGATCATGACTATCCGGGTATTTTCAATATTGTGGGAATGAATGATCCGATCCCCCAGATTCCGTTTGAAAGCTGGGGCTATGACCGCTATGGCGTTACCTTTTATCTGCCCTCCCAGGAAACAGACAGTGATTACCATGAACTGAAAAAGGCGGCCTCTGTCTATTATCAGAATCTCACCGGAAACAACTTCACAAACAACCCGGAAATGAACGCGCGGGTCAAGATGCTGCTGGAATACCTGAGCATCATCTGTCCCACTCCCACCATCTACAAGGAACATCTGCAGGATATCCTGCTGAGTTTCTGGTCTGACAAGTCTCCGATCAATCTGCTTGGCAAGGTGCTTGAGATTGCGGATGACCCGGTTCTCATCACTCCTGAAAACGAAAGGGAAGCGAATGGATTTCTGAATTTCCTCTGTTATCTCATCTATGACTACTTTACGAATTCCGATGAGTTTTCCGCGCGGTCAAATTCTCCCCTTTCCACACAGCTGATGCGGGAACATACTCCGGATGTCTATATTTCCTGGATGATGAGTCACGATATGCCCTACGAACTCTTTGCCGTCCAGAATGAATACACCCGGGTTGTCGTCAGCGGCATGGTCGATGTTGATATTTATGATCCGAACCGGCATCAGATCATTGAAAGGATCCATCAGGACGGCACCGTCAATTATCCCGTGGATGGACCGCAGCTGTTTGCAATGAGACAGGAAACACAGACGATTGTGATTGTTCCGAAGGATCAGGCATACAGCGTGATCATACGCGCAGACAACCCCCAGACTGTTCAGCTGATTCAGATTCACTACACCAGTGAAAAACCGGAAAACACGGAATACAAAAGCAGCTCGGCGGAAATTGACAGCGGCCAGTCGGTGGTACTGAACCTTTATCCGTACAATTTCGAGGAAGACAAGCTCAACCTTGTGACGGATGAAAACACGACAAAGGAAATCCGCCAGAAATATGAATACTCCACCTCCAGCATCCTTCAGTTTGAACGGCTCAATGTTTTCCATCTGAACTGGCGGATCAACATCATTCTTCTGCTTGGAATTACCGCATTCCTGGCCGCAGTGCTTGCCTTTCAGGTCACCTATGCAGTCGGAAAGCTGCGCTGGTCGAGAAAAAGAAAGGCCGGCATCATTCCCAAGGACAGCACCTACATGGCCCGACCGATCATGGCATTATGCACGGTCTTTGTCCTGTTCTTTCTGAGTGAGCTGGTCACCGGTCTTTATCTGAATACCACATTTACAAGCGTACTGTTCAAGCTGGCAATCGGCCTTCTTCTGTTCTATGTCTCTGACTGCGGCTACCGGCAGAGGCCTTCCCGCTTTCATTACTGGATCCGCATTTCCATGCTGGTGGAACTTACGGCAAACCTCACGATTACCTTCCTTCCCCTTCCCGGAATCATTCTGCACTGCGCTGCGATTGTGCTTCATATCTATGCCTACACCCGGTATGAAAAGCCAGCCCCATGGCAATGGGCAGCTTCCGCCGTGATCGTCATTCAGGGAAGTCAGTTCATCCTGCTGTTTCTCCCTCAGAACTACGGGATTCTTCTGAACAGTCTGGCAGTATTCTACCTCTGCGGGTGCTGCGTGCTGTTTATATCCGCGCTTGGCCTTCCCCGCAGATTCCTCACTGCTTCCCTGCTTCTTTTGATCACCGGGATTCTGATGATCAACCACTATATTTCCGGGGAGTCGATCTTCACGCACTTTTTCACATTAGGGTTCTACTATGCCGGTCTTTCTTCCATGGCAGCCGGCACTCTGAAGGTTCCGGAATACCGGCTGGTACCGGAAATACCGGAAACGGATCAGCCTGCGGCAGACAAGGCATGAACCTGTGTGCAGAGACACATCGGTTCTTTCAGTATTCCCTTATTTTCCATCGTGTCTGAGATACGCTGGCAGAATAAATCCTGACAGCCGTGGATGATTCTGAGATTCCCCTTCATGACCGCCGGCAAACCGGGACAGACATTGAAACAGTCTCCCGCCGGTCGGGGCATTTCCTCGCGTTATCCTGGATGTTTACGCAGAGGCCATGAAGGAAAAAGATAGCTTCGCCGCGAAGGCCGTGGATCATGCCTTCGAGGCCGCCGGAGATGACGGAGAAACTTCATGTTAACATTT
>CAMNFS010000027.1 GCA_946537255.1 uncultured Erysipelotrichaceae bacterium
AGGAGATGGAGGAATGCAGCAGAGCCTGGCGGTAACACACAGAGCTTTGTTCCATACACAAAAACTGTGCCTTGGCTTATAACTTCCATTCTTTCCGATATTTCTGCCGCTGATACACGCTCAATTCATCCAGCAGCGCATCGGTAATTTCCTCTTTCTTCTTGCGGGATAATTCAGATCCCAGGATCATATCACAAAGCATGAACACATCTTCTTTGGAGATATTCCGTTCTTGCAGGAAGTATCCTTTCCCATTTTCTTCCCAGAACGAAATGCTGTACCCAAACTGAACCAGCAGTTCCAGGTTGGAGTACAGCGTGCGACGCTCCAGCTCAAGACCGTATTCTTTCTTCAGTATCCCGATAATCTCATTCGCAGAAAGGCTGTTTTTATGATTGTGCTGTCAATGCAGTGATTTGTGAGTATATCTTGCAGAACTGGGAAACGTTGTATCAAACAATCCTATGCAGAGAAAAAAAGTGGTATATAAACTGTTTCCTGATCTGAATTCAATGAAAATGGATAAATGAAATAGGAGGTGGGCTCAATTACCTTGTTAGGGCCGGCTTTTTTTCAGACGATTGCGGGTTATGGAAAGCTGCACGCGATGAAAAAATTTTTGCTGTGCACCAAAAGTGCACCAAAACAGCGTTTTTTCGCCAAAAACATGCATGCATAAAGATGCTTGAAAATAAAGAAAAACCGCATATTTATGCGGTTTTACGTATCTGAGCGCTAAGGGACTCGAACCCATGACCCCTTCCACGTCAAGGAAGTGCTCTCCCAACTGAGCTAAGCACTCATGTGCTTAATTATGTTATCACAAAGAAAATGGAAAAGGAAGAATTATTTCACAGTTTTCTTCTCTTCGGGTCTGCGTTTCTGTGATCTGAGAAGAACACTCTGATAAATCACAAGATCTGAAAAAGGAATCGAATCCTTTTCGTTTGTCTCTGTTTACTGTTCCTTTGCGTTTTCCAATGCAGTTTCCAGTTCGGCGATCAGATCCTCTCTGGAAATAACGGGGCTGTCATGTCCTTTGAGGTAGTCTTTGAATTCCAAGGACTTCAGGTAATCAATGAATTCCCTGAGACGGGTCCGGTCATATTCGCCATTGTTGCAGTAATCATCCGCATACTGCGCATCTCCGCCAATCAGAACCTTTTCCTCTGGAATATGAATCAGAACGGCATCGCGGCAGTGCGGGGTATCCCGCTGTTCGAGATGACAGGTCAGTCCGCCAAGATCAATCGTCATGCTGCGGGAAAAGGTGATGTCAGCGGTGCGGACCCGTACATCAGACATGTTCCTATACTGTGCATGCATGCCGTCATAGCAGAACTGAATATCTTCTCCGGTTTCCAGACGGTGTTTCATGGATTCTTCATCCCAGCTCCAGGTACTGACAGTCTTCAGCTGCCGGTTGGTAAGTTCCGAGGCAATCGCCGGACAGTCTGCTGCGCAGAGTCCGAATGTATGATCCCAGTGCCAGTGCGTTAAAGCGATGAGAGAGGGTGCCGGCAGGTGTTCCTGATTCAGTTCATGAAGAAGTCTGTGGTAGTTTTCACGGGAGTTTCCGGCATCCACAAGCAGGGAAAATCTGCTGCCCCTGATATAAAAGATGTATGGCTGATCAGTGACCGCATCTCCTTCCATATAGTAAATTCTGCTGGAATACTGTTTCATAAAGAGCTCCTTTTCCCGGTTGAAATCCTAGAGAATCATACACTAGAACAAACATCTTTGAAACAGGATCGGATTTCTGTCTGAGAGAGAAATCCTGGTTCGGCTTTGGTATTTTCGAAAAATGAATGTATTATAATACAGCGTAATTGTTCTGTACTGGTTTTCCATTTCAGGATCAGTGCAGCTTGTGAAGCAGAATATTAAGAAGTAATGTTCTGACTTCTGTATTAGAAAAGAGGCAGATGATGAAGGTTTTGCTTGTAAACGGCAGTCCCCATAAAGATGGCTGCACCGATACTGCACTGCAGGAATGTGCCGGTGTTCTGAACCGGGAAGGGATTGAAACCGAAATCCTGTGGCTTGGCACAAAGGCGGTACAGGGGTGTATTGCCTGCGGGAAGTGCCGTAAGCTTGGCAGATGTGTGTTCAATGATGCGGTAAACGAGATCAATGGCCGCTCCGAGGAATTTGACGGTCTGATTGTCGGTGCTCCGGTTTATTACGGAGGTCCCTGCTCGGAAATCACCGCATTTCTTGACCGACTGTTCTACAGCGGCAGTCAGCGCTGGGCGAAAAAACCGGCTGCGTCGATTGTTTCCTGCCGCCGAGGCGGCGCCAGTGCGGCATTTGAGCGGCTGAATAAGTATTTTGCCATGAGCAATATGCCGATTGTCACTTCTCAGTACTGGAATCAGATTCATGGAAACACAAGGGAAGAGGCTCTGCAGGATCTTGAGGGACTGCAGACCATGCGTACACTCGCAATGAATATGGCCTGGATTCTGAAATGCGTGGATGCAGGCAGGAAGGCCGGCGTGGCGGAACCGGAATATGAGCCCCGGATCGGAACGAATTTCATTCGATGAAGCGAAGACTGAAAAAACCGGTTAAAATTGCGATTTTTGTCATTCTGGCATTTGTTCTGCTCGGGGCTGGATATGGATGCTGGCGGATATTGCATGACAGATCGATCGCAAGTCTTTCACTGAGCGCGGATGAAGCAGCGCTTACCGTGGAAGCAGGTACAGAACAGCCGGACTACAGCAGTATTTTTCATTCTCAGTCAGAGTATACGGTGGATGGCAATGTGGATATCATGAAGACCGGTACCTATCCGGTAACGGTTACCGTTCATGGAAAAAATCTCATAGGACAGCCAAAGGATGCAGAGTACAGCTACACCTTTACTGTGCAGGATACCACTGCGCCGGATCTGAAGATCGATGAAAGCAGGGCGTTTGTTCTGGCGGGGGAACCCTTCGATCCCCTGTCTCATTTCATCTCTGCCGAAGATCTGCTGGATGGAAGTATTACACTCGACAGCGGCAGAATTGTACGAAAGGACTCGGAGGATCTGACAAAGCTTGGTGAGCATACCATTGTTCTTTCTGCTGCGGACAGCAGCGGAAATGAAGTGGAAAAGTCCTATGTTCTGGCAGTCGGGAAAAAGGAAGAAGGGAAAAATCCGTATGTCATCCGCATCAACCGGGCGGAGAATACGGTCAATGTCTATATGATGAATGAAAACGGAGAATACGCGCTTCCGGCTGCGGCGATGGTGTGTTCTACCGGTACGGCAACTCCTGCCGGAACATTCCATATCGGCAATAAGACCGAATGGAGATCTCTGTTCGGAGGTGTGTTCGGACAGTATGCCATCGATATCACCGGTGATATTCTCTTTCATTCGGTTCCTTACTTTACACAGGAAAAAAACAATCTGGAGTATGAGGAATACAACAAGCTCGGCACCGCGGCCAGCCTTGGCTGTATCCGTCTGTGCGTACGGGATGTGAAATGGATCTATGACACCTGCCCGAGCGGAACGCTTGTGGAAATCTATGATGAAGCCGGCGTTCCCGGTCCGCTTGGAAAACCGGAGCCAGTTCATATTGATACCAGTGATTCCCGGAAAGGCTGGGATCCTACCGATCCGGATCCGGAAAACCCCTGGAATACCAAATCCTGATTCTCAAGCCAGGCTGTCAAACAATGGCCTGGTTTTCTGTACCTTCAGGCACAGCTCATCCCGCACCTGTTTTGAAATCATTTTTCCTTCTGATCCCGGGGTTCCGTTTATAATGATTCTGTTTTGAAATGAATGAAATACAGTATGTATTCAGGAGACAGCAAGTATGCCAGAAAAACTGATTGAATCCCTGCTCAGTATTCTGATGTGTTTTTCCATATGTGTATCCGGAGTGCACGCGGAGGAAACGGAACTGCCCGGGAGGGAGACAGAGACAGAAGAGAAGATGACTGAGTTATCAGCTGAAGAAGGCGCGGAGGAAGCACGGGCTGAAGATCCGCTGGAGCTGATTCAGGAGGAACCTCATTCAGAAACAGAACCGCAGGAATCCGACGAAGCCGATATGGATCAGGAAGATGCGGAAAGTCAAAACACTTCCTTTGAATGGGATATTCCGGAAGGCTTTGTTCCTGGACAAGAGGATCAGGGAAAGCGTCAGAATCTTCGTGAACATGAAAGTGACCGGATTCTTACGACTCTTACAGCCGGGAAGGACTATACCGAAAACGAACTGCTCCTTACGACCGACAGTTATGAATACGCAGAAGCAGCGGCTGCGATCTACCATGGAGAGATCAGCAGTTTTTCAGGCGGGCTGGCGGTCATTGAACTCAAGGATCCGGAGATTACCGTGGAAAAGGCTGTCCTTGCGGCGATCGCGGATGAATCCCTGCCGGTAGTCGGTCCAAATTACATCACGGCAGCTGAACCGGAACCGACAGCTGAGGAAACCGGCAGTATGGCAAGTGAAGCATTGAAGGAATACAGAGACTGGGATGGCTGGATCCGTCAGTCCTTTACAAAACCGGATCCCTTTCTGAGCCAGCCTGCGAGCAGGGACTATCAGTGGTTTCATGACACCATGCATACATGGGGTGCCTGGAATGCGTCCATGGGAAACAGGGATATTACCGTTGCGGTAATCGATTCCGGCGTCAACCCGAATCACGAGGATCTGGCTGGCAAAGTGGAAAGAGCTGACGGAGGATACGGGACAGATCTCATTGCCGGACATGGCACATCGGTTGCCGGATGTATCGCCGCGATTGCGGATAATGGCGTGGGCGGAGCCGGCATAGCGCCGGATGTATCCATTCTCGGCATCGACATCTTCGGGACGAACAAAAACTATCAGACAAAGCATCTCATCCGCGCGCTCAATCTGGCCATGGAAAAAAATGTCGATATCATCAATATGAGTCTCGGCGGGACTTTTTATGATGAAGAAGTGAACGCGGCGGTTCAGAAAGCGTACCAGGCCGGCATCACAATGGTTGCGTCCGCCGGAAACAACGGATCCAATCTTACGGTTAATCCGTCATGCTATGACCATGTGATCTGTGTTGCCGCTTCCGATCGAAACAATCATCTCGCGGGTTTTTCGAATTACGGGCCATGGGTGGATGTCAGCGCCCCAGGCGAAGGGATCTATACCACTTCCTGGACGGAAGAAAATCCCGACAGCAGTTATGATTCCGTAAACGGAACTTCTTTCTCGGCACCGCTTGTGTCCGGCGCACTGGCACTGTATATGAGCCGGTATGGTCATATCAGCCCGGATGAGTCGATGGCCGTGCTGAAGCGCTCCTGTGAAAGAGGCGAGGATGAAGGAATGGGAGCCGGCATTCTCAATGTGGAAAAGATGTTTGCCAGTGAAAGACCGGAGGCTGTCATCAGCTTCTATGACAGGAACGGACAGAAGATTGAAGATCTAAAATCTCCGCTTCCGGAGGGAGCCAGCGCTGGCTTTACTGTAAAAGACAGCCTTTCTGAATGCATGATCCTCTATACGGCAGACGGCACAAAGCCTGCTGTGAAAAACGGCCAGACTGTCAGAGGCACTCTGATTCAGCCGGGAACGCTCCTTTCTCTGGATTCGTTTGAAAAAGGAAAGAGGCTGAAACTGACAGCGGCAGCCATCAGTCCTGCCGGTGTGGCAGGAAAGGCGGTTTCCTTTACGGTTACCACCTATGCCCCGCAGCCGGCCAGGGAAAAAATAAAATCTCTGAAGCTGGACAGAGGTTCAGTGAAACTGAAGTTTTCCGCCTCTCTTGGAATTCAGGAAACGGCAGTGCTTCTTCCAAAAGACGCGTCTGGAAAAGATCTGGATCTTTCCGCTGTTGCTCATCAGTGGATCAGTTCGGATTCCGCTGTTGCGGAAGTCAGTGAAGAGGGACTCATCACGCCGAAAAAGGCAGGCACAGCCAAAGTGACGCTGCGGCTGCTGGATGGATCTAAAAAATCCGCTTCCTGTACGGTCAGGGTTGTTCAGCTTGAATCCCTGACGATCAGCGGCCAGAATTCCATGAGTTCCACTTCCAGTGCGGTTTATAAAGCGATCCTCTCTCCGTCTGTTTCCAAAGGTCAAAATGTGACCTGGTCAATTGCCGAGCCGGTTCCCGGGGTCAGTGTAAACAGGAACACCGGCCGGGTTACGGTAAAAGGCGCTGAGGCCGGACAGAGTTTCACACTGGTCGCGGTATCTGATTTTTCCGACAGAATCCTCGCGGAAAAAACCATAAGGATTGCCCCGAAAGCGACTTCCGTCGCGATCACAACAACGGACACTCGGAAAAGCACGGATCGAAACGGCAGACTTATCGCGGTAAATCTATTCTCCGCAGATCTTGCCGGATCGGATCTGGTGGAAAGTGTCATGCAGCTGGAAAGTGTGATCAAGGGCAATGACACCAGGCCTGTATGGACTTCCAGCAACCCTTCGGTTGTGTCTGTTGAACAGGACGGACTGATCCGCGGTCATAAAGAGGGAACAGCAGTTGTGACCTGCTCCGCTTCTGATGGCTCAGGCAGAAAAGCGTCTGTCAGAGTCACCGTCCGGGTTCCGGTTTCCTCTCTGTCCGTTCTGATGGGAATGGATGTCTATCTCACTCCCGGAAAATCCTTGAATCTTTCCAAAAAGGCAGTCTACGGGAATACCTATGGAAAACCGACGATGAAAAAGGTTTCCGCCGAAGTGAAAAGTGTCAGCTACACAGTGAATGACAGGGAAACGGATATTACGGAAGAAGCGCTGAGGACCAGGGCGGTACGGCTGAACGGCACTACTCTTATCACAGGCAGGGCGATAGAAAAACTGGCGGATCTCACAGAGTCCGATGTGAAGGTTGTGTTTACACTTACCTCCAGAGATGGAACGGGATATTCCGCGGAAGGGGAAGTATACATCGGAAAACCGGTTACACACTTTCTGATTGAGAATAATGAATCCAAAACGATTGAGATTCCGATGGGCTGGAACATGACCGCCTGGATCTGGTCGGATATCTCTGCCCCGATTGAAGTAAAAGCCAGTCAGCCGGAAATCGCGACAGGGTATATGAATGATCAGGAATTTACAAATAAAAAGGAAACTCTCACCTATCAGAAAGACGGGAAAACCGTGACCTTCCAGGGATACCGCTATCCGATTGTTCTGCTTGCCGGAAAAAAGGCCGGCACCACCGTTGTTACGGTAAGAATCCTGGATGGATCCAATAAGAAAGTGAACCTGAAAATCAGAACGACCAGGGAATGAATCATTGAGCTGCCGTGAAAAGAACCTTCGGGAAAGTATTACGGCAGCTTTTTTAAACGGGGCTGATGCCGTTTCGTACATTTCTCTTTCAATCGGGCGAGAAAGCGATTCTGGTGGTATGATCGTTACAGGGACAGCTCTTTTAAAAGAATAATACCAGGAGGATATCGAATCATGAGATTTGAAAAAGAACAGGCCAGGACGCAGACCGTCACTGCCGAAGAGCGGCTGAAGACTGTATTTCAGAGCCGTGTAAGCAAGGGAACGGATGCGATGTTTTTTGATGGGACCAGAAGCAGGGTGATCGGCTTTACGGGCATGCCGTATACCATGCCGGTATGCCGCTATCTTGTGAATGAGGAACCTGTGCTGCATCTGACGGAACAGATCAGCGGGAATCTTCTGTTTCATATGGAGGAAAGCGGACCGGTGCTTGAGACAGACTCGGGAATCGAAGTACTTTCTCCTGAGGTCAGTGCCTGCGTACGCACCGTCTATGAACGGCTGCTTGCCGCAAGAGGAAAACTGAATGAGAAGGGAGAACTGGTGCTTGATCTGAAATCCGTACCGGTCGGGCCGCATTATCCGGTCAATCTTCTGCTGGGAAACCGGGCGGGTTATCCATTCCCGCTTGTGACGACCCCGAAAGCAGCGCTTGACGGTCTTGGCAGAGGTTCCTTCCGGGCAGCCGGAAGTGATCAGGTGCTTGCGACCAGATGCGTACTGGAAGTATCGGAAAACGGCGAACCGGCAAACCGGCAGTTCTATCTGACGGAAAACGGCAGACAGATTTTCTATTCCGCCAATGTGCATGAAAACGTCCGGTCGGCCTTCTGCACGCATTCTCAGAACCGTACGGTCATTGAATATGAAACCGAGGATGGACTGAAGATCACAAGAACCATCTTCATTCTTCCTCAGAAGAAGGGGATGCCCTCAGCGGTAGAAGCGCAGCGGATCGAAGTGGAAAACCTCACGGATCATGACCGGACCCTCGGCATTGTTCTGACGGGTGTCTTCGGTTTTACGGATCCCGGTACTGTTGCCAGCGATATTGTCTACGCCAATGTGGTTGCGGAAAGTGAAGTGCTTTACCTCGATGGCAGACCGGCGGTCATGTCCTTGAATGCCAAACCGAAGATTGACCGCGTCAACAAGCGGTTTGCCCTGATGGTATATAACGGGGAAACGCTCGATAATTTCTGCACCAGCCAGGCAGACTTCATCGGCAGCGGCACCCTGGATCATCCGGATCTTGTTCATCATCTGCCCAATCAGCCCAGTCGTAAGATGACGCCGTTCTTCGCCATGGAGAAGCTCTTTACGGCAAAGGCAAAGGAAACAGCGGTCATTGATTCCTATGCGGGAATGTCACAGTCCCTGAATGAAGGGGAACCTGATTTTGACAGTGAAATCAGTCACTTCCTGGAAACCTTCCGGGATCCGGAAGCTCTTTCGGCAGTGAAGGATGAGATCGAATCCTTCTGGAAGGAATATCCTTCCTATATCGTTCCGGAAACCGGAGACAGGGAATTTGATGCCTATGTCGGCCACAACCTGCCGTTTCAGACCCTGTATCAGACCTATGTTTCAAGAGGTTTCGCGTGGACGCAGAAATCCTACCGGGAAATCGGCTTCCGCGAAATTCAGGATATCTACGCTTCCATGTACTATCTTTCCAACGCGGGTCAGAATGAACTGATCCGGCAGCTGATCGCAAACTGGATTCAGAATGTTTTCCGCATGGGATACGCGAATCACAACTTCACTTTTGTCGGCAAGGAGCCGGGTGACTGTTCGGATGATCAGCTCTGGCTCACGCAGGCGGTTTACCGCTATGTCAGACTGACGGGAGACACCGATTTCCTGAAGACCCCTTTCCGTATTCAGGGAGAGGACAGTGAGCGGCCTCTGATTGAGACCCTGAAAGCGCTGGTGGAATACAGCGGACGGATTTCGGTAGGCAAGCATGGCCTTCCGCTGCTGGACAAGGCAGACTGGAATGACACTCTCAAGCTGGACAAGGTTGTCCTGCAGGGACCGGCGAAGGAAAAGGCATACCGGGCACAGCTGGAGGAAAAGCATCAGGAATACGGCGCTGCCTGGGAGAATGAACTTTCGGAGAGCACCATGAACGCATGTCTTCTGAAGATCGCCGCGGATGAGCTCGCTGAGCTTGCGGAAATGATTCATGAAGAAAAAACGGCGGAATTCGCAAAGGAAATCTCCGCGGAAGTATGCGAAAGCATGCAGAAGAACGCCTGGAAGGATACCTACTTCGCAAGATGTCTGATCAATGATCAGAGAGAGGGAGGATATACCTATCTTGGCGCAAAGGGCGATGGTCTTGCGAAAGAAGAAGAAAATGACGGAACCTATTTCCTGAATTCCTACAGCTGGCCGATTCTTTCCGGCATCGCGGATGAGAGTGAAATCCGGAAGATGCTGGATACGGTGAACCGCTATCTGCGTACGGATGCGGGTCTCAAGCTCTGTACGATTGTTGATTTTGACCGTCTGAATGTAGAGACCGGTACCGCTCTTTATTTCCCGGGTGACCGGGAAAACGGCGGTGTCTTCAAGCATGCGGCGATGATGGCGACCGTGGCCAGCCTGAAGGCGGCCAAGACTGTTCAGGATGAAAAGCTTGCGGCAGATCTTGCCGAGCTTGCCTTCTTCATGATCAGCCGCACCCTGCCATACCGCACGATGGAAGATCCGTTTGTTCTTCGCGGAAATCCCCGGTTCTGCACACAGTACAACAACAGCGAAACCGGAGAGAATATCGGACCGATGCTTTCCGGTACCGCCTCCTGGCTCACCCTTGCGGTCTATGAGTACTTTGGAATTGATACCGATCTTTCCGGCTTCCGGTTTGCGCCGGTACTGAAGCCGGGGGACAAGGGACTGGCCTATACACTGAATACGGGGAACGCTTCCGTCAGGATCCGGGTCATTTCTGACGGCGTGAAGTTCCGGCTTTCCGACGACAGCTCCATGACGCTGGATGGAAAGGAATTCAACGGCGTTCTGCCGCGGGGAATTGAGGGAGAGCACGAAATCATCATCACGCTTTGATTTTCATACATACACGGAAGGGGGCAGTTTTCAGACTGTCCCTTTTTCAGACAACCGGTTTATTGCGAAGGAGAAGAATACCATGACAACGAGTGAATCATCCGCTCAGGAAAAGCGTATCATTACCCTTTCTGCCGCCGCGCTTGCGGGCATTTATGTATCACTGGCCGCTGGGATCATTCTGCTGGTTTCTCCGAAGAATGCATTCCTTCCATGTCTTTTCGGGCTGATCTACCTGACGGCGGTGAGCATCGCGTGCGGTATTACGGCAGCGGGACTGATTCGAACGGATCTCTATTCGCGGAATACGGTCTTTCTGGCCGGATTCTTTCTGTTCACCATTCCGATTGTTCTGTCGCATCTGCTTGTTCTGATCGAGCTGATGCGCTCTTTCGGAAGCGCAGCGGCTGATCATCTGATCTATCTGAACCTGAGTGCATCCCGGATCGCATTGATTCTTGCGGTTCCGTTTCTGCTTGTAAATATCGGGCTGCTTGCGGTGTCAAATGCCGTTCTCATCCAGCAGGGCGGGTTTCGGGAGGTGCTGATTCCCGGTATCGCGGCGGCACTGATTCTGTTGGCTGCGGAGGTATTTCTGTATTTCAGCGGGTCTTCTTCCACCAGTATCTCCACAGCCGCTGTTTCCGAGTTTTTCACGCATTATCTGTCTACCGTGTTTCTGTATCTGCTTGCGATGTTTTCCGGTGTATGCGTCTGCGGGCGGATTGCAGGAAAAGAAAAGAAGGACATGCGAATTGACTACCTGATTCTTCCCGGATGCGGTCTGAATCCGGATGGAAGTCCCTCGCCGCTTCTCAGGCAGCGGCTGGATGCGGCGGTAAGCTTCTGGTGGAAACAGAAACGGAAATATAATCAGGAAGCGGAAGTATTCTGCGCCGGCGGCCGGAGCGGGGATAAAAATCCCCCGGAAAGCGCGGTCATGAAGGCATATCTTCGGGAATACGGCATTCCAAAGGAACGGATTCATGAAGAGTCTCAGTCATCAGTGGCAGAGGAACATATGGCAAAGGCAAGGATCTGGCTGGATACGATGCCGGCGGGCAGATGCGGATTCTGCACCGTTGATTACAGCGCGTTCCGGCTTGGCCGGCTTGCAAGAGACGCTATGATCAGAGCGGACTGTATTCCCGTGCGCAGTGAATGGTATTACTGGCCGGACGCGATGGTACGGGAATTCCTCGCTTTTCTTTCCGAGGACAGAAAAAGGGAAATCGCAGTTCTGATCTCCCTTGCCCTGTATTATCTGATTCTGACAATCATGCGCTATCAGTGAAAAAGAAAAAATGGCAGCTGCCATTTTTTTCGTGCGGATAACAGGAATCGAACCTGCACGGGTCACCCCACTGGATTCTAAGTCCAGCGCGTCTACCAGTTCCGCCATATCCGCGTCTGCCGGCTGAAAAAGAAAAGCACGTGCCAATTATAGCACGGCTTTTGATCAGCGGCGGTCCCGGTCAATGAATTCAAGGAAGATCGTACCGATCACCCAGAACACAACGCCCATCAGAAGAAG
Organism: uncultured Erysipelotrichaceae bacterium; assembly: GCA_946537255.1. Classification (GTDB taxonomy): domain Bacteria; phylum Bacillota_I; class Bacilli_A; order Erysipelotrichales; family Erysipelotrichaceae; genus Bulleidia. The sequence goes on from CAMNFS010000027.1 coordinate 11,863, forward strand.
GATTCCCCATTCCAGACGTACGTTCGCGGCGGTGAAGGCATATTCCTGCTTCATCATGTTCTGCGTCGAGGTGGTTCCGATGACATTCCAGGCTTCGGACTGTACCAGATATTTGTATATCATCGCGAATTCCGGAATCGTAGTCAGTTTGTTTACGGCAGCGTAGAGACTGACGGAAGGCAGCCCGTTGTGATTGGCTACCGTACAGATGGTCCGGATTCCCCATCTTGAAATCGTAAGCCAGGAAACCTGATCCGCCACGCCGGTCAGATTGAATGCGACACCGGAGAAGATCAGCTGAAGGATCAGCAGGAAGGGCACGACCGTCATCGCGGCAGTGGTTGACTTTACGATGCAGGAGACCATCAGGGCAAGCATGTCTGCCGCGAAGGTGATCAGAAACAGCGTAATACCGAAGTCAAAGATGAATTGCCCGGTCATGATGCCGACCTTGGGGTAGGGAATTCCGCACAGGTGATAGATCGCAAGCTGGATGAGCGTCTGCCCGAAGCACAGGATCGCCTGATAGATCATCTGAGCGAGCATGTAGGAACTGATGTGCATGCCGGCGCGGTGTTCCCGCTTGATGATGGGACGCTCCTTGCATACCGACTGAATACTGTTGAAGAAGCCGTTCCAGATACACACACAGGAGAATGCGAGGGCGCCGACCTGGGTGCCTTCCATATTGACGAAGACATTCTCACATACCAGAGCGACCAGCAGGGAGACAATTGCGGCCATCGGAAATACCTTCCAGCCGTTTTCGTTCAGGAAGATACGGAACAGTTTTCCAAGATAGATGAAAATCTGATCCAGCCGTTCAAAGTGGCGCTTTTTTTCTTTTGTTTCTTCCGCAAAACTAGGCATGATCCGCATCCTTTCTTTTTCTGAGTTCATCGTAGGCTTCAATCAGCTCATCCGCACGGCCTTCGCCGCCTTCTTCCGGAGTGTTCACACACTTGACAATATCTTCCATCTTTTCCTTGCCGAAGAACTTCCGTGCTTCTTCGATGGATCCGAAGAAGGCAAGCCGTCCGGTTTTGTTCTTGTCCTTGGCAAGTACAATGATCTGATCGAACAGGTCGATGACACGGTCCGGTGTATGCGTGATGACAATGACGATCTTTCCGTCATCCGCGATTCGGCGGAGCCGTTCCATCAGTTCTCTCGCGATGACTCCGTCAAGACCGGAGTCCGGTTCATCCAGAATGAAGAGAGACGGATCACCGATATACTCACAGGCGATGGAAAGGCGCTTGCGCTGTCCGCCGGAGAGATCCTTCACCAGAGAATGCTTGTATGGGGCAAGACCGAAGGTTTCCAGTACCTCATTCACGCGGCTGCGGATTTCCCGGATGGTATAGGCCATCGGAATCCGGAGTTCGGCGGCGTTATAAAGTGTCATGTATACCGAGTCGGTTCCGCGCAGAAGATCCTGCTGGGGAACGACACCGATTTCATACTTCATCTGATCATAGTTTTCATAGACATCCACACCGCCGTTGAGAATCTTCGCGTTGGCTGTTTCATAGCCGGTGACAGCGTTGATGAAAGTTGTTTTTCCGGCTCCGGATCCGCCCAGCAGAAGAACGAGATTTCCGGGCTCAATCGTAAGAGAGATATCCTTGAGCAGCACCTTTTTGTTCAGCAGGGAAGTGCGGACGGTGCGGTCGGCAATATCAATGATGAGATTCTTGCGGGTCCCCATGGTGAGGTTGTATACCAGCCGCCCGGGCAGATAGACATAAATGGTTGAGCCGATCCGGATGACATCATACAGGGACAGTTCCCTGCTGTTTTTGATCCGTTCCCCGTTGACGGTGATGCCTTTGCCGATATTGACATCCTTGACCTGCCATTTTCCGCCGGCGTAGACAAAGATCGCGTGCGGATAATCCTTGTGGGCCTTGCGCTCCACATTGGCATTGGTCATCTCCTTCATGGCTTCGGAAGAGAAGATGGTCAGCGGCTTGGAGCGGTTCAGAAGGATGGACTTCCATTCCACCTGCGGATCATAGCTGTCTTCAAATACAAAAATCTGAGAACGGTTGCCGGAGGACACGCGGATCAGATTTCCGTCTTCCAGCATGACCGGCTCCTGGTTTTCGACTTTTCTTCCGGAAATGAAGGTGGTTGTCTTGAGGTTGCAGTTGTAGAACATCCATCTTCTGCCTTCAAGAGCGATCTTGAACTGCGGAATGCCGAAATAGCTGCAGTCGAGCGTCAGTACGCCCTTGACGATGTCCGCTTTTTCTCCATAACGGATTTCGGTTTCCGTTCCGAGAGAAAACTGCATGTGATCCCCGCGGGAATTGACCGCGGTCAGCTTGGCGAGATCGGCGATATCGAGATCGTTGAAGGTCTTGGTGCTTTCTCCCTTCTTCTCCGTCTTTTCCTCTTTTTCCAAAACCGCGTCTTTTTCCGTGACCGCGGATTTTACGGGCTTTTCCGCTTCCGAAGACTTTTTCTCCGTCTTCTTCTCACTGGCGGCACTCTTTTTCTTTTTCGGCGCAGCCTCTTTCTCCGGATCTGCCGCTTTTTTTCTGGTCCGTGGTTTCTTTGGTTTGGCCGCTGCCTTTTCCGGACTGGCTTTCTCCGGTTCCGGCGCAGACCCCGCGGCATCTGTCTGAGCAGGCTGTGCTTCCGCTGTTACAGGTGTCTTTTCTGTAATTTCCGGTTTTGTCTCACTCATTGTTTTATCCCCTTTTAATTTCTGCCGAAAATGCTTGTGATTCCGCTGATTCTCTGTGTGAACTGACTCAGATCCTCCACAGCGCCATTCAGTTTGTTTACGGATTCTGAAAGCCCGTCATAATCGATTTCATTCAGTTCGTTCAGTACCGGCTCGAATTTATCGGTGATCGCGTTGACCCTGGTCAGTGTCTCATTCATGGAGTCGATTACCTTGACAAGCCGCGGAACAACAATGAAAAAAGAAATGACTAATAACCCGAGAATGGCAACTTCCGCGTAGGCAATGATCCGCCGGTGCTTGATTGCTTTTTTGTTTTCACGGGAAAACTGTCTGAGGAACTCAATCTGTTCCACTGTCAAATCCGTTGATTCAATGTTTTTTTCACTCATTGGCTCTGTTCTCCGTAATTAAGGAAATTCTAACATAAAAGCGCCGTGCCTACTGCAGAACAGACAGGAAAAAAGCGAAGCGCACCGGCTTCGCTCAGCAGACAAAGTTCAGATAGTAGGGCAGCTGTTTGCGCCACCAGGGCCAGTCATGCGCGACGTCCGTGCCCCAGAAGTCAACCCAGGCAGGAACGTTCTTGTAATCAAACAGTTCCTTCATGCGGGCGCTGTCCTCCTGCATCGGATGTTCCCAGGCACCTCTGCCGCAGCAGAGAATGATGTCGCGGTGGCGGTACATCTCAACATACGGGTGGTCATAGGGCATGCCGTTGATGTAGTCGACCGGAGAGTTGGCATAGACCAGATCATCAAAGTAATCCTTGAAGAAAAGTCTTGCGTTGTAGGCGCCGGAAAGGGCGATGCATCCGGAAAACAGATCCGGTCTTCTCAGAAGGAAGTTCAGCGCGTGGGTGGCGCCCATCGAACACCCGGTAGTCAGAATGCCGGCCGCGTAGTGACCTTCGTTGGCATCCTTGTTGATATCGAAGATGCGCGGTACCAGTTCATCGCAGACATAGTTGACATACTGTTCCTGACTCTGAATCCGCATCCGGTTGTCCCAGCTTTCACTGGACCAGGAATTGTCATCGTTTGAATCACAGCAGAACATCTGTATGCGTCCTGCCTCAATATAATCCTTTGCGCAGTCAATCATTCCCTGGTTTTCGTAATCGAAGAACCGGCCGCTCTGGGAAGGAAACACAAGAACCGGTTTTCCGGCGTGTCCGTATACCTTGAATTCCATATCCCTTCCAAGATTGCTGCTGTATTCCTTAAAATATTCTGTCTTCATTTCTTTCTGGCCTTCTTTGCCGTTTGTTCCGCAAGGGGTTCTGCCTTGCGTTCCACTGACGGCTTACGTTCATATACAAACTGCATGAATTCAAATACTTCTTTTTCTGTCCTGAATCTTGCGATATAGGCTTCATCTCCCATCGCAACTCCGAGGATGGACGGCATGCGTTCATGCATGCAGATCGCCTGACCGTATTTGCGGTAAACATCCGTATTGGTGTTCTGGTAGGCGATGTAGTCGCGCTTGCCGGTATAGACGCAGAAGTAAGGACGCTCCGTTTCATAGAGTCCCTGATTGAACATTGCCATGTTCGCGTAGATCCGGTAGACATTGATGTCATTCGCGAAGTTCATCATATCCGGGGTGTAGCCTCCGGGCGGGCGCATGTTGACTTCAAGGCCGACGAGATCTCCCTTTTTGCCAAGTCCCTTCTTGTCCTCGGTCAGGCGGAAGTACTCGGTGTGGAAGAATCTTGCCCGGATATCAAATGCCGCGATCACCGCGCTTCCCATCCGGTCGAGATCCTCCGGAATTTCCCGTACGCTGTAATAGAAACATTCTCCCTTGGTGTTGACAATGTCCATGATCGGATCCGGGAATACATGGCTGGTGCGGAAGATGATCTTTCCATCCTGATCGGTAATGCCGTCATAGCTGACAATATATCCCGGAACAAACTCTTCCATGATGTACTGGGTCTTGAGATCCTGACGGTAGAAATCCTCCAGCTGGGCATCACTGTTGATCTTCCATGTCGCATTGGCGCCGACACCGTCATCCGGTTTCACAATCACCGGATAACCGACTTCCTTAATGAATTTTCTGCCTTCCTGCAGGGTGGTGGTCAGATGGTACCTCGCTACCGGAACCCCCGCCTTGTGGTAGAACGCCTTCATGTTGGATTTCGTTTTATAACGCATGACGGAATCTGTCTTGTCACCGCTGGTGATGTTGAAGTCCGTTCTGAGCCGTGCGTCCTGTTCCAGCCAGAACTCATTGTTGCTTTCAAGCCAGTCAATCTTTCCGTGCTTGTGGGCAAACCAGGCAACTGCCCGGTACATCTGGTCGTAATCCATCATGGAATCGACCTTATAGTATTCATCCATGGAATCCTTCAGATCCTGGGACAGTGATTCATACGGATCCTCCCCGATGCAGAGCGAAGTTCCGCCGACTTCCTTCCATGCCTTCGGGAACTGGTAGTACGATCTGGGAAAGTTGGGTGAGATAAATACAAAATTGCTCATATACGTCTCTCCGTTTCGTTCAATACAATGCATAATAGCACAATCTCAGCGAGGTTTCTTTTGGTGAAAGCGCTAACATGGAAAAAACATTTCCATTTTCAAATAAAGTGAGGTTGATTTCATTCGGTTCTGATTTATAATTCACGTGTCTCCACCTGTCGTATATGCTTTCGGATCCGGCGAGAGTGTTTCTACCCTGCGGCCATAACCGCAGGACTACGATACATTCTTTCAGTTGCTTCTGTACCGGAACATCCAAAAGCAGAAGTTTTTGTTTTTTAGGGGAATAACAGGTGAGAGGGAAGGGGAAATCAGTTTTATGTTAGAAAAGTATTTCAAGCTTCAGGAAAACGGAACCAATGTGAAAACTGAGATTACCGCGGGTATTACCACCTTCATGACGATGGTTTATATCCTCGCGGTGAATCCGAGCATTCTTTCCGCCTCCGGAATGGATTCCGGATCCATTCTCACAGCCACTGCCGTTGCGTCCGCGATCGGATGTTTCTGTATGGCCGCGTTTTCCAACAAGCCGTTTGCGCTTTCCGCCGGTCTTGGTCTCAATGCCTACTTTGCTTATACCGTATGCATTGGCATGGGCTATCCCTGGCAGGTGGCACTGACGGCTGTTTTTGTGGAAGGTCTGATCTTTATTGCTCTTTCGCTTACCAATGTCCGTGAGGCAATCTTCAATGCCATTCCGAAAAACCTCAAAGTCGCTGTCTCCTGCGGAATCGGTCTGTTCATCACCTTCATCGGTGTACAGAACGCCGGTATCATCGTTGAAAGCGCCACCCTGGTCGGTCTGTTTGGCTTTAAGGCCTCACTCACGAACGGCACCTTCGCAACAAACGGTATATCGGCAATTCTTGCCCTGATCGGTGTTGTGATCGTTGCCTACCTTCTTATAAAAGGAGTCAAGGGATACATGCTTTACGGCATTCTGATCACCTGGGCTCTCGGCATTATCTGCCAGCTGGTCGGTCTCTATGTGCCCAATCCTGAGTTAGGATTCTATTCCGTGATTCCGAACGCCATTGTCTCGGCTCCGGCTTCCATGGCTCCGACGATGTTCAAGCTGGACTTCGGATTTATCGCTTCTCATCTTCTTGACTTCATCGTGGTTGTCTTCGCGTTCCTGTTTGTTGATATCTTTGATACCCTGGGAACCGTCATCGGCTGCGCTGCCAAGGCGGACATGCTGGATGAAAACGGTCAGCTTGACGGCATCAAGGGAGTTCTGCTTGCGGACGCGGTTGCGACAACTGTCGGCGCGCTGCTTGGAACTTCTACTGTCACCACCTTCGTTGAGTCTTCCTCCGGTATTTCCGAAGGCGGCCGTACGGGTCTTACCGCTGTGACAACCGGTGTTCTGTTCCTGGTTGCCCTGTTCCTGAGCCCGCTGTTTCTCACCATCCCGAGCTTTGCGACCGCACCGGCTCTGATCGTTGTCGGTTTCCTGATGATGCAGCAGGTCAGCAAGATTGACTGGAATGATCTTACCGAGGCGATTCCGTGCTTCTGCTGCATTACGATGATGGGCTTTGCCTACTCCATCTCCGACGGTATCTCCTTCGGAATCATCAGCTACACCGCTCTTAAGCTTCTGACAGGCAAGAAGGATCATCTCAACCCGCTGCTGTATGTGCTCAGCGTGCTGTTTATCCTGAAGTACTTCCTGATCTGAACAGCGGATTGGTTCATAAGACGGATTGTTTCGGCAGTCCGTTTTTTTTCGCAGCGGAAAAGGGTTGCCTGTATAATGAAAGGGCAGAGGAAACCTATGAATACACTGGATGAAAACCGGAAAATCATTGATGATGTGGACAGTCAGCTGACCAGACTGTTTGAACAGCGCTTTGCCGCGGTTGAACAGATCATGCGGTATAAGCTTGCGAACGGTCTTGCGGTGCTTGATGCAAAGCGGGAGGCGGAACTGGTCGAAAGAAGAAGGAAGGAACTTCCGGAAGAGCTTCAGCCGTATTTTCAGATGTTTTATACCGCGCTTCTGGGTGCGTCAAGACAGTATCAGAGCGACCGTATGAAAGAGGAAGAAGATGGCGGAGTATCTTGCGGTTGACATCGGCGGCTCCAGCATCAAGTATGCTCTGGTCAATGAAGAGGAAATTGTGGAACGGGGCAGAAAGATTCAGACGCCGTTGGATGATATAGAAGAGTTTCTGCGCATTCTTTTCCGGATCTATGACCGCTTTGCGGACCGGATTGAAGGGGTTGCGATCGCGGCGCCCGGCCGTATTGACAGCAGGAAGGGCTACTTTTATCATGGCGGGGCTCTGACCTATCTGTACCATATGGATCTGATTTCGATTCTTCAGACGCATATCAGATGTCCGATCAGTATTGAGAACGACGCCCGCTGCGCCGCCCTTGCGGAACTGTGGAAGGGATCGATGAAGGATGTGAAAAACGGCATTGTCATCGTGATCGGAACCGGTGTCGGAAGCGCTCTGATCATTGACGGAAAGCTGTACAGAGGATCTCATTTCTCTGCCGGTGAGGCAGGAAACATGGTTGCGGTCATGAACCGTCCGTTTTATACCGACGGTACCTTCGGCCGTTTCGCAAGGAGTCACGCGCTGCTTGACACCTATGCGGATCTGCGCGGAATTCCCTACGGGGAAATCGGCGGGAAGTGGTTTTTCCAGCGGGCCAACCGGGGCGAAAGGGCTGCCAGGGAAGCATTGAGGGAATACGCGGTAGCGGTGACCAACGGCATCCTTTCCATTCAGGCCCTTCTCGATCTGGAAAAGGTTGCCATCGGCGGGGGCTTTTCCAGTGAGCCGCTGCTTCTTGACTGTCTGAAAAAGGAACTGAACGATTCCTATGGAAGAATCGACCCGCATTTTGCCCTGGAATGTCCGGAGCTTGTATTCTGTGAGTTTGGAAATGACGCCAATCTGATCGGCGCCCTGTATCATCACCTTCATCCGGAAGAGTAAGAAACAGACAGCGGTCCGCAGATACGGAACCGCTTTTCTAAAGGCGTGAATAAAGGCAGACAAAAAGGAGAACCCGGCGGTTCTCCTTTATGACTGTGAAGGTAATTATGCGGCGCTGAGATATTCGTCGATTGCTTTGGCAGCCACCTTGCCGGCTCCCATCGCGGAAATGACTGTCGCGGCTCCGGTAACCGCATCGCCGCCGGCGTAGACCTTCTCACGGGAGGTGAGTCCATCCTCATTGACGATGATGCCGCCGCGCTTGTTGACCTCAAGGCCGGCTGTCGTATTCTTGATCAGCGGATTGGGGCTGGTTCCGATTGCCATGATTACCGTGTCCACATCAATGGTGAATTCACTGCCTTCGATCGGCACCGGCCGGCGTCTGCCTTTTTCATCCGGCTCACCGAGTTCCATTTTGATGCACTTCATGCCGGTGACAAATCCGTTGCGCTCATCGCGGGGATTGTCCGGATTCTGATAGCCGAGGATTTCCGTCGGGTTGTGCAGCAGAAGGAATTCAATGCCTTCTTCCTGGGCGTGCTCGACTTCTTCCTTACGGGCCGGCAGTTCGGTCATGGAACGGCGGTAGACGATATACACTTTCTCCGCTCCAAGCCGCAGCGCGGTTCTTGCGGCGTCCATCGCGACGTTTCCGCCGCCGACCACCGCGACTTTTCCGCCCTTCATGATCGGGGTGGATGGATCATCCAGATAGGCTTTCATGAGATTGGAACGGGTCAGGAACTCATTTGCGGAATAGACGCCTTTCAGGGACTCGCCGGGAATGTTCATGAAGTTCGGAAGACCGGCGCCGCTGCCGACAAAGACCGCCTCAAACCCCATGTCAAACAGTTCATCAATGGTCAGGGTCTTGCCGATGACGATATTGGTTTCAATATCCACGCCAAGCTGCTTCAGGGTTTCGACCTCTCTTGCGACAATCGCCTTGGGCAGACGGAACTCCGGAATGCCGTAGACAAGAACGCCTCCGGCCTTGTGCAGGGCTTCGTATACGGTGACCTGATAGCCTTTGCGGGCAAGGTCGCCGGCGCAGGTAAGACCGCTCGGACCGCTGCCGACCACCGCAACCTTATGGCCGTTGGAAGCCGGCTTTGCGGCCGGAGCCGTGCTGTTTGCGTTGTGCCAGTCGGCGACGAACCGTTCCACGCGGCCGATCCCGACCGGCTGGAATTTGATGCCGAGGGTGCATTTGCTTTCGCACTGGCTCTCCTGCGGGCAGACCCGGCCGCAGACAGCCGGAAGAGAGGAGGTTTCCGAGATGATCTGATAGGCCTCTTCGAAGTTTCCTTCCTTTGCCTGGGCAAGGAATTCCGGGATATGAATATTGACCGGACAGCCGCTTACACACGGACGGTTCTTGCAGTTGAGACAGCGGGAAGCTTCCGCCATCGCTGTTTCCTTATCATAGCCAAGCGCAACCTCACTGAAATTGTGAGCACGCACCGCAGGATCCTGCGTGGGCATTTCGTGTTTGTTCGGATTGATTGCCATCAGTCAGCCTCCTTGAGAAGATTGCAGGTTTCTTCCCGCTTTGCCGTTTCATACGGAATATACATCCGGTTGCGGCTCATTGCCTCGTCAAAGTCCACTTCATATCCATTGAAGTCCGGGCCGTCCACGCAGGCAAATTTCGTTACCTTTTTCCCATCCTGATTCAATGTCAGCCGGCAGCACCCGCACATGCCGGTGCCGTCGATCATGATCGGATTCATGGATACGGTAACCGGAACATTGTAGGGCTTTGCGGTCAGTACGACAAACTTCATCATGATCAGCGGTCCGATGGTGATGATTTCATCAAACGTTTCGCCGCTGTCGAGCATTTCCTTGAGAGGAACCGTTACATTGCCATGGAATCCATAGGATCCATCATCTGTCGTGACAATCAGCCGGTCTGAGAAAGAACGGAATTCGTCTTCAAGAATCAGGATATCTTTGTTCCGGAATCCGATGATACTGGTGACTTCCGTGCCTGCCTCATGCAGCGCTTTGGCGACGGGCATTGCGATCGCGCATCCGACGCCGCCGCCGATGACGCAGACCTTTTTCTTGTTCTCAATGTCAGTCGGTGTACCGAGCGGGCCGGTGAAGTCCTGAATGCTTTCTCCTTCTTTTTTCGCGTTCAGCTTCATGGTTGTCGCGCCGACATTCTGAAAAATGATTTTCACGGTGCCGGCTTCTGAATCCGCTCCGGCAATCGTCAAAGGAATCCGTTCGCCTTCCTCGTCCACACGGAGAATGATGAACTGCCCCGGCTTTGCTTTTCTTGCGATGAGCGGTGCGAGAATATCCATCTCCGTGACAGAGGAATTCAGTTCCTTCCTGCGGATGATCTGATACATCTTCTGTCCTCCTTCAATTAAACGAAACAATCATACAACGGAATTCTTTTTCCGGATTGAGACTTTGTGAAAAACAGGAAAAGTGAAACTGTTTTCATTCTGAAGATGATAATTTACAGAATGATTTTCAGAAAAACGGAACTGTTTTATTGACAAAAGACAATCCGGCAGTAATAATGCATGTATATCTTCAAAACCGAGGACGAAGACGAGTATTTCTGAAGGAAGTCTACAGAGAGCCCCGAAGGGTGGAAAAGGGGCAGGCGGAATCAGAGAGAATGGACTTCATCAGGGCCGACTGAACGGGAAACCAAGTAGGAAGGACGGGATTCTCACCCGTTATCAATCAGATGCGTATGATGGTACGCAAAGCGAGCGGATGTTCGATGAGAACATCAAGTTGGGTGGTATCGCAGAAGCTGACAGCTCCTGTCCCATGTTGGACAGGGGCTTTTTTCCTCCCTGAGCGGCGTCAGGAGGTCCATCATCACCCGGGAAAAGAGGTAAAGAAGATGAAAAAGATGATTCTGACAGTATGTTCCATTCTCGCTCTCACACTGACCGCGTGTGGTTCAGGCACCAGTGCTTCCGCTCCGGTTTCCTCCTCTGAGGCTCAGACAGAGACCGCAAAGACCTACCGTGTCGCAGTTGTGAAGCAGCTTGACCACGCTTCCCTCGATGAAATCGCCAATGCGATTACCGCGGAGTTCGACGCCCTGTCGGAAAAAAACGGAGTCATCATCGACTATGGCCAGGTATACAGCGGCCAGAATGATCAGACCACGCTCCAGCAGATCGCGTCTCAGGCGCTCTCAGATCACGCGGACGCGATCATCCCGATCGCAACCCTTGCGGCCCAGACCATGACTTCCGCTGCTTCAGACACAAAAACTCCGGTGATTTTCGCGGCAATCTCGGATCCCGAGGCAGCTGAGCTGACCGGGATTGATTATGTCAGCGGAACCAGCGATGCCTTGAATACAAAGGTCATCATGGATATGATTCTTTCTGCCGGCAAGGATGTAAAGACCGTCGGACTGCTGTATTCCAAATCCGAAGCCAACAGCGAAAAGCCGATCGCGGAAGCCAAGGCCTACCTGGAGGAAAAGGGTATTGCGTATGTGGAAGCCAACGGCAACACGAATGATGAAGTCATTCAGGCCGCCTCATCTCTGATCGGCCAGAAGGTTGACGCGGTGTTCACACCGACCGACAATGTCATCATGGCGGCGGAACTTGCGATTGCCCCGTTATTCCAGGAGGCGAAGATTCCTCATTACGCAGGCGCGGACAGCTTTGTGAGAAACGGTGCCTTCGCGACCTGCGGCGTGAACTATACCGAGCTTGGAAAACGCACCGCCGATATTGCCTTTGACGCTTTGACCAAGGGTGTCGGTACACTGGAGGACTACTACCTCATGGATGGAGGGATTGTGACGGTCAATACGGAAACCGCTTCTGCCCTTGGCATCGATTTCAGCAGCTTCAGGACATTCGGAGAAGTGGTGGAAGTCACAACAACGGAAGAATAAATTAACAGCGGAGGATCCTATGATTCATATTGCACAGACTGCACTGTCGCTTGGGTGCATTTACAGCCTTGTGGCTCTGGCTCTGTTTCTGAGCTATCGTATCCTTGACATTGCGGATTTGACAACGGACGGATGTTTCGTGCTTGGCATGGCGGTATCGGTTTCGACGGCTGCCGCGGGGCATCCGGTTCTCGGTCTGTTTCTGGCGGTTCTGGCAGGAGCGGCTGCAGGTTATGTGACCGCGTTTCTGCAGACAAGACTCGGGGTTCCATCCATTCTGGCCGGTATTATTACCAATACCGGTCTTTATACCGTCAATCTGATGGCAATGGGATGGAGCTCGAATGTCAGTCTCATCAAACAGGAAACCATCTTTACGATGTTTAGAAGCACCGGCATCGGCGGGGCATGGTACGCCAGCGTGCTCGGAGCTCTCTTTGCGTTTGCGTGCATGGCGTTCATGCGGTGGTTTCTCTCCACCCGGCTCGGTCTTTCGATCAGGGCAACCGGAGACAACCGTGACATGGTGAGTGCATCCTCCATCAATCCGACCTTCACGATTTCTGTCGGGCTCACACTGGCGAACTGTTTCACGGCTCTTTCCGGGGCGATTGCCGGACAGCTTCAGAAAAGCGCGGATATCAATGCCGGAACCGGCATTGTGGTCATCGGGCTGGCAACCCTGATCATCGGGGAAACCGTTCTGAACGGCCGGAAGTCCATCACCAGAAACATTCTTGCATGCCTTGTCGGAAACATCATCTACCGGGCAATCTATGCGATTGTCCTGCAGACAAGAATCATTCCGATTGAAGGTCTGAAGCTGATGACCGCCATCATCGTTGCCCTGGCGATCGCGGCTCCGACAATCCGTGAGAATCTGCAGCTGCAGCGCAGAGTCAGAAAGGAGATGAAGTGACATGCTGGAAATCATTCATGTTTCCAAGGTCTTCAATCCTGGAACCGTCAATGAAAAGACGGCTCTGGATGATCTTTCTCTCTCTGTCAATGACGGTGATTTCATCACCGTAGTCGGCAGTAACGGGGCCGGGAAATCCACGCTGTTCAACGCCATATCGGGTGTGTTTCTGGCGGATTCCGGGAAGATCCTTCTGGATGGACGCAACATCACCTTCGAGCCGGATTACATCCGTTCCCGGTACATCGGCCGTCTGTTTCAGGATCCTCTGAAGGGGACCGCTCCCCATATGACGATTGAGGAAAACCTTGCCCTGGCGTATCTTCGGGCGGATCATACAACCAATCCGTTCTCAAGAATCACCCGGAAGGAAAAGGAACTTTTCCGGGATCAGCTGAAGCGTCTGGATATGGGACTGGAAGACAGAATGAATACGCCGGTAGGAACGCTGTCCGGCGGCCAGCGGCAGGCGCTTACGCTCCTGATGGCGACAGTCGTACCGCCGAAGATTCTTCTTCTCGACGAGCATACGGCCGCGCTGGATCCTCAGGCAGCTGAAAAGATCATGAAGCTGACAGAGGAAATCGTAAGCAGAAACCATACGACCTGTCTGATGGTGACGCACAATCTTCATCAGGCTGTTTCGGTGGGGAACCGGACTCTGATGATGGCCGGAGGAAATATTGTGCTGGATCTTACGGGAAGCGAGCGCGGCTCTCTTACCATCAGCGATCTGATGCGGATGTTCCGGGAACAGGCAGGCAGGGAACTGGATAACGACCGTATTTTACTGAGTGAATAACCATGGCAAAGACAAAGGACATCAAAACCAACGCAATGCGGATTCTGGACGCGGAAGCAGTCTCCTACACCGTTCATACCTATGACACGGAGGACGGAGAAATTGACGGCGTATCCGTTGCCCGCAAATGCGGAGAGAATCCGGAACAGGTTTTCAAGACGCTGGTCACAAGAGGGAGTGACGGAAATTATTATGTATTTGCAGTCCCTTCAGCGGAAAGGCTGGATCTCAAGAAGGCAGCGGCCGCAGTAAACGTCAAGAATGTGGAAATGATTCATCAGAAGGAACTGTTCCCTCTGACAGGATACATCCACGGCGGCTGTTCACCGGTCGGAATGAAGAAGCAGTTCCGTACGGTATTTGACGAGACCATCCTTCTGATTGATACCGTGATGGTATCCGGCGGAAAGGTCGGGATTCAGATTGAGGTGCTTCCATCCGATCTGATCCGGATCACGGCCGGTGAAACCGCGGATATTACACGGGCTGACTGACATCCTTTCCTTTCGAGGGTATAATGAGCAGATGAGGGTGAGTATGATGAACTATGACAGGCTGCTTTCGCGCACAGCGAAAGAGATGAGACCTTCGGGGATCCGCAAGTTTTTTGATCTGGCGGCGGAAATGCCGGAATGCATATCGCTCGGTGTCGGAGAACCGGATTTTCAGACACCATGGGATATCCGGGATGCGGCGATTCATTCGCTTGAGATCGGCCGCACCAAGTATACGGCCAATGCCGGGCTGAAGGAACTTCGGACAGCGATTGATGAATATATGGAGCGGAAATGGAAGCTCCGTTATGAACTGCAGGAAACGATCGTGACGGTCGGCGGAAGTGAAGCGATTGACCTTGCCATCCGGGCTCTTGTGGAACCGGGGGATGAAGTCATCATCTGCGAACCGTGTTATGTCAGCTATGAGCCGATCACGACACTTACCGGCGGAGTTCCCGTTCATATTCAGTGTCTGGAAGAAAATGAATTCCGGGTCACTGCGCAGCAGATCAAGGAAGCGATTACGCCGAAGACAAAGATTCTTGTCCTTGGCTTTCCGAACAATCCGACCGGAGCCGTGCTGCGCCATCAGGATCTTGAGGAAATTGCCGATGTGCTGCGGGATACGGATGTCACCGTGCTTTCCGATGAAATCTATGCGGAGCTGATCTATGGAATCCAGCATGAATCGATTGCGGCCTTTCCTGGCATGAAGGAGAGAACCATTGTTGTCGGCGGCTTTTCCAAAACCTTTTCCATGACCGGCTGGCGGCTTGGCTACGCATGCGGGCCGAAGGATCTGATCGCGGTCATGCTGAAAATACATCAGTCCTGCATCATGGCTGCTCCGACCACTTCACAGTTTGCGGCGATCACCGCTCTGCGGGATTGCGCTGATGATGTGGAGCAGATGAAGAAGCAGTATGATCTGCGCCGTCAGTACTGTGTGCGCAAGCTCAATGAAATGGGTCTGAAAACCTTTGAGCCGCGCGGGGCGTTCTACGTCTTCCCGAACATCACCAGCAGCGGAATGAGCAGTGAGGAATTCTGTGAGAAGCTGCTTCATGAAAAGCATGTCGCCATCGTTCCCGGCACTGCCTTCGGAAATGCCGGTGAAGGATTTGCCCGGATCAGTTATGCCTACAGCATTGATCATCTGCGGGAGGCATTCCGCAGAATCAGCCAGTTTCTGGAAGAACATAAAGGAGAATAAACAGAATGGATTCGATGAAATTACTGACATTGCTTGCGGATGATCCGCGCGCGACCATTACCGATCTTGCGGATATTCTCGGGGAAAGTGAAGCGGATGTGCACGCCGCGAAAAGACAGCTGGAAAAAGACAAGGTGATCTGCGGCTATCATACGGTCATCAACTGGGATAAGACGAATTATGATCATGTGGATGCCTATATCGGTGTTTCTGCCAAGCCGGAAAGAGAAACCGGCTATGACAAGATCGCCGAACGGATCGCGAAATTCCCGGAAGTTGCCAGCCTTTATCTCATGAGCGGTACCTCGGAATTCATGGTGAGCATCAATGCCCGTACGATGCGGGAGGTGGCGGATTTTGTCGGTGAGAAGCTTGCGCCGATTGAGGGTGTGACTGCCACTGTCACAATGTTTGTTCTGAAAAAATACAAGGTCAACGGCATCGTCATGGATATGAAGGAAGAAGTGACTGATGACCGCATGATTATTTCCGCCTGAGAAAATCCATGCCCGCATGGTCAGCTGGACGCGGGGTTACCGCCCCTGACTGTGCATGAGGAAACGGACAGAAGAAAAAGCGGACAGGCGGCAGAGCGGTCAGCCTTCTTCGATCTTTGAAAGACCGTGAATAAGAAAAGAAGCCATTGGAAGAAAATCAGTCCAATGGTTTTTTCAGTTTGGATCAATCCGGGTTGATGGGACACGGGCTTGATTTCAGAACAAGCGGTTCAGCCGTTTTCGTGAAACGGTTCTGAAGAATCCCTCATCCAATAGGTTCTCTCTTTGTCGGAGGTGGTTTCTTCCCGGTGTCCTGGCAGGATGCGGAAGCTGCCG
>CAMNFS010000028.1 GCA_946537255.1 uncultured Erysipelotrichaceae bacterium
TCTTTTGAAACCACGTGAGATTGCAGCAGCAATCACTCGTGGTAATTCATTTCAGAATAAGACACATGATTGCGGAAAGCAGCGCGGAAACAACAGCCATTCCGAGCGTACCCATGATCCATTTTTTCTTCTTATCCTCTGTGGTGATATATGGTTTCAGATCCTCCGTACCAGGAATATCCCACGCCCTGGTATGTCCGACCCAGTAATCATCAATCAGAATCCTGTCGATCAGATTCATGATCGAAAGAATCGCAAAGCTCTGCCAGAATCCGTCGGAAAATCCTCTTGCGCCGTTGATTCCATATACACATGTCAGCACATAGATGAAATATCCCGGAATACAGATGCTTCGGAAGATTTTCCCTCTCTGTCTGATCTTTTCCCGGGTGGTAAGTCCAAGTTCTACCACTCGTTTCTGTACTGCCTCGCTGTAAAGATGAACCATCCCGACTGCACCGTTTCTGATCCCGATCGCACAGATCAGATACAGAAGAAAGCCAAGCCCAAGACCTTCCAGAATTACTGCTGCCCAGATCATATCCACCTCCGTTTTTTCTTGGAATCAGACCGGTGTTTCCATGAATTCATCGATCACCTTCAGTACCGGGGTCCGGTATTTTTCATCCCCGAAAATCCACTGTTCATGCTGCATGGGGAAAGCCCGGATATCCGGATTGTGAAAGTATTTCTGATATCGTCTGAAATACTTCATTCCCATTTTTTCCGCAAAGATGAAGTGCGCAATCGTATGCTCCACGGAAATGTCTTCCTGCAGCCAGGTAAGCAGATCGGAATAATATTCATTCCGGATGGAAACCGGATCAAATCTGCTGAAGCAGGCAATAAACCTGTCGGCAGTCTCATCATTCATCTCGAAGAAATTCTTCAGGATCCTGCGGGTAAATGCTTTCCTTTTCTCACTGGCAGTTATTCCGGTCAGAAGCGGTACTACCAGCTTTGCCTGCAGGCCTGCGCTGAATTTTCCGCTCTGATCCAGATCACAGCTTCCAAATATACCGTGATCCAGATGCACCTGTCTTCTCTGGATGAGCTGTCCTACAAAGCTTCCGCCCAGTGAAGAACCAAGGGCGCCGTCAATCTTTCCATCATAATGACGCCTGATATAATCCTCAATCTTTTCCGTCACGGTGATCATATCCGGAAAGATCGAACCGGTTCCGTCAAAGCCGTCATAATTCACACAGATCAGATGATATTTCTGAGACAAAGGATCCAGAACATTTGCAAAGTTTGTCTGCCAGTCACAGCATGTTCCCGGCAGCAGCATCAATGTCTTCCCGGCTCTGTTTCCCATTTCATCAAATTTCATAACTGCCTCTTTTTTGGGCCGACAGGGCATAACAGCTGCTCCTTCTTCCCGATTTGACTCAGGCTCTCCATTCAGCTGCTTTTCTCCATACCCCGCCGGGTGGTTAGATGTTTCTAACCGATAACATTGTAGCACTGAACAGAATGAGAAAGGATCCCATTTTCCGAAGATGCCTGTCCCGGCTTCTGCTTTGTTTATGAATCCGCTTTGAAAACAGCAAAGGCGAGGCGGGCAAATTCTTCCGGGTGCATCATGACCAGTTCGCCATGCATCATGCCCGGTATCGTAACGACTTTCATATCCGGAAGATAGGACTGAAACCATTTCAGATCCCGGTACCGGGATCCCCACTCTTCCGTTCCGACCCAGAAATGAATCTCCGTGTCAGTTTCCGGCATTCTATTCGGAACGTGATAATTATTGGCAGACCAGAAAATATTCCAGATGGTCCGGTTGGAGAAGGTTTTCAGAAACTGCTGAATCTCCCGGTACTCGGGATCCGGATTCTCCTTGTTTCTGGCAAAATGAGCCGGCGGGAAAGCAAGTTTCATTCCGGCAATACCGGATATCCCGGCTTTCATGACAAGATAATCCCGGACACAGATCAGACGGCATATCCAGCGAGGCCATGTATAAGGGGCAGTACCGGCATCGATGACCGCTTTTTTTACCGGCATATGCTTTCCGGTCAGAAAATGAAGCGCCATGGCTCCCCCGAAGCTCATACCATACAGTGCATCCAGAGCGGTAATGCCGTGTGCCTTCAGCCACTCTGCCGTATCATCCGAGGTTTTCTCAACCGAAATGAAATCGGTGTGCTCCGATGGTGTATGGCCATCCGGTGTTACCAGAATCACATGGAAATACTTCGCAAGCTGTTCAGCCGCATAGGAAAACTCCGTCCACGGTTCACAGCTTCCCGGGAAAAACAGGAAAGTCCTGGGACTTTTTATTCCGAACTCATGAATCACCATATGGCTTCACCCCCTGAGCAAGATAGGTAAACGGTGTGAGCAGTTCGCTTCTTACATTCCGAAACCCGGCACGCTTCAGCATGCGCTCCATTTCAGCACATGAATAAATCGCATGATCTCCGGTATTCCATGTTTTAAAGCTGCGGTTCATCCAGCGGATCAGCCAGTCCGGACCGGTCAGATCATTGATGAGCACCGCGCCGCCCGGTTTGAGAATCCGGTACATTTCCGCAAGTGCTTTTTCCGGATGAGGATAATGATGAATGCTCATATGACAGGTAACGGCATCATAGGAATGATCCTTCAGCGGCATGCATTCCGCATCCCCTTCCCTGATCTCAGCATCCGGAAGCCGTTCCCTGCTTTTTTTCACCATGGAGGATGAGTAATCAAGACCGGCAGGACGGATATAAGGACAGGCTTCCTTCAGAAAGGCCAGAAACGCCCCGTTTCCGCAGCCGACGTCCAGACAGCTGGCAGACCGGTAATGTTTCAGAGCTCTTACGGTCGCCCGATAATCGTGGCGCCAGTATCCATCGCGGTTTACCCAGGTAAAGGAATGTCTGTTGAAGTAATTCCTGGATTTCTTCTTGTCATCCATGTTATTCCCCCGTTTTCTTTTCAGGCAGAAGCCTGTGAGATACAAAGATCCTGAGCCATGCAGTTAGGCATATATAACCAAATGAATCATATCATACTCCTGAAAGGACAGTGAAAAGCCCGAGTTCACGGATGAATGCAGGATCCATCGGAAAAAGAGAAAGCTTTCCGTCAACAGAAAAGAGCAGCGGTTTTGCTGCTCCAGTCAGGATTTCTTCTGCGTCAGTCCTATGGCCGAATCAGAATCAGATTTCCAGTCAGACCGGCTTCTGCAGTAATGGATCCATAGGAATACTGGCATCCGTCCATCTGTACAAAAGATCCCGGTACGATGGTGCTTCTGTTCCCCTGCAGAACAAATTCCTCTTCATTCATACTTCCGGTGAATGGTTCATACCCTACCTCTTCTGCCGTCAGAGGGAAGATTTCATATTCATTCTTTCCCTGCTGAGGCATCAGAGTCAGAGCGTATCCATTCTGAAGATTCTCCAGATTTGCGCGGCCAATTTCCTCGCAGTAATAATCTCCGTCAAAAATCAGAAGATACTTCCATTCTCCAAGTCCCTGATAAGGCCGAATCACTTCTGCACGTTTCGGAAGCCCGGCAGAAAGATATCCTTCTGCCTTCTTGAAATCACTGAACTCTGGATCCAGAATACTCATATCCGTGCAGGGATTGATTCTGCTTCCGGGATCTTTTGTCAGAACATGCTTAACTGTTTTGCCCCGGAAAACAATGAGGCATGTTCCATCTGTTCTTCAGAAACCCGTTCTGTTTCTATATTGATTCTGTTCTTTCCGGATTTGAGCGCAGTATTGCGCAGCTGAATCACGACATCGAAGGAATCAGCTATGGACTGCTGAGTATTGTGCGTAAAGGAAATCAGCTGAAGATGCAGCTGGTCCACGATCGTAATCAATGGCCGGACCAGATACTCGGAAGATATGGAGGCGAACGGATTGTCACAGATAATGACTTCATATCGTTCCTTCCGCATATCCTCAAGTTCCGGATCCGTTCCTCTTGCATAGGCCATCATGGTCGCGATAATCACAAAGCAGCTGGTTGAATGCTCACCGGTCGAATTGGAACGGGTTGCCTTCTCCCACCCCACCGGGCCGCTGTGGCTGCTGTTTTCATCAAACCGATAGACCTTGACCGGTATCATCTGCTGGTCGAGATAGACAGTGATCATGCGGCGGCTGTTAAGAAGAGAGTTGATTTCTCCATCAAGTTCGGAAGACTTGTCCTCATACAGTCCGGCAAGCCTTGCCATTCCCTCTCTCAGATAGGAATCCATGTGCTGCGCCGCATCCGATGGATCATCATGAATCTCGATTCGAAGAAGTCTTACCGGAGCGGAGCGATCTGCCAGACGCATCTGCGATTGCCGGGAAATCTGTCGAAGCGCATCACACAGCCGCTTTGTATAGGTGGTGATGGAATGAATCATCTGCCGGATTCCGGTTTCCAGAGCTTCCAGTTCGGTATTGTAATAATCAAGGTTTTTCCTCAGTGTGCCGGAATGCGCCTGACAGGTTTCCTTCCATGCATGAATCTCCTGAAGACTCGGATATTCCTTCATTTCGATCACGGATGCGTTTCGATACAGTTTCTGAAACAGAGATCCCTTATTCTGGTAGATATCCTTCAGCTTCCGGTAACAGGAAAGATAATCCGCTCTGGCCTGCTTTGTGTCTAGAGCGGCGGAATCATATTCACTGCGCATCATACGGTACTGTTCCTTGATCGCTTCACTGATGGTCACATCATGTGAAACTCCCTTTCTCAGATCCGGAAGGGAATTCAGCTGATCCAGAACATACTGCACCTCTTCATACTGCCGCTGCACCCTGTCAATCTGCTGACCGGCAGTCTTAATATCATGTTCCTTTTCAAGAATGCGCTCCTCGAAATGCATGCGGATTTCAGAATCCGGAAGAGGTTCATTCAGTCCTTCCGCCCGCAGTTTTCTTTCCGCGGCTTCATATTCCGCCTGCAGTTTTCCGAATGCTTTATCCGCTTCTTCCTTTCTGTTCTGATGCAGATCGATTTCCTGATGAATTTTCTCCTGCTGCTTTCTGAGCAGTTCCACCTCTTCGGAAGACCATTGAATATCCTTGAGAAAAGACACGTCAATTCCATAGGTTTCAAACTGTCTGCGCTTCTTTTCGCTTTCCTGTTTCAGGCGCTCCAGTTCCGCAAGCAGATCCCGGCTCTGACCGGAAGTCTTTTCGGTAAGCGTCTGATACTGTGCCGCAAGATATGCGGTTTCCTCCAAGCAGGGATCAAATGAATCCGCACGGGTATACTTCTGCTGTTCGTTTTTCTTTGCCTGCAGATCATATCTGTTTGTTACCAGAGAATGCTCCGCCGTTCTCTTCTGATCATTCGTCTGGGATATCTTTGATTTCAGAGTTTCGATCTCCCGCAGAAGCCGCTGTTTCTCACCGGTGTTTTCACTCAGCCGGCTTAACAGTTCCGGAAGAACGTCCGCCTCAATTTCAAGATACTTTTCCAGACAGGCTTTATCCTCTTCTGCTTTTGCCAGCGCGTTTTCTGCCTGATGCAGAGACTTCCGGTCTTCCTGTATCTGTTTCTGAAGTTCTGCGTCTTTTTGCGCGCAGGTCCTCACGGTTGATTCCGCGTCTTTTTTCTTCTGCGAAATCGTCTGAATCTGGGTCATCAGGCGTTTTTCAAACTCCTGATCATAGGTGAATTCCTTCACTGCCGTTTCAAAGGCGGAAAGCGTCTTTCTTTCCGTGACAAATCCCTCCAGCTGCTCACAGTCTTCCTGTTTCTTCTGCTCCATCGATTCCAGAAAGATCTTCCTTCTTTTTTCATCCAGAAGCTCTTCCTTCACCTGGCAGAGCCACCTCTCCTCTTCAGACACTGAAAGTTTCCGGTCCAGCTCGCCATAGAGATAAACCGGAATAATCTGGCGGATCAGTTCCGTATGAAAATCAGAATTCTGAAGTTTCTCATAGTTTTGCCTGTTCATCAACAGAGCAAACGGAAGCATCGGTCGTTTCTTCAGATATGATTTTCGATCCTGGAGTTTCTGCTTGCGCAGAAAATTCTCACCGGTCTCAAAGGAAATGCCTCCCTTTGCAAGCATGGAAGAAAGATTATCCGGAATATAGACACTTCCCTTCTCTGCGCTTGCAATCAGTTCCTGGCGCAGCTGAATCTCATATTTGATCTGATCACAATGATGTTCATTCTCCTGAATCCGGCGCTGGCACTCCTTTCTGAGTTCTTCATGACGGTACATCTGTTCCGTTTCCAGACCATATCGCTCCATATGCCGCACAAGCTGCTTCCGCCGCGTTTCAAATCGGCTTTTTTCCTCCTCAGCCCTGGCCTCAGAAGCCTTCAGCTCAGCGGTTTTCCTTATTGCCTCTTCTTTCTTTGCCGTCAGTTCATTGAGTGTCTTTGCGGCCTGGGCAATGGCAGCCCGCAGTTTTTCCACTTCCTTCCCGGAAACGGATACTCTTCGGTCCAGTTCCTTTCTCGATGCTTCGATATCCTCTTCCATCAGCTGGTTGAGAAAATCCCGCCGCAGGGTAATATTCAGCTGTTCCTGAAGATCCGTTTCTTTCTGCTCCGCCTGCTGTTTCTTTTCTTCCAGCACACCGGTTTCTTTTTCATTCCTGTTACGCAGGGTTTCCTTTTTCCTCAGCAGTTCCTGCAGATCCCTGCCGGAGGATTCTGCCTGAGCGATCCGGTTCTGAAGCTCTGTCTCTTTTTCTTTCAGGGCTGTGATCTCTTCCTCATATCTTTGATAGAGGGTTGCGGAAATCCGGGTCATCAGCTGCTTCTCCTGTGACTGCTCAAGTCCGCGGTACTGCTCCTGCAGAGCGTCAATACGTCCTTTGACGGTCTCTATTTCATCATAAATCTGACGGGCATACAGAGCGCTGCGCCGGTTTCTGATCTCTTCTTCCGCTTCTTTCGCGGTATGCAGGGCATTTTCCACTTCCTGAAGGGTTTCTTCCCCATGTGACAGAGCAATCCTTGCCTGGTTGTATTCATGGGAAACGCGTTCCCTGTGAATCTTTTCCAGCCCGGCCTGCAGATGCTCCATCTGCTTTGAAAGCTCTTCACCGGCAGTCTGCAGTTCCTGTGTCTTCCGTACTGCTGCAGAAAGCAGACCGGACAGATCCGCGATGGTCTTTTCATGCGCCTGCTTTTTTTCCGCCAGCACATCCAGCAGGCTGCTTTCCTCTTCTCTGTCTTTCAGAAAGGAAACAAGCAGATCCCGCATGGCCCGGCTTTCCTTCTGCTCAGCCATCTTTTCAACATTGTCTTTCAGCTGTGTCCGCAGAAAGGATTTATTGTCTCCCGTCCGGGAAAGATGGGTTTCGATATTGGGAAGGAGATATCCATTGATCAGCTGATCTTCGGTTTTATAGTTTTTCAGAAAAGCGCTGAACGGATCCTCTGCCTCTATCATTTTCCGTATGATTTCATTCCATGTGTTCACAGAAATGCCGAATTCTTCCAGCTTCTGATGATATTTCTTCCGGTCCTGAGACTGGTAGTAGAAGATTTCCGGATAATTGACGGAGAGGTTACGGTACTTGTTCTGTGAAACCGTATAGGATTCGATTTCCAGAATTCCGCTTTCATGTTCCACATTGGGAAGATGATCAATCGAAAGATGCCTGGAATCATTGGAGACAAAGGTAAAGAAATAAACGGTCGCGTTGTTTTCATCCCTCGCTTCGCTTTTAGAGAGAAGCACTCCGGTTGTAAACAGTTCCGGCTCACTGTCTTTTGTATCAGAAAGCCATTCAATGACAGTCATGGCCGGTTTGTTTTTCAGATAGTCTTCAATCCGGTTTCCGGAAATGGTCGTATTCGGATAGACCGCCTGATAGATCAGACGCTGCAGCACCGATTTTCCGCCGCCGTTTCCCAGACGGATTTCGGTGTTGAGCCCACCATGAAAATCAAGGATCAGATCATCGATCCGCCGGTTTGCCCATCCGTAATTGATTAACCGAACTCGATTGATTCTCGGCATGTCATTCTCCCTTCATTTCTTCAAACAGGCGATGCATTTCCGCTACCCGCTCTTCCCGCAGATAATAGTTCAGAAACTTATCCGTCAGTTCCCTGGTCGGCCGGATTTCGTCTTCGACAAATGTCACAAGAGAATGGTCTTTCAGCTGATTGACGGCGCGGCGGACCGTCCCGAATTTGGTAGTGAATTCCTGTCCTTCTCCGCCATACTGCTTGTTTTTCCAGGTTTCCGCGATCCGGCTGAAATTGAAGCGGTACTGACTGTCAAAATCAAGAACCGTATCCTTTTCCTCCCTCATCCGCTGAAACAGCGCATCTATTTCCTCAATCAGATCCTTCATCTGTATGAAATCTCTCTGCTTCGGGTTACTGCTGTTCTTCCCTCCGAAAAACAGCCAGAATATCATCATCTGAATGTAGGAGACAAGAAATGCGGATTCCAGTCTGGTACCGGTTCCGAAATCCTCCCTGTATTCCCTCAGACTCATTCCAAACGTCGTATTGTCAAACGAAGGGATCAGATACACCCTGTCATTGGACGTCAGGAATTTCAGATTCATTTCTTCCTCGATCATGGCAAGCGCCTGGGCAGTATCAAAAGCCTGCAGACATTCAAACAAGGATGGATCCTCCTCCTGACGGAGCAGTCCTTTGTGATCCAGACAGTGCCGGAATATTCGCAGCGCCTGCCGCATTGCTTTTTCTTCTGTCATTTCCGGGTCTCCTTTCGGGTGACAATAACCTCGAGGGTATCCATGCCATAGGCAAGGTTTTCATCCTGTTCATTCCGCAGATAATACCGGTCTGTTCCCTTTTCCGCATTCAGCACAATCGTCCGGATATTCAATCCCGCCGGGTCAATCTGCAGAATCCTCAGCATCTGGGCAATATCAAACTCTTCTGCGGAATCATCGTATGGTTTTTCCTGAAACTCCATATGATCAAAGTCAATCGTACCAAGCGAGTAAAGATCAAGAAACATCAGATAGAAACTCTTGGAGTCACTGAGAAACTCCGTATCGTTTTCTTCCGCAAGCCGGTCACAGAAATGTACAAATTCCCTGATCCGGAAGCGGTCATGCGTACCTGCATAGTTCAGGAAAAGAGAAAACGCTTCCTTATACAGATTCATCCGCTTCTGTTTTTCCAGAAGCCGGACATTTTCTTCCTCTTCTTCGCTGAGGATCCGTTCACTTTCAAGGTCCTCTTCTTCGAGATTTCTCTCAGGTGCGTACAGCAGTCCGGGATTGAATATCTTTTCCGTCTGCGGAAGCGTCAGCGGCCGCCGCAGAAGCAGAAACGCAGACAGCTCTTCATCATGCAGAGAAGATGCCGGCTTCAGAATGGTTTCATAATAATCATACCGGCGGAAGCTGAAGGAAGATAAAAGGCTTTCTTCCAGCATGGACTCATAAATCTTACGGACCGAATAGCGATGACTCAGAAGTTCATTTTCCGTATCCATGATTGTTTCAAGAATATCCGACATGCCCCGAAGATAATCCAGACTTTCTTCCAGCGTGCGGTCATCCTGTTCCAGCAGCTGTTCCTTCTGGCTGCTCATCTCCCGTCGGTATTCCTCTATGATGCGGATGATCTCCCGGGTCATTTCCTGTTCTGTTTCCAGGTTTTCATAGAAGGATCCGATCATTCTGCTGTAGGCATCATTTTCTACCGACCTAAGATCCCGGCGGATGGAACGGATGAACTCTTCAAACGCGGTCTGTTGCTTCCGCAGAATCTGCAGAGACTGTCTTGCCTGATGATAGGATTCCCGGTAGTTTCTTCGCTCCAGCTGCTGTTTTGTGATGAGCATGCTCACCCATCCTTCAAACTGTGTATCGATTTCCCGGGTGCGAAGCAGAAAGTCATAGCCCTGCTCACTGAGACGGTACAGCAGCACCTTGTCATCAGAAAGCCGGTCCTCAATCAGCCGGACCGTCGCTTCCTGCCAATGACCTGTTTCATGATGAAACAGCGGATAGGAAAGCACACTGCCGCCGTTTTGAAGAATATCCCGCACCATATACGAGGCAAGCATTTCAGTCTTTGAAACATCGAGAACAACGCGGTAGTATCTCAGATCATTGAACAGAAACTGACTGATCTCCCTGAGCGAACAGCCGCCGCTTTCGGAAAGCGAATATTCCATGATGAAAAGAAGCACATCATAAAACATGTGATCAAGAATGCCGGGATCCGGAAACCATCCTTCGATTTCCGTATTCCTTTTTTTCCGGTTCAGTATGGAATCCGCGCAGTATCCAAGCAGCACACGCTGATGCATTCCTTCAAGAAATGATTCCATTCTCACCTCCGCAAAGCTCCAGGTAGTCCCGCAGGGTCAGTATTTCCTGCGGAATCCTGAGATTATGAGTCAGAACGGTTCTGACGTAGGATGGATCCTCAAATATCTCCGCAAACGAAAGGTCAGGAGTTCTGGTCTTATGATCCTCTGCCGGTTCATTGGCCATAGGATCCGCCGGGGCTTTGGCAGCCATGGCCCGATACAGTTCCGGAAACGGTTCGATCGCAGCGTCCGGATTGACTTCCCGGCATTTCTCGTAAATCGCTATGCCGGCTCTGTCGATATCTCCGCAGTAAAGCACAGCAGACGGAGCCGGATTCAGGCCTTTGAAAAAATCCTGAAGGCGGGAAGCCTCCGCACAGGAATCCACCTTTCTTCCTTCGCCGTAGATAACACACATGATCTTCCGTCCGAGAAACAGACTGGTATTTTTCCGCCGCATCGCCTTCACAATGGAAACCCAGGGATCCTTGTTTTCCAGAACCAGCGCATATCCTTCCTCTGAAATCCGTTCACAGAAAAAAGGTTCATAGGTCCGGTAACAGCCCAGGTCTTCATAACAAAGACCGCATCGGTTCAGAATCCGGCAGGCGCTCTCTGACTCCAGCAGCTTTTCATTATGAAAAATCTGATAGGAACGTTCCTTGAGGGAACATTCAAAATGAAGTTCTTCCTGCTTCATCCATGTGCTGAGCGGAATCAGAACCTCCGCATCCTGAACATAATGATCCGGATGATCGCTGTAATACTCCAGCAGGGCCGGGGCCAGCCGGAGAATCTCTTCCGGATCCGCATGCGCTGTCTTTCTTTTTGGAATCACAAAATATTCCCGGTAAAAATAAGGCGCAAAGGATACCCGCCCGGAGGCTTTTACCGGCCGGATCCACCCCTTCTCCACGCATTCATTCAGGATAACGCCAAGAGAAGCGTAATCCTCATCCGGCTCCATGACATCCTTATAGGAAAACCGCTTTGCGGCCAGCAGACTGAGATCTTTCATCTTTTTCATTATAAAAGGAAAGCATCCTGCCTGAAGATGCTTTCCTCATCATTTATCCGTTTTTTGAAGCCCTGGACGCTTTTCCTTTGCGGAACATGAACATCCGGACCAGATCAATTCCGATTTTATACGGCAGCGGCCGCAGTTCTCTGTCGGCTTCCTTCAGTTTGGCGCGGATCGGAAGATTCTGGGGGCAGTGCTTCTCACACTTCCCGCACTGAATGCACTGCGTCGCAAATGCCGGCTCTCTTGTAAGACCAACAGTCTGGGCAAACTGAAAGCGCCCTTCTCTTTTGGATTCGGTATACATCGCGTTATAGCATCTGAAAATCCCCGGAATATCCACGCCTTTCGGACACGGCATGCAGTAGCGGCATCCGGTACAGCCGACTTTTTCCTTCTCTCTGATCGCTGTCTTCACGCCCTCAAGCACTTCGAAATCCGCAGGTGTCAGACTGCCGGAGGGAGCGTCTGAAGCCGTGCGGCAGTTTTCCAGAACCATTTCCTCGGAATTCATACCGGAAAGGACAACGGTTACCTCCGGCTGATTGTACAGCCATCGCAGTCCCCATTCGGCCGGACTCCAGGGTCTTCCGCTTGCACGCATGATCTTTTTCGCGTCTTCCGGCAGCATGTTCACTAGCTTTCCTCCCCGCAGCGGCTCCATGATGACAACGGGAATGCCTCTTGCGTATGCCGCTCTGAGTCCCTCCACACCAGCCTGGGTATTTTCATCCAGATAGTTGTACTGAATCTGGCACATATCCCAGTCATAGTCATTCAGAATCTTAAGGAAGTTTTCCGTATTGCCGTGATAGGAAAAACCGATATTGCGGATTGCGCCGCTTTCCTTCTTCGCTTTGATCCAGTCCAGAATCCCGACCGCCTTCAGTTTTTCCCACATCGCAATATCCGTCACATGATGCATGAGGTAGTAATCAACATAGTCTGTCTTCAGCCGGCTCAGTTCCTCATTAAAATACCGGTCAATCGCGGCTGCGTTGGAAATCATGTACTGAGGAAGCTTGGTGGCGATATGAACCTTCTGACGGATGTGATTGCGGGAGAGGATCTCTCCCAGGGCGGCCTCACTGCCGGGATAGATATAAGCCGTGTCATAGTAATTGACACCGGCATGATATGCCGCGAGAATCTCTTTTTCCGCTTTGTCGATATCGATCCCGCTTCCCTTTCTGGAAAAACGCATGCATCCATAGCCAAGAATGGACAGTGGTTCCCCGTGTTTGTCAGTTCTGTACTGCATCCTTCGCATCTCCTGTCTTCTTTTTCTCAGCATAGCACGTTCACTGCCGTCAGGTTCTGTGTCTGCCCGGTTTCTTTCAGGGGCTTTTTTCTTTGCAAGCCGGAGGATCTGTGCGAAGATAACTGCGTTTCATTAAGGAAGAAAGAGGAAACGGCTTTGATTATCAACACAGGGCAGAGAACGGATATCCCTGCATTCTATTCGGAATGGTTTGCCAACCGGCTGAAGGAAGGGTTCGTATGTGTGCGGAACCCTTTTCACATGGAACAGGTCAGCCGCTATCGTCTTGATCCATCCGTTGTAGATGTCATCGGCTTCTGTACCAAGAATCCATCCCCGATGTTTCCATATATGGATCTTCTGAAGGACTATGGTCAGTTCTGGTTCATGACAATTACGCCATATGGGCGGGACATCGAACCGAATGTACCTGACAAGCATCAGATGCTCAGGGAGTTTCAGAAGCTTTCCGGTATCGTCGGCACTTCTTCCATTGCCTGGCGGTATGATCCGATCCTTCTTTCCGACAGATACTCCATCGCCTATCATCTGCGTGCTTTTGAAACCATGGCAGCGGCGCTGCAGGGATATACCGAAACAGTTGTGATCAGCTTTATTGACCTTTATCAAAAGGTCAGAAAAAACTTCCCGGAAGCTAGACTTGTCACCGCGGAAGAACGGATCACCCTTGGAAAAGCGATCATTGAATCGGCCGCAAGACATGGAATGAGGGTGCGGACATGTGCCGAGGGGAATGAACTTGCGCCATACGGAGCGGACTGTTCCGGCTGCATGCGGATCGCGGATTATGAAAAGGCGATCGGAAAGTCTCTGAACGTTCCAAAACGCAAGGGCGCAAGAGAAGCGTGCAGCTGTTATCTTGCCTGTGATATCGGCGCCTACAGCACCTGTCAGCATTTCTGCCGCTACTGCTATGCCAACAGCGATCCTTCAAAAGTCAGGGAGAATTACGCAAAGCATGATCCCCGTTCTCCTTTTCTGATCGGTCATTATACGGAGAACGACATCATCCATGATGTCCCCCAGAAATCATGGATTGACGTACGGACTAGACTCATGGAGCCGCTGGACCTTTGAACCAATGCCATAAAGCAGGCGCAGAAACTGGACTTTGCCCGATAATCCGGTATGATAGACAGGATTGAATAAGGAGATTTTCAATATGAAGATTGCAGTAACCTATGACAAAGGAGAAGTCTTCCAGCATTTCGGACACACGGAAGCCTTTGGAATCTATGAAACCGACGGAACATCCATTCTGTCTTCTGAGATTGTTTCCACAGACGGTCAGGGGCACAGTGCCCTTTCCGCGTTTCTTGCGGGCAGGAATGTGGATGTGCTGATCTGCGGCGGCATCGGGGAAGGTGCCAGAAACGCTCTGGCAGAACAGGGAATCAAGGTCGTTGCCGGCGCATCCGGAAATGCCGATGAAGCTGTTCGGGCATATCTCAGCGGAACACTGACGGGAAGTGATGAAACCTGTGACCATCATCATGGCGGGGAAGAAGAGCACTGCGGTTCCTGTCACGAGGAAGATGAAGGCTGCGGCGGATGCGGAGGCTGTCATGGTCAGCCGACAGTCACCGGGAAAAACGTCGGGCACAAATGCACCGTGCACTACCGGGGGACTTTCAATGACGGAACACAGTTTGATTCCTCCTATGACAGAGGACAGCCGCTGGAATTTGTATGCGGTGCCGGAATGATGATTCATGGCTTTGATCAGGCTGTGGCAGACATGGAAAAAGGACAGAAGACGGACATCCATCTGCTTCCTGAAGAAGCATATGGACAGCATAATCCTCAGGCGGTTCTGATCATTCCGATCAGTCAGCTTCCCGGTTCCGAGAATCTGAATGTCGGTGAGCGGGTCGCGCTTACGGATGAGCTTGGCAGACGCTTCAATGTACTCGTCACTGAAAAGGACAGCGTCAACATCACCCTTGACGCCAATCATCCGATGGCCGGACAGGAACTGAATTTCACGATCGAACTGATTGATGTGGACTGACGGCCTGATAAAAAAATCAGCAGAACCAGCCAAAGGACAATCATTCTGCCTGTGCCTGAGTGCAGCATCTGGATCAGACTTGTTCTGATCTTTTTGTTTTCAGCCGCCGATTAAAAGAAGCTTTGCATCATATATGAAAAGCGGGTTCTCTTCCGGCCAAAAGCTCCGCGGATTCATTCCATGAAGCGATTGCGTTCCTGTTATTGGAATCCGTTTGGCTCAATCCCTTATAATGGAGACATATGATGCAGGATTCATTATTTGACAGCCGGAGTGAAACCACTCCCCTCGCGGATCGGATGCGTCCGCAGACACTGGATGATTACTGCGGCCAGAGTCATCTCATCGGGGAAGGAAAAGTACTTCGAAGAATGATCGACCGGGATGATGTTCAGTCCATGATTTTCTGGGGACCTCCGGGCGTAGGGAAAACCACTCTTGCCAATATTATCGCAAAGGCAACCAAAGCGCGGTTCATCAATTTTTCTGCTGTCACCTCCGGAATCAAGGAGATCCGGGAAGTGATGTCCAAGGCAGAGCAGAACCGTTCTCTCGGGACCAAAACCATCCTTTTTGTGGATGAGATTCACCGGTTCAACAAAGCCCAGCAGGATGCCTTTCTTCCATATGTGGAGCGAGGCTCCATTATACTGATCGGCGCGACCACGGAAAATCCGTCCTTTGAAATCAATTCCGCGCTTCTTTCCCGCTGTAAGGTATTTGTGCTCAACGCGCTTACCGTGGAGGATATCAGCGCCCTTCTGAAACGGGCCGTGGTGAGTCCATACGGATTCGGAGACTGGACCGTGGAAATCGATGACGCCATGTACGCGATCATCGCCGCCTACGCAAACGGTGACGCAAGAACTGCTCTCAACACTCTGGAAATGGTCATTGTCAACAGTGAAACAGAAATCCGTCACGCCGTTGTCACAAAGGAAATTCTTGAGCAGTGCATTTCCAGAAAATCGCTGCTGTATGACAAAAACGGAGAGGAACACTACAACCTGATCAGCGCCCTGCACAAATCCATGCGCAATTCCGATGCGGACGCGGCTGTGTACTGGCTGGCAAGAATGCTTGAGGCCGGAGAAGACCCGCTTTATATTGCCCGAAGGGTCGTGCGTTTCGCTTCGGAAGATGTGGGCATGGCGGATTCAAGAGCTCTTCAGATCGCGGTTGCGGCTTATCAGGCCTGCACCTTTCTCGGCATGCCGGAATGCAACGTGCATCTGACGCACGCTGTTGTTTTCTGTTCTCTTGCGCCAAAGTCCAATTCTCTTGAGGTCGCTTACATGAGCGCGGCGGAAGATGCGAAATCGATGCTTGATGAGCCGGTTCCCCTGCAGATCAGAAATGCGCCGACAAGACTGATGAATGAGCTCGGCTATGGGAAAGACTACATGTACGCCCATGACTATGAAGGACATATTACAGCCATGCAGTGTCTTCCGGATTCTCTTAAGGACCGGCATTATTACAACCCCAGTGATCAGGGCGTGGAAAAACGGGTCAGGGAACACAAGGACGCGATAGAAGCCTGGAAAAAGGCGAAACGACAGGAGGAAAAGAAATGAAACAGATTCTGATCATCCTTTTCCTGGCTGTCTGCAGCGCGTGTTCTGTCTCTGTTTCCTCCCCTTCCGAGTCCGTTCAATACAAACAGATTTCCCAGCAGGAAGCCGTAAAAATGATGCAGGAAATGGAAACGGTGATTGTCGATGTCAGAACCCCGGAGGAATATGCCGAAGGCCATATTCCCTTGGCCGTCAATCTTCCGCTTTCGGATGTCGTTTCTCGTTCTGAAACAGTGCTTCCGGATAAGGATGCATGTCTTCTTGTCTACTGCCGCAGCGGCAACCGCAGCAAACAGGCCAGTGAAAAGCTCGCAGAGCTCGGATACTCCAGAGTTTTTGAATTCGGCGGGATCAATACCTGGACCGGGGACATCGAAAAATAGCGTTCTTTCCCAGAAACTTCCCTTCCTTCTTTTTCAGCGCAAAGATCTGCGTGCATGCATATATCTGTTATCAAAAAATACAGGAACAGAAGAAAAAAGCCTTTCCGAATCCGACACTGTCTGAACAGTGCAGCCAGGAAGGCTTTTTTCAATCGGCAGGAATCGGCTTCAGCGATGGAAGACGTTTCAGGATCGAGGAAGCGATGATTCCGGTCGCAATGCCCGTCGGCACAGAGCCTAGCAGAAGATATGGCAGAATGGCCGCAATCCCGGGCTGCCGGTAGAAAAACATGACGACCACTGTCTGCCCGACAGAATGGGCGATCGCGCCGATGATCGAGGTAAAGAGAACCGTGCTTTCCGTGTAATCCGCGGCAGCCATGGCAAGTCCGGAAAGAAAGACGCCTCCGGCACTGATCCAGAACGTGCTTCCGAAGATGGTTCCGCGGATCAGATTGCCGATGAGCACCCGCATTGCGCTGACAATGACCATTTCCCTTCTGCCAAGGTATTTGAGTGCCAGAAGAGAGGCGATATTGGCAAGCCCGATTCTCAGAACGCCATAGATCGGTCCGATGAAAACAGATTCCGCGTAGCTGAGCACTACCGCCGCCGCACTCAGCATCGCAAGAGCGGTCAGACGACGGTTTTTTTCAATTGTCATTCCGGAGACTCCTTCAGATAGATGATGATATTGTTGGGAATGCAGGTGATCGGAAGAATGGTGTCGCTGATCCCCATCCATCCCATATTGGCGCAGACGTGATTCGGACACTTCTCATGAATGACATGCCATTTTCCTTCCTTTACCTCCACGTCCAGCCCGCCGACATCCCCGTCCACATGAAAGGTCTGATCCTTCAAAGGATCAAACTCCTGAACAATGGTGTCACCGCGCTGAACCGCAACCGTATAGCCGCTTTTCTGCGGACGCTGATGCAGGAAGAAAAGCGCCGCGGCAGCTGCCAGCACAATCACTCCGAGAATGATCCACTCGCGCTTCTTCATTTCCGCTCTCCACTTGCTTTCTTCTGAAGATGTTCCAGAATACAGTCCATCGCCTCTACATAGCCTTTCGGTCCGTGTCCGGCAATCTGAGCCAGACAGTATGGCGCTTCATAGGAAACATGGCGGAAGCTTTCGCGGGCCTGAATATCACTGATATGCACCTCCACAACCGGAATCGGCGCTATGGCATGCACCGCGTCAGCAAGCGCGATGCTGGTATGTGTATAGGCCCCGGGGTTGATCACAATCCCGTCATAGTCCTTGAAATAGGCTTCCTGAATCCAGTCGACAAGATCTCCTTCATGATTCGACTGCCGGCAGTCTGCTTCAATCTGCCGCTTCTGTGCTTCTTCCTGAATCATTCGGATGATTCCCGCAAACGACTCGGTTCCGTAAATCTCCTTTTCCCGGATGCCGACCATATTGAGATTCGGTCCGTTCAGTATCATCAGTTTTGTCATGTCTGTTAAATCTCCTTGTCAAAATATGCCCGGCGTCTCGTTGACTGAATCATCTTCTGCCGCATGCCTTCCGTATCTTCCGCTTCCAGCATGTCACAGAACTCCTCCAGTTCATGAATGAATGCGCTGATATCCTCTTTCAGATAATCCTTGTTCAGGATAAACAGTTCCGGCCACATGGTCTCATTGATCCTTGCGATTCTGGTCAGATCCCGGAAGGAATCTCCGGTATATCGCGCGAGGGAGGTGTTGTCATTGGTATTCATCAGACAGACCGCGATCACATGCGTCAGCTGAGAAAGAAAGCTGATCATACGGTCATGTTCACTTGCGCTCAGAATGGAGATCGTCCGGAATTTCATATCCTCCGCCAGAGCCTTCATCGTCTCAATGCTTTCCCGGCGGTTGGCTTCAGTTGGAACAATGATGAAGTTGGCTGCCTGAAAGCGGCCGGCATCCGCATACTGAATGCCCCGGAATTCTCTTCCCGCCATCGGATGGCAGGCCAGAAACTCCACGTCCTGACGCAGTTGGCCATTGATTCTCTCGATGATCACGCGCTTGACGCCCGTTACATCCGATAGCAGAGAACCGGACTTCAGAACGTTCTGATGTTCCTTGACCCATTCCACAAACACGCCCGGGTAAAGACACGACACCACAAGATCACAGTTTTCAAGAAGAGATGGGTCACTTCCTCCGAAAGCGATCCATTTTTTCTCCTTTGCCCACTGCACCGAGGATTCATCCACATCGATTCCGATGATGTGATCGTAACCGGCTTCCGACAATGCCTGGGCATAACTTCCGCCAAGCACGCCGAGTCCGACAATTCCGATTTCTGACTGCTTTGTAATCATATGAGTTCCACCCTCCCTCCGGCAGTGAGATAGTCCTGAAAGAAATCCGGATAACTTTTGTTCACCGCCTCACAGCCATCCAGCTCAATCGGGGCGTCCGCCCCTGAGGCAAGCATTGAAAGTGCCATGGCGATCCTGTGATCGTTATGACAGGAAAGACAGACATTCCCACGGATGGATGATACACCGGTAATCCGTACCGTCTCTGCTTCCTCTTCAATTGTTACACCCAGTGTTTCGAGTTCTTCCTTCATGGCCTGTATGCGATCGCTTTCCTTGATGCGAAGTCTTCCGCAGTGCGTGAAAACCGTGGTCCCTTCCGACACTGCCGCAAGCGCGAACAAGGCCGGTCCTAGATCCGGGCAGTCCGCAAGATCGACCGTACAGGCCCTGCATCTGCCTGGCTCAAAGCGATATCCCTTTTCCACCGGAATGCTTCTGCCGCCGAACCGCTCGATCAGTTCCACAATCACATGATCCCCCTGCCGGCTCTGTCGGCGCATGCCGTAAACAGTAACGGGTTTCTGAGAAATCATTGCCAGTACCGCAAAGAAAGCCGCCTGGGAATCATCTCCCTCCACATCACAGACAAATGAACGGTATCTGCCGCTTCCAGGTACCGTAATCCGCATTCCTTCATCCCCGACGGAAATCCCCGCAAGCTCCAGAACATCTTCCGTAAGACCGACATAGGAGCGGGACTCGTACGGAGGAAGAATTCTCAGAGCGGAACTGCCTCCGAGCAATGGCAGAGTAAACAGCAGTCCGGTAATAAACTGGGAGGAAATATCGCCCCGGACCGTATACTCTCCGGCCGAAAGCGGCCCATGCACGCAGAGCGTTCCGCCCTTTTTTTCAAACAGAAGACCGGATTGATGAAACAGGTCCTCATAGACTGTCTGAGGCCGCTCCATCAGTTTTCCGTGTCCGGTAAATACTGCGGTCCTCTCACACAGAGAAAACAGCGGAATCAGAAAGCGAAGTGTACTTCCGGATTCCCCGCAGTCAATCAGGGATCCATCATAGAAGGAAAAATCCGTTATTCCCTTCACTGCCGTCTCCTGTGCGGAAATCCGTTCAAAGGAAGCGCCAAGCAGAGAAAGACAGTTCATGGTTGCCCTGATGTCATTATTGTCCACAAGATTTTTCAGAATGGACGTCCCCTCCGCAAGTGATGCCGCGATCAGTACCCGGTGCGAGAGTGATTTGGAACTGGGAATCCGTACCGGACTTCCTTCCGATCTTCCCGGAATAATGCGCGCTTTCACAGGGTTTCTCCAACTGCCGCAAGAATGGCTGAGGCAGCCTGTTCCATCGACGCATTATTGGCAATCCGGATGTCGCTGAAGCGCTCATACAGCGAGCGGCGCTGTTCATACAGCGTTTCGATATCGGATTTCGATCTTGAAAGCGGCCGGTCCTTTGAGCCAAAGAGAAGTTCCGGATCCCGGTCAATCCAGAAGATCATGCCGTTTGCGGACAGATACTGCATGTTTTCCCTGTTTTTGATCACCCCGCCGCCGCAGGAAATAACCGCTCCTTCAGCGCCGACTTCCTTACAGACATCGGTTTCCAGCGCCCGGAAATACGCTTCTCCCTTTTCTTCAAAGCACTCTCGGATCGTTGTGCCAAGACGTTCCTCAATGATCTGATCCATCTCAATGAGCGGACGTCCGGTTTTCTCCGCGATCATTTTTGCGATCGTACTCTTGCCGCTGGTCGGCATGCCGATCAGAACCAGATTCCGTCTTTCTTTCAAAAGCGCGTCCATACACGCCTTTACCTGACTTCTGTCCATTTCTCTATCGGTAAAATAACGGTCTGCCGCAAGTGCCTGCCGGACCAGCATCTCAAAGCCTCCGCAGAACCTGATCCCCCTCTGCCAGGCATCAAAGCAGAGTTTTGTGCGCAGAGGATTGGCAATCACGTCCACAACGCTCTCCAGACGGGAAAACCGGCTGACGTCCACCGGAGCACAATCCGTCCTCGGACTCATCCCGACCGGAGTCGCGTTGACGAGAAGCTGATAGTCCGCCTGCTTTTCATACAGTTCTTCATAGCTGATGGCACCGGGCTTTTTCACTCTGCTTACAAAGTCAAAAGAGGCGCCAAGCTGCAAAAGCGCACACGCGATCGCTTTGGAAACGCCGCCGGTCCCGAGTATCGCCGCATGTCTTCCCTCTGCCGCGATCCCGTTTTCCTTCAGCATCTCCAGAAAGCCTTCATAGTCCGTATTGTATCCGGCATACGCGCCATTGCGGTGTACAACGGTATTGACAGCGCCGATTGTTTCCGCCGAGGGACTCAGGGTATCCAGATACTCCATGACCTTCTGTTTATATGGAATCGTCACATTGAATCCATCAAGATCCGTATTCCTGAAAAACTCTTCGAGCTCCTCTTCCTTCAGTTCGTACAGGTCATAGCAGTCTTCCTTCAGAAAGAAGGAATGAATCTGCGGCGACCAGCTGTGTCCAAGCGGGTATCCAATCAATCCAAGTTTCATAACGCTTCCCCCAGCCACTGCCGGCCATGCGCGCTTGCAAGCAGGTCGCCGAGCACCAGTGCAGTCACTGAATCCACGACCACTCTGGCTCTGTGAATGACAGCCGGATCATGACGGCCATGAATCTCAATCGTCGTGTTTTCCTTTTTCTTAAAATCAACGGTAAACTGCGGTCTGGCAATGGAAGGAGTCGGTTTCAGACAGACGGAAAACCGCAGGGGCATTCCATTCGTAATGCCGCCGTTGATGCCGCCGTTATGGTTGGTGATGGTGGCAACCTGATCATGAATCATCGTAAAGCGGTCATTTGCTTCACTGCCGAAGAGATCCGAAAATCCAAATCCAGCTCCAAACTCCACTCCCTTGACCGCCGGTATGGCAAAAAGAGCCGCCGCCAGTTCACTTTCCACGGCTCCGAAGATCGGTTCGCCGATTCCCGGCTCGATCCCCGTCACTGCTGTTTCCAGAATACCGCCGAGAGAATCCTGATTCATTCTCGCTTCTTCTATCGCCGCGATCATCTTCTGACCGGCTTCGTCGCTGATGACTGCAAACTGCTTCTGATTCAGCATCCGCAGCGTTTCCTCCAGGTGATGATCAAGAAGCGGATCATCCTTGATGCCATGGAGGGTCCGGATATGCGTTCCGATGACGATTCCCTTGTCCTCAAGAAGTTTTCTGACAATACTTCCGGCCGCGGTCAGCGGCGCTGTAAGCCGGCCGGAAAAATGGCCGCCGCCGCTGGCATCCTGAAATCCTTTGTACCGCATCTCTGCCGCATAATCCGCATGCCCTGGCCGGGCAAGATAGCGGATCTCTTCATAATCCTTACGGCGTACATTTGTATTTTCTATGATCAGCGCGAGCGGTGTCCCTTCTGTTCTTCCATCCTTTACGCCTGACAGAAATTTCACTTCATCCGCTTCCCTGCGGCCAGTGGAAACCGTACCGACAGAGCGCCGAAGGCTCATGTCATGACGCAGCCGTTCCATGTCAATCTCACATCCGGAAGGAAGTCCGTCAATCACACAGCCGATTGCCGGTCCATGGGATTCGCCGAAAACGGTCACGGTCAGTTCATTTCCCAATGTATTTTTCATAGTACTGTTCAGGTGCCTGAACCCGCACTTCCTGAAAAGGCGGTAAAAGCACCGTTCCTCCTTCTATCACTGTTTGTCATTTCGCTGCTGTCAGAAGATAAGAGAATCCCGCAGGCGGAATGAATCATCCGATCCGCTGAACGTGCCTGCCTGCAGGCATGGAATAAAGACCCGCTGCTTCTGAGAGAAACTTCCTTCCCCTTAAGAAAGGAAGCGGCATTATGACAAAGCCGGATCTGCTTTCATCAGTGCCTGTCGGATCTGATCCTCATCCCATTCCTCGAGATATCCGTGTCCCGGTTCATCCGTCTGCACGATCGTAACCGTTCCGTGATCCGCCTTTTTATCATTTTTCACAAGGCGCACAATCGCCTCGGTATCATATTCGCAGCAAAGCGGCAGCTGCAGTCTCTCGAGAACTGCCTTCAGACGCTGTTTCAGAGCTTCATCCCGGATGACGGTCATCATTCCCATGGCAACACACTCGCCATGAAGATAACGGTTCAGTTCGTGGTAGCTTTCATAGGCATGACCGAACGTATGTCCGAAATTCAGAAGCTTTCTTTCTCCGCTCTCTCTTTCATCCCGTTCCACGACGCCGCGCTTGACCCGCAGGGAACGCTCGATGATTTCATCCATATGCATCATGTAATCATCCGATTCAAACAGTTCAAACAGAACCCGGTCATGCGTCAGTCCCATCTTTACGGATTCCGCGAGGCCCTCGTGAAGAAGTCTTGGACTCAGCGTGGAAAGCACCTCCGGGTCAATCAGCACCAGGGATGGCTGCCAGAACGCGCCGACGCAGTTTTTCACGCCATGAAAGTCAATCGCGGTCTTTCCGCCGATAGAGGAATCCACCATGGAAAGCATGGTTGTAGGAATATTGATGTACTGGATCCCGCGCATATAGCACGCACTCGCAAAGCCGGACAGATCTCCGACCACCCCGCCGCCCAGGGCAATGACGGTATCCTTTCGGGAGAGATGGTGTTCCAGCATATCCGCAAGCACTTCCTGAAGGATTTCAAACCGCTTGGATCCCTCTCCCTGAGGTATGACATGCATGGGGCTGTCCGGAAACTGATCCTGAAGCATCTTCCGCCATTTCTCAGGCACGCCGTCATCACTGATCAGAAAAGGATGGACTGCGCTGATACAGTCCTTCGCGTGCTGAAGAATTCCCCGTTCAAGAATGATATCATACGGCTTCCCACCGGTTCTGACTGCCAGTTTCATACCTTTCCTCCATATTCCGTTTCTTCAATGCGATAAGCCTTATAACAGCCGAGAACCCGGCACTCCGTGCAGCGGCGGCGGATTTCGGCAATTGCCTCCCGGACATTCGGGTCATTGATATTCCCGCTGAAATCCAGATAGAAACAGTATTCAAAGAGAGAGCCCGGAACGGGTCTTGACTCCAGTTTCAGCATATTGATGCTGTGCTGGGCAAGAACGCCGAGCACCTGATACAGGGAGCCGGGTTCATGTCTTACGGCAAAGTACAGGCTGACCTTGTCCGCGGACGGAGATATTTCATTCTTCTCAGTGACACAGAGAAACCGCGTCATGTTGGTATTGGAATCCTGCATGGCTGTCAGGATGGACCGCATTCCATAATACTCCGCAGCCCGGGATGAGCCGATCGCCGCCTTGTGCACATCATTGCAGTCCCGGACATATTCGACCGAACGGGCAGTATCCTGGAACGCAACCGCCTTGATTCCCGGATGATCCTGAAAGAACTGGGAACACTGGGAAATCGCCTCAGGATGAGAATACACTTCCTGAATATCCGAAAGCTGCGCAGTGGATACGGCGATCAGATTCTGACGGATCGGCACCGTGATCTCCCCTACCGCATGGATTCCGTAATTGCGGAAAAGATCCACGGTTCTGCTGATCATGCCGGTCGTGGTATTCTCCACCGGAAGCAGCGCATAGTCGAGAGCACCGCAGTCAAGATCGTTGAGAATGTCCGTGAAATTCCGATAGTTCTTCGGCTCATATTCCACATCCTCAAAATACTGCATGACTGCGATTTCGCTGAATGTACCATTCGTGCCCTGATATCCTACTGTCACTGCCATAGTTCTGTACTTCCTTCTTTCGTTTTATAATTCTATTATGCGTTCCTATTCCAGGCAACAACCCGGCGTTTCACTTTTCAGATGTCTTGGGGCCGCCTTGCTGTTTCTTCTCAGCGCCGTTCCGTTCCGGGGTTATTCTCCATCGGAGATCAATTACACCGGTCTTCTGAGGGTCCGGCCTTTTCTGACGCTTGCCTGTCTTCTGCCATGTCTTCTTCTGTATGCGTTTCTTTTTATCCGGGCAGGTCTTCAGAAGTTTCCCCGGAACATATGGATTTCAAAATGTGCTGTCGTACTTGTGCTTACCGCAGCGGTGATCCTGATTCCCTATGAAGAGAAAGGAGGCTTTCTGAGCAGTCTGCATGTATCCGCAGCTTACGCGGATCTTACGGTTTTCTGTCTTTTTCTGTATCAATTGATCATGGACCGGCGTGAGCTTGTCATGATTTTTACCGCGCTTCTGATTCCAGCGGCCCTGACTGCTCTCTCCGCCCTTTCCATCAACGGAACCAGCGAACTGATTCTTTCCCTGATGACTGCCATTCTTCTGGTCTTTGCCTGAAGCATTCCTGCATGGTAATTTCAAAAAAAAAAGAAAATGGCAGAACCGACTGCCATTTCTGTTTTTTCCTCAGCCGTTGACTTCGCTGTACTTTCTGCGTTCTTCGGAAAGATTGTCGCAGTAGTAACGGACAGTCAGCTTTGCGTCAGGCTTTTCAGACTCAACAATGAAGGTATCTCCTTCCAGCATGGAATCGAGAATCGCCTCACACACGGTCTTGATGTTGTTCACACCAGCTTCAAGTTCCTGCATCAGGTCGCCGGCGTTTACTTCAATATAAAGCCAGTTCATGTTGTGCGCTTCCCACTTCTTCCAGTTAATGACATCCTTGTATTCCTGGAAGCTCTTCTTGGGCGCAGCAGCCTTCTTCGGAGCCGCTTTCTTTGCCGGAGCTTTCTTTTCAGCCTTCTTGGCTTCTTCCTTTTTCTCAGGAGCCTTCTTCACAGCTGCTTTTTCAGCGGCCTTTTCAACTGTCTTCTCCGCAGCCTTCTTTTCAGGCGCTTTCTTGACTGTTTCCTTCTTTTCTGCAGCAGCCTTCTTGACTGTTTCCTTCTTCTCTTCCGACTTTGTCTCAGCGACAGTCTTGGCAGCCTTGGTTACTGCCTTCTTTACTGCAGGCTTCTTGGCCGCGACAGTCTTCTTGACAACTGTCTTTTTTGCGGCTGTTTCTTTTGCTTCCGTCTTAGCGGTTGTTGTGGCGGTCTTCTTTGCGGCCATCGTTCTATCCTCCTTAAAAAACCTTTCTTCTCATGAGTTTCGTTTCGAAATTCACTCTTGGATTATAGCACTTTTTCAAGCATGTCTAGCCGATAATGCCTTATTTATGCCTTTTTTCGCTTTTCGAAAGCGCATACATTATTTTTTTCTATAATTCTGGTGAATGAAGAGGCGGGGATGTCTTATACTTAATCGAGAGAAAGTGAAGTAATCTATGATCATCGATAAGAAAGGAATGAAGGAAATCGAAGCCGCCTCCGGCATCCCCGTACAGGATCTGATGGAACAAGTCGGTACGGCTCTTTCACAGCGGATCCGCAGGGAGCTTTCTCCGGGCTCCGTCATTCTTTTTCTCTGCGGAAAAGGAAACAACGGCGGCGATGGATCTGTGGCAGCACGGCTTCTTTCCAAAGAGTATCAGTGTCGGGTATATCTTGCCCAGGGCTGGCCCGTCACCCCGGAAAGCAGGCATGCCTGCAGAAGGCTTCCGCGTCATTCAAGAATTACGGAAGATGATCTTGCGGAAACCATTGAAAAAGCGGATCTCATTATTGACGCGGTCTTTGGATTCGGGTTTCACGGAAGTCTTCCTGATGATCTGAAAAAGCTCTTCCGAATGGTCAATCAGTCGGATACACCCGTTTTCTCCGTCGATATCAACAGCGGATGTGAATGTGACAGCGCTGCCTGCGATTCCGACGCCATCCGTTCCGAAGTGACGCTCGCGATTGACTGCTTCAAGCCCTTTCACATGCTCAGGAAAGAACATGGCAGATTTCAGAAAACCGAACTGCTGGAGCTTGGGCTTCCGCATCCAAAGACCAGCCGGTTCAGAGAGATGAACGAGGAATTGTTCTTTGATTCTTTCCCTGTCAAGGCGGAAAACGTATATAAAGGCACTTTCGGAAAGACCCTTCTGATTGGAGGCTGCTATGGCATGGCCGGCGCGCTCGGTCTCAATCTTACCGGTGCCCGGACGGTCGGTGCACCGTATATTCTTGCGGCGGTCCCGGAGGAAATCTATCCGATTGCGGCCACCTATTATCTGACACCGGTTTTCCATCCCTTCGGAAACGAAACCTGGTACAGTGTGATCGAGCCTCTGATCCATTCCAGCGCGTCCATCGGATTCGGAAGCGGTGCCTCCTTCATGCATCATAAGGAAGATATTCTTGATCTGATTCTGCAGGAGAGCCGGGTTCCGGTTGTACTGGATGCGGCTGCGCTCCGGCTTCTGTCGCACAATATGTACATTCTCCGCTTCGCCAAGGCACCGGTGATTCTGACACC
Organism: uncultured Erysipelotrichaceae bacterium; assembly: GCA_946537255.1. Classification (GTDB taxonomy): domain Bacteria; phylum Bacillota_I; class Bacilli_A; order Erysipelotrichales; family Erysipelotrichaceae; genus Bulleidia. The sequence continues at coordinate 27,095 of CAMNFS010000028.1, forward strand.
GCACATCGGAGAATTCTCCGCGATCACCGGCCTTCCCGGATCGGTGATACGGGATAACCGGATCAAATGCGCTTCTGACTTCGCAAAAGATTACAAAGTCATAGTTGTTCTCAAAGGCTCCAACACCATTGCGGCTTTCCCAAATGGTGAACTGTATATCAATCAAAGCGGCACTCAGGCACTGGCCCAGGCCGGTGCCGGGGATCTTCTGACAGGAATCATGACCGGGATTCTGACTCTTACCAGAGATGTCTATACCGCGGTCTGTATGGCAATCTGGCTTCATGGATACCTCGCGGAGTACGGATCGGTCTATCACTCGATTCAGAACTTCCCCCTGTCCTGTTATCCCGAGCTGATGGATGAACTGTTCCGGAAGCACAGCCGGTAAAGAAAAGGAGATTTCATCAATGAATACAATTCAGAAACAGATCCTGAAACGGAAGGAACTTGAAGAAATGAGTGAGCGCGAGCTTCTCATGGAGCTTGTGGAATACAAACGAAGAGAAGAAACCATGATCATCATCACCTGGTTCTTCCGGTTTCTGTTCTTTATCGCAATTGTCATTCTCCTGATCGTCTATGGACAGAAGATCTATCAGGAAATTCAGGCAATCTATGAATCCATCAGTCAGCTGAAACAGCAGATTGACAGCCTGACAGCCCAGTTCGGATCCATTGCCAGTAAAGTCGGAGAAATCTTCGGGCTGTTCCAGATAGATTAAGCAGGTTCTGCCTGCTTTTTTCATGAAGGAATATGAAACGCACGGATGTCAAAGAAAAAAATACGCGCAGATCCCTCGTTCAGAGTCACTGCGCTGGCTGTTTCAGATGCCCCAGGCTAGGTTAGAAAACTCTTAACCACAAAATCTGTAGCAAAAATAGTG
>CAMNFS010000029.1 GCA_946537255.1 uncultured Erysipelotrichaceae bacterium
CCCGGAGGTCGTTGGTTCAAATCCTTCCCTCGCAACCATGGTCCTGTAGCTCAGTCGGTAGAGCAACGGACTGAAAATCCGTGTGTCGGCAGTTCAATTCTGCCTGGGACCACCATAAGAAAAGCCGCTTAATAAAGCGGTTTTTCTTATACCTGGATTATATTTAAGGCATATCGCAAAGTCCTGAAAAACCCCGTTTTGTTGCCCAATGGCGTCAACCTTGAAATATGGGCTGGCGTTTTTCTGTCGGATCAAGACACCGGGAAAAGGGCAAAATCACGGGTACCGGATCTGCAGGACTATCGGTTATCCATCACAACTGCCCTGGCGTTCATTTCCTTCTCTCTGCAGGGAAGTTTCTGACCATTGTCTTTTCAGGAAGGAACAGGGAAATATCGATTATAATCAGGGCATGGATAAAATACTGATTTTCGGTCCATCGGTAATGGACCTTGTACAGCATGTGAAAAGACTTCCCCGGGAAGGGGAAGAGATTGTTCCTCTGAGCCGGAATCAGAGAATCAGCGGCTCCGGTTTCTGTATGGCTGATCTGTTCCGGTTTCTCAATATGCCGTATCATCTTTACACTTCCGCCGGCACCGGCCTGTATGGCGAAGAAGTAAAAGACAGACTGGATCGGCTGGGTTTTTCCTATTCTTCAAAGTCGTCCGAAGTGGCCGGGTGTATGTATACTCTGATGGATGAAGCGGGAAATACCGCCCGTTTTGCGGTGCCGGGCGGAGAATATGATTTTGTTGAAGAAGACCATCCGGAGAGCCGTTATGCGATACTCGATGGAAGCTACCTTTATGAAGCGGACTGCGATCCGCTGCCGGATCTTTTCCTTCAGGAACATACTGCTGTCCTGTTCTGTCCGCATCAGGCGGGAGTGGAAACGGATCCGGTGCTCTGGGAAGCGATCCTGAGAACCGGTCCGATCATCCATCTTTGCGAAGAGGAGGCTGCTTTGCTGAAAGAAGAGGATACCCAGGATTTAAAGAGTGTTGCGGAAACGATTCATCTTCTTACTCACCAGCCGGTCATAATACTGCGAACAGATGGCAGCGGGTATTATTACGAAAAGGGTCAGGAGTTTATCATGCCGTCCGCCGTTGATTCCTTGACTGACCGTACCGGTATGTCAGAAGCGCATGCGGCTGCTTTTCTGCTGGCGAGAAATGCCGGTGTGGATGTACGCTCTGCCATGCGTTTTGCCTCGGAATGCGCTGCCCTTGCGGCAAAAAGTGCGGAAAGCGTGATCGCGGAAGCGGATCACGAAACAGTCCGGCAGTTTCTGATTCAGGCCATCATGACTGAAAGCCGGGGTGGCCATGGGAACGGAAGCCTTTCATGAACCGTCTTTCCGCTGTCCGTTCAAAACTCAGAAGAAGCAGACGGAAGGGAAGCACGCACAGGCTGCTCTTTCTTGACTTTGACGGGGTCGTCAATGTTCCCTATGACTATGACAGTCCTGAGTTTCAGGAAATGGAAGAAAAAGGGGAGTATGATTTTTTCCGGCCGGAGCTGGTAGCCAGGGTGAACCGGCTCTGCAGGGACTACGGTCTTTCGGTTGTCATCACTTCATCGTGGCGGTATTCCGGACTGGATTACTGTATTGATTCCCTGATGCGGGCGGGGTTTGACCCCGCGATAGAAATCGAGGGAATGACGGATACGGACGATCCGCTGTTTCGAAGAGAAGAAGAAATCTTTGCCTATCTGATGAAGACAGAGGCGGTTTCATCTTTTCTCATTCTCGATGATATTCCAATGGAGGAATTCAGGGACTATGCGGTCGCCACACCTTTCTATTCCGGATATGATGAAGAAAGCGACCTTCAGGCAAGAAAAATCCTGGACCGTCAGAATCATGAAAAAGATCCTCTCTGGCTGGAAGTGAAGGATGAAATCCTGCGCCTTTTCGGCTGAGACGGACCGCAGGGAAGACTGTCCCGGTATGCGGACAAGTTCCTTCGATTACAAAGAAAAAATGGCTGGAACAGCCATTTCCTCATCTATGGTGCGGATGACAGGATTCGAACCTGCACGAGTCTCCCCACTGACCCCTGAAATCAGCGTGTCTACCGGTTTCACCACATCCGCAGTGCTTAACTATAGTATCCGGTTTTTCGTGGTTTGTCCAGAAGAAATGGAATAAATTCTTCAAAAACTGCAAAAAAGACTGAAAGAAGATGAGATTATGAAACGATTTGTGATGAATGAGAGAAAAGATCTGATTGAGGCAGTGCAGTATTATGGGTTTCTCCCGTTTTTTGCCAATGCGATTTCCGGGTTTTCCGTGGAGGAAATGACACCGTCTTCCCGCTGGTTCACTGATCTGGATGGTCCCTGGGACTGGAAGGGGCCGGTGATCTCGGAGGGAGACTGTGTATACGGGAAGTTCTTCGCGAAGAAAGCCGGTTTTGTCTCAAACAGATGGTTCCCTGATTTCGCCAATCTGAGAAGGGATGGCTATGACTTTGACTCCCGGACGGAGGATGGGCTTTCTTCCTATCAGGAACAGTATCTGTATCAGATTATTGCCGGTCATCACAGTATTCTTTCCAAGGACGCCAAGATTCAGGGCGGATACATGAAGCCGCGTGGGAAAGGAAATGACGAATGGCAGCCACGCAAGGGATTTGACACGACCATTACAAAACTGCAGATGCAATGCTATGTGATCACATCCAATTTTGAATATGAGATGGATAAAAACGGTCATTTCTATGGATGGGGAATTGCAAGATACGCCATACCGGAAGAATATCCCGGAAAGAAGAAATTTACGGACAGGGTATACGCACACACTCCCGAGGAGAGCGGAAAGCGGATTCTCCGACATCTTCGCAGGGTATTGCCGGAGACGGAAGAAGTGCTTCTTGAAAGACTGATCAATATGTGAAAGAACCGGCATATTTCACGAAGTTTACCTGCTTGTGAAAAAAGCCGGAAAGTACACTATTCATGCGGCTTTTTGCCTGTTTTGGACATTGAAATGAAAGACTTGTTTTGGTAAACTTATCAATGGCATGAGAAATATTTAACAAGTCTCAGAACAGACAGAAAGGAAAATCCAAACATGTCAAAGAAAATTGTTTTAGCGGGTGCGTGCCGCACTCCGATCGGAAAGATGGGCGGTGCGCTCAGCACAGTGCCTGCTACGGAACTGGGTGCGATTGTCATCCGCGAGGCACTGAATCGTGCCGGTGTGAAGCCTGAACAGGTAGACCATGTTTATATGGGAAATGTCATTCAGGCAGGCCTTGGCCAGAACCCGGCCCGTCAGTCCTCGATCAAAGCCGGTCTTCCGGTTACCTGCCCGGCAGTCACAATCAATGTTGTCTGCGGAAGCGGACTGAACTGCGTGAATATGGCTGCGCAGATGATTCAGGCAGGGGATGCCGATATTGTTGTAGCCGGCGGTATGGAAAACATGAGTCAGGGACCCTATGCGGTCATGAACGGCCGGTATGGCTATCGTATGAATGACGGCAAGCTGGTTGACCTGATGGTTCATGACGCCCTCTGGGATGCATTCAATAATTACCACATGATGATTACAGCGGAAAATGTCGCGGATCAGTGGAAGCTTACCCGTGAGGAACTGGATGCCTTCTCCGCAGAAAGCCAGCAGAAATGTGAAAAGGCAATGGCCGAAGGAAAATTCAAGGACGAAATCGTTCCGGTGACCATTCATGGCCGCAAGGGCGATACCATTGTTGATACGGATGAAGGACCTCGTCCCGGCACAACCGCGGAAGGTCTTGCCAAGCTGAAGTGCTGCTCTGGAAAGAAAGAGGGCGGAGTCGTGACAGCCGGCAACGCGTCCGGAATCAATGACGGCGCTGCGGCAGTAGTTGTCATGAGTGAAGAAAAGGCAAAGGAACTCGGTGTGACACCGATGGCTGTATTTGTTGCCGGAGCTCTTGGCGGAGTGGATCCGAGCATCATGGGAGTCGGTCCGGTAGCGGCTACGAAGAAGGTTCTTGCTAAGACCGGCATGACGGTAGATGATTTTGATCTGATTGAAGCCAATGAAGCTTTCGCGGCGCAGTCTGTCGCGGTGGAAAAGGAACTCAAGTGGGATCATTCCAAGCTGAATGTCAACGGCGGTGCCATCGCTCTGGGTCATCCGGTCGGAGCGAGCGGATGCCGGATCCTTGTCACTCTGCTTCATGAAATGCAGAAGCGTGACGCCAAGAAGGGTCTTGCGACTCTGTGCATCGGCGGCGGTATGGGTTGTGCCACCATCGTCGAAAGGGACTGAGGGAATCTGTCATGAGCTTTGTTACCTATGAGAATAAAGGTGCCTACGGCATCATTACCATGAACCGTCCTCAGGCGCTCAATGCCCTGGATTCCCAGGTGCTGGATGATCTTTCCGCGGCTCTGGATGAGGTTGATCTGAATACGGTGCGTGCATTGATCATCACCGGCGCCGGGGAGAAGAGTTTCGTTGCCGGCGCGGATATCAAGGAGATGGCCGGACTGACCAAGGCAGAGGGAACTGCTTTCGGAAAGAAGGGCAATGATATCTTCCGCCGGATTGAGACACTGCCGATTCCGGTGATCGCGGCAGTCAATGGCTTTGCGCTCGGCGGCGGCTGTGAGCTGTCCATGAGCTGTGATTTCCGGATCTGCTCCGATAATGCGGTCTTCGGTCAGCCGGAAGTCGGACTCGGCATTACTCCCGGCTTTGGCGGCACCCAGCGCCTTGCGAGAATTGTCGGCCCGGGCTATGCCAAGCAGATGATCTACACTGCCCGCAACATCAAGGCAGATGAAGCCCTTCGGATCGGCCTTGTCAATCAGGTTGTTTCCCAGGCGGATCTGCTTCCGACAGCCGAGAAACTCGCGGCCGGCATCGCGAAGAATGCGCCGATTGCCGTAAGAATGTGCAAAAAGGCTGTTAACGAAGGTCTTGATCTGGATATGGATCAGGCAATTGAGCTTGAAGAAAAACTCTTCGGCGAGTGCTTTGAAACCCATGACCAGAAAGAAGGCATGAATGCTTTCATGGAAAAACGCAAGGAAAAGAATTTCACCAATAACTGAGGAGGAGAACAGAAATGAAAGTAGCAGTAATCGGCGCCGGTACAATGGGCCGCGGCATCGCACAGGCATTCGCTCAGTGTGATCAGATTGAAAAAGTATATCTCTGCGATATCAAGCAGGAATTCGCGGACAATGGCAAAGCCATGGTCAAGAAGGGCTTTGACAAGCGGATTGCCAAGGGCAAGATGGCTCAGGAAGACGCGGATAAGATTCTGAACAAGATCCAGTGCGGACTGAATGAACAGGCTGTTGATCCGGATCTGGTTGTTGAGGCAGCGCTTGAAGTCATGGATCTCAAGAAGGAATGCTTTAAGAAGCTCCAGGAAGAGATCGTCAAGAACGAAAACTGCATCTACGCATCCAACACTTCCAGCCTTTCCATTACCGAAATCGGATCCGGTCTCTCCAAGCCGATCATCGGCATGCATTTCTTCAACCCGGCTCCGGTCATGAAGCTTGTTGAAGTCATCGCCGGCATCAACACTCCGGCTGAGACGGTTGAGAAGGTCAAGGAAATCTCCGTCATGCTCGGAAAGACACCGGTTCAGGTGGAAGAGGCTCCGGGATTTGTTGTCAACCGGATTCTCGTTCCGATGATCAATGAAGGAATTCAGGTCTACAGTGAAGGCATTGCCAGCATTGAAGGCATTGACAGTGCCATGAAGCTTGGCTGCAACCATCCGATGGGACCGCTGGAACTCGGCGATTACATCGGACTCGATATCGTTCTTGCGATCATGGATGTCATCTACAAGGAAACCGGTGATTCCAAGTACCGTGCCTGCACACTGCTGCGCAAGATGGTCCGCGGCAAGCACCTCGGCATCAAGTCCGGGATCGGCTTCTATGATTACAGCAACGGCGGAAAAGTAGCCGTAGACAAGAAATAAGCATCACCTGCCGGGTGAGAAACCTCACCCGGCTTAAGTGCGTTGAAAAATATTTGGAGGACTGAATAACTATGGATTTCCAGCTTGATGAAAAGCACGAAATGGCGAGATCCCTGTTCCGGGATTTTGCGGAAAAAGAAGTAAAGCCTCATGCCATTGAAGTGGATGAAACTGAAACCTTCCCGAGAGAAACCGTAACCAAGATGCAGAAGTTCGGCTTCATGGGAATTCCGGTACCGAAGGAGTATGGCGGACAGGGATGCGATCCTCTGACCTATGTCATGTGCGTAGAGGAGCTTGCCAAGGTCTGCGCAACAACCAGCGTTGTTGTCAGCGCTCACACCAGTCTCTGCATTGATCCGATCATGACCTATGGTACGGAAGAGCAGAAGCAGAAGTATCTGGTGCCGCTGGCAAAGGGAGAAAAGCTCGGTGCCTTCGCTCTGACCGAACCCGGTGCCGGAACAGACGCTCAGGGCGCTCAGACAAAAGCGGTCTTTGATGAAGCGACGCAGGAATGGGTTCTCAACGGCTCCAAGTGCTTCATTACCAACGGCAAGGAAGCGGATATTTATATTGTCATTGCCTATACCGATATCGTTGAGGACAAGCGCGGAAGGAAGCAGAAGCGTTTCTCTACCTTTATCGTTGAAAAGGACACACCGGGATTCACTTTCGGTGTCAAGGAAAAGAAGATGGGTATCCGCGGCTCTTCAACCTATGAACTGATCTTCCAGGACTGCCGGATTCCGAAGGACAACCTGCTCGGTGTCCGGGGCAAGGGCTTTGCCAACGCCATGCATACCCTCGACGGCGGCCGTATTGGAATTGCCGCTCAGGCACTTGGAATCGCCGAAGGCGCCCTGGACCGCACCATTGCCTATGTCAAGGAAAGAAAGCAGTTCGGACGCTCCATCGCTCAGTTCCAGAACACCCAGTTCCAGCTTGCCAACATGGCAACGCAGATTGAAGCGGCACAGCTTCTGGTCTACAAGGCAGCCATGGCGAAGGCGGCCGGCGGAACCTATTCCGTGGAAGCAGCCAAGGCAAAACTGTTTGCGGCGGAAACGGCAATGGATGTCACAACGAAGTGCGTGCAGCTCATGGGCGGCTATGGCTATATCCGTGAGTATGAAGTGGAACGCATGATGCGCGATGCCAAGATCACCGAAATCTACGAAGGAACTTCCGAAGTTCAGCGTATGGTTATTTCCGGTGCACTCTTGAAGTAAGAAGGGAAGAGATGATTATGAAGATTATCGTTTGTGTAAAACAGGTGCCGGATACAGCCGGCGGTGTCAAATTCAAACCCGACGGAACACTGGACAGAGCAGGAATGCTGGCGATTATGAATCCGGATGACAAAGCCGGCCTCGAAGCGGCTCTGCGCATCAAGGACGCGGATCCTGAAAACGTCAAGGTCACGGCTGTGACCATGGGTCTTCCCAAGGCAATGGCAGTGCTTCGCGAAGCGGTTGCCATGGGCGCGGATGAAGGCCTTCTGATTACGGACAGAGTGCTCGGCGGTGCCGATACATGGGCAACTTCTTCCACGATTGCCGGCGCTCTTAAGAACATGGAATATGATCTGATCATCACCGGCCGTCAGGCGATTGACGGTGATACTGCTCAGGTCGGCCCGCAGATTGCCGAGCATCTTGGCATTCCGACCATCAGCTATGCGAAGGAGATCAGCGTAGAAGGCAAATCTGTCACAGTCAAGCGGATGTTCGATGACGGATATATGATTGTCAAGGCTGAAATGCCGTGTCTCATCACTGCGCTTTCCGAACTCAACGAGCCGCGTTACATGACACCGGGCGGTGTATTTGATTCCTTTGACAAAGCGGAAAAGTACACAACGTGGGGCAGAGATAAGCTGGATGTCGATGACTCCAACATCGGACTCAAGGGCTCTCCGACTCAGATCGCCAAGGCAAGCGACAAGGTTGCCAAGGGCAAGGGAACAGTAGTAACCCCGGATTCCCCGCAGGAAGCAGCTGACTGTATTGCCGCTGCGCTGCTTGAGAAGAACATCATCTAAGGAGGCAGGAAGAATGAGTTTAGAAGAATATAAGGGTGTATTTATCTATGCCCAGCAGGTAGACAACAAGCTTTCCAATATTGCGTTTGAGCTTCTTGGCAAGGCAAGAGAACTGGCCGCGGATCTGGATGAAAAGAAGGTCACAGCTGTCCTCCTTGGAAGCGGCGTGGAGAATCTTGCGGATGAACTGGCGGAATATGGCGCGGACCGTGTGATTGTCGTAGACAATCCTGAACTCAAGGATTACCGCACGGAACCATATACGCACGCACTGGCATCCGTGATCAATGAATTCAAGCCTGAGATCATGCTGGTAGGCGCGACTGCCATCGGAAGAGATCTTGGACCGCGTACCAGTGCCCGTGTCAAAACGGGTCTTACTGCTGACTGCACCAAGCTTGAAATCGGTGATTTCCCTCTGAACCCGATCCCGGGACAGGAACAGAAGCACAAGCAGCTTCTGATGACAAGACCTGCTTTCGGCGGAAACACCATCGCTACCATTGCCTGCCCGAACCACCGTCCGCAGATGGCAACCGTCCGTCCTGGCGTCATGCAGAAAATCGCTCCGATTGCCAATGCCAAGGCAGAGGTTGTGAAGTTCGATCCGGGTTTTGAAAGAAACAACTGCTATGTTGATATTCTGAAGGTAGTCAAGGAAGTCTCTTCTGTCGCGGATATCGCGGATGCGAAGATTCTTGTTTCCGGCGGCCGCGGTGTCGGCTCCAAGGAAAACTTCAAACTCCTTGAGGATCTTGCGGAAGTACTCAACGCGACCGTTTCCTGTTCGCGTGCGGTTGTCGACAGCGGCTGGATGCCGAAGGAAATGCAGGTTGGTCAGACTGGAAAGACCGTCCGTCCGAAGGTTTATTTTGCGATTGGTATTTCCGGTGCGATCCAGCATGTTGCAGGTATGGAAGAATCCGACTTCATCGTTGCCATCAACAAGGATGAGAACGCGCCGATCTTCGATGTCGCGGATCTTGGCATTGTCGGTGATCTGAACAAGGTTGTTCCGCTTCTTACGGAGAAACTGAAAGCGGAAAAGGCCAAGAAGGGCTGATTCCTTCTGTAAACATGAACCCCCGGGCTTCCGGTTCCGGGGGTTTTTATTTGGGGAAAGAACCGCCGCTTGTTCACGAGGGGAAATAAAGAAGAAAAAGGCCCGGGTATCTAGCCCCGGGCCTGCGGATTCATCCTGCAGGATTCTGATTTATAATGCGTCTTTTCCTGGCTTTTCGAGATCCTGATACGATGATGAAAGTCAGAAACGAGACAGGAAACGGTGTGAATCACAGGAAGCGCATCAGCGTTCAATGACCGCTGCGCATCCCATTCCGCCGCCGACACAGAGGGTCGCAAGACCCTTGTGGGCATCCCGCTTCATCATTTCATAGATCAATGTGACAAGAATCCGGGCGCCGGAACAGCCGACCGGATGTCCCATGGCAATTCCGCCGCCGTTGACATTCAGCTTGGAATGATCCCATTTGAGTTCCTTTTCCACCGCAACAGACTGGGCAGCGAAAGCTTCATTTGCTTCAATGAGATCAAAATCGTCCACACTCCAGCCGATCTTCTTCAGAACTTTCCTGGTTGCCGCAACCGGACCGATTCCCATAATGGCGGGATCGACACCGGCAAGATCTCCATAGACCCACCTGGCAAGCGGGGTAATGCCAAGCTCATTCGCTTTTTCTTCACTCATGAGAACCAGAGCAGCCGCGCCGTCATTGATTCCGGAGGAGTTTCCGGCCGTCACAACACCGTCCTTTTTAAAGGCGGGTTTCAGTTTGGCAAGAGCTTCCATGGTTGTGCCGGGACGGTTTCCTTCATCCGTATCGAAAACAACGTCACCTTTTCTTGTTTTGATGACAACCGGTACAATCTCTTCCTTGAACGCGCCGTCATTGATGGCCTTTTCCGCCTTCTGCTGGGATTCAAGAGAGAAGGCATCGAGTTCTTCTCTGGTAAGATGCCACTGTTCGGCGATGTTTTCCGCCGTGATTCCCATATGGTAGTTATGGAAGGCATCGTTGAGTCCGTCCCGGATCAAAGCGTCATCCAGGATTCCCGCGTTCATCCGATAGCCAAACCGGGCCTTGCTGAGAAGGTAGGGAGCCATGTCCATGTTTTCCATACCGCCCGCAACCATGATGTCGCGGTCTCCCATGGCAATGAGTTTGGCGGACAGATTGACGCAGTGCAGTCCGCTTCCGCAGAGAACGTTTATCGTGGTCGCCGGGACCTCAACAGGAATACCCGCATTGACTGCGGACTGACGGGCAGGGTTCTGACCGTTTCCGGCCTGGATGACATTGCCCATGTAGACCTCTTCCACCATGTCCGGGGTAATGCCGGCGCGGTGAATGGCTTCTTTGATTACGATGGTTCCAAGCTCGGTGGCAGGGATATCCTTGAGTGTGCCTCCGAATTTTCCGATCGGAGTGCGGCAGGCGCTGACGATCACTACATTTTTCATTGATTCTGATCCTTTCTTCTACTCGTTTTCATAGATTTTCGCTTCTTCTTCTCCCTCAAGCACACGCAGTGCTCCGAGAGCCAGAGCGATCATTTCCCTCTCACCCGGAATAGCAACGACCGGAGCGATCCAGCCGACGCGGTCTTCAATCGCTTTTACCAGATCCTTGTCGTAGGCGATTCCGCCGGTGAGGATAACAGCGTCAATCTTACCGAAGTTGACGGTCGCAAGCGCCGCAATATCCTTTGCGTGCTGGTAGATAAATGCTTCCCTGATGAGCTTTGCCTTTTCATCGCCGGCTTCGATACGTCTTACGACTTCCCGCATGTCCGCGGTTCCAAGGTACGCGACCATTCCGGCATCACCGACCGCCCGCTTCATCATGTCTTCCACAGTCGGATATTTGCCTGAGTAGCATAGACGGATAAGATCGCCCACAGGTACTGCTCCGGAACGGGTAGGAGAGAATGCACCGTCCCCATCCAGGCCGTTGTACATGTCAATACATTTTCCGTTTCTGATAATGACAGTTGTGCATCCGCCGCCCATATGCGCAACCACACAGGTGACCTCATCAAATTTCCTGCCCACGGATTTGGCATATTCGCGTGTGACAGCCCGGATATTCAGGGCGTGAATCAGAGAACGTCTGGAGATATCCGCCATACCGGAGATTCTTGCGACCGGAATGAGTTCATCTACGGCCGTAGGATCAACGATGTAGGAAGGCTTGCCGAGCGGATCAGCGATCTTTCTTGCCAGAAGGCCGCCAAGATTTGCCGCATGGTCACCGTGCAGCGCAATCGTGAGATCATGCGCGATCGCATCATTGACAAGATAGGTGCCTGCCTCAATCGGATGGAGATATCCGCCCCGGCCGACACAGGCATCGAGCTGGCTGACATCGTAGTTCACTTCCTTCAGATAGTTCATGATGACCTGGTAGCGGAAGTCCAGCTGATCGATGGTCTTCGCGAATTTCGCCATCTCATCGGAAGGGTGTTCAAGTACGGTTTCGGATACCTTCTGATCGTTTTCGAACAGAGCGATCTTGGTTGAGGTGGATCCGGGATTGATTGCCAGAATATGGTATGTCATAGCTTCCTCCTTACGCGTTATTCCGCTTCATGCTTTCTGAGATGACTGCGGCCAGCGCGATAGAGTTGACCTTGACATCCTTTGTATCGGACCGGCTGGTCAGAATGACCGGTGCCTTTGTGCCGGTAAGCACGCATCCGTTGCGGATGCCGGGTACCATATGAACGATTGCCTTGTAGACCAGGTTGCCTGCGTGAATATCCGGGAAAAGGAGAATATCCGCCTTGCCGGCGCATGGTCTGTCCTGCGCGCCTTTTTCACAGGCGGCTTCTTCATACAGGGCGATATCCAGAGACAGCGGTCCGTCTACGATGCAGGAATCACCGAATTCCCCGGCTTCTGCGGCCTGACGGAGTTCTTCTGCCTCCACGGTTACCGGCATCTTCGGATTGACAACCTCGACTGCCGCAAGCGGCGCCACCCGCGGCTTTTCAATTCCGCAGGCCTGGGCAACTTCCACCGTATAGCGGATGATTGCTTTTTTATCTTCAAGAGTCGGATAGGGCATGAAGGCGACGTCACTGAGGAACAGAAGATGATCGATGCCCGGAATCTCAAATACACAGACATGGCTCAGCGGCTTGCCGGTCCTTAGTCCGACTTCCTTGTTGAGAACGCTCTTCAGAAAATTCTTTGTCGGGAGAAGTCCCTTCATGTACATGTCAGCTTCTCCGTCATGTACCAGCTGAACAGCCTGTAGACTGGCAGCTGTCGGATCCTTGACATCAATGATGCGGAACTGACCGGCGTCAATGTTCAGCTTTGCGGTGATGGAACGGATTCTGTCCTCGTCTCCTGTGAGAATCACATCCACGATCCCAAGCCGGTGTGCTTCATTTACCGCTTCCAGTACTGCCTCATCTTCCGCGCATGCGACGGAAAGAACCTTTTTACTGCATTGTCTGACCTTGGAAAGAAGGTCTTCAAAATTCTTGCTCATCGGGCGATTATCCTCCTTAACGTATTGAATCGACCGCAAATATGTTACCATAAGCACATAAATTCCTACAAGTTAAGGAGATTGACTATGAAGGTATGCTATCCGGGTACGTTTGACCCGATTACCAACGGCCATCTGGATATTATCAAGCGTGCCGTTTCCCTTTACGATGAAGTGACGGTTCTGATCATGCGCAACCCCGCCAAGAAATCTCTGTTTACGGAAACAGAGCGCAGGCAGATGATCGAAGCCTGCCTCCGGAGTCTTCCTGAGCGGGACCGCATCACCGTGGAAATCGGCAGCGGGCTGACGGTGGAGTATGCGAAAAAGATTCAGGCCTCGGCGATCATCCGCGGCATCCGGGCGGTATCGGACTATGAGTATGAACTGCTCAATGCCACAGCCAACATGTATATCAATGACCGGATCGAGACCCTGCTTCTCATTGCCCGTCCGGAATACTCCTTTCTGAGCTCTTCCGTCGTCAAGGAAATCGGTGCCAATCATGGGGATATTTCCGGCATGGTTCCTCAGGAAATCTGCGGGCTTGTTTCAGCCAAGCTGAACAGTCTCTGAGGAAACAGCGGATGAGATTTGATGCAGTCATCAATCCGGCCGGAGCCAGCGGGAAAACCGGAGCGTTCTGGCAGCGGATTGTGCCCATGTTTGAAGGACATGAAATCTGTGAACACTGGTCCAGCCGGAACCGCGGGGTTCAGGAAATTGTCCATGATCTTACCTGCACCGGCAGAAAAGTGAATCTAATTGTAGTCGGAGGGGACGGGACGATGAATGAAGCGATCAATGGGATCGCCGACTTCCAGAAGTGTCAGCTTGGATTTCTTCCGTTTGGAAGCGCCAATGATCTTGCCCGTCATCTGTGTCCTGGTGTTTCTGCTGAGGAACTGGCGCGGCGGATTCTTGAAGGAAAGACAAGAAGGGAAATCGATGTCGGTGAGGTGATCTTTCATACCGAGGTCAACATCATCGACCCGCTTACCCTGAGGACAGATCCTTCCATTGTGAAAAGAGAACGCCATGTCCGTTTCAATGTCAGCGCCGGGATGGGCTGGGATGCGGAAATCTGCCGGGGTGTGCAGATTTCGAATCTGAAAAAACTGCTGAATGCGGTTCATCTTGGAAAACTCGTCTATCTTGGTGTTGCAGCAGAGACGATCCGTGCCATGAAGAAGTTTCACTGTACGGTCTTTTCGGAAGAAAGACGTCTTGATTTTCCTTCCTGCATGTTTACGGCGGTCATGAATCATCGCTATGAGGGCGGCGGGTTCATGTTCGCTCCCGAGGCGGATGATCAGGATGGCCTGCTGGATGTCTGCACGGCCGGAAATCTTGGAACACTGGATTTCTTCCGGCTGTTTCCGCTGGCCTACAGCGGCAGGCACGCAGGGAAGAATGAAGTGTATCTGTACCGGGCAGAAGAGGTCCGCATGAAGAGCGATATACCGGTATGGGTTCATACCGACGGAGAGATCAGCTGTCAGTCGGATGACATTACGGTACGGCTGATGGATGAGAAACTTCGCCTGATGATCTGAAAGCGTGCTAAGATAGTGCGCGGAAGAAAAAGGAGATAAAACGATGAAGGAATTCAAACCTGTCACAAGCGGGAAGGTTAGAGAGATCTATGACAACGGCGACACCCTGATCATGGTTGCGAGTGACCGGATCAGTGCTTTTGATGTCATTCTGAACAACACGATTACCGGCAAGGGAAAGATCCTGACCGGAATGTCGGAATTCTGGTTCCGCCTGACGGAGGACATTATTCCGAATCATATGATCAGCACCGACACGAAGGAGATGCCGGAATTCTTCCGGAATCCGGCCTTTGAAGGACGGTCCATGCTGTGCAGAAAACTGAGGATGCTGCCGATTGAATGCATTGTGCGCGGCTATATCACCGGCAGCGGCTGGGCTTCCTATCAGAAAAACGGAACGGTATGCGGCATTGCTCTGCCCGAAGGACTGCAGGAATCCGAAAAACTTCCGGAGCCGATCTATACCCCAAGCACCAAGGCGGAGCTTGGCGATCATGATGAAAACATTTCCTTTGAACAGTCGGTGGAAGTGCTGGAGAAGAAATTCCCGGGCAAGGGCAGAGAATACGCGGAGAAAATCAGGAACGCGACCCTTGCGCTTTATAAGAAATGCGCGGACTACGCGGATTCCCGCGGCATCATCATTGCGGACACAAAGTTTGAATTCGGACTGAATGAAGCGGGTGAAGTAGTCCTCGCGGACGAAATGCTGACCCCGGATTCCAGCCGTTTCTGGCCCAAGGACGGATATGAAAAGGGGAAACCCCAGCCAAGCTATGACAAGCAGTTTGTAAGAGACTGGCTGAAGGCGAATCCTGACAGCGGATATACGCTTCCGCAGGAGATTATCGACAAGACCATTGCCAAGTATGCAGAGGCGTTTGAACTTCTGACCGGGAAAAAGCCCTGGTAACTGTCAGAACCGGGAAACCGGTTTTTTTGCGGGATCATCTGATAAGACAAAATCAGTCCTTCCCGATACAATATCAAAAGCAGGTAAATCATGAGTGAAGATATCTTGAAACTACTATTGGAATCCTTTTTCAAAATCCTGATTCCGGGTCTTACCGTAACAATACCGCTGACCCTCATTGCGTTTTTTCTGGCGATGATCATTGCAGTTTTTACGGCAATGATCCAGTACGCAAAGGTGCCGGTACTGCGTCAGGCAGCCCGTTTCTATATCTGGGTGATCCGGGGAACGCCGCTTCTGGTACAGCTGTATGTGGTGTTTTTCGGACTTCCGAGCATCGGCATCAAGGTGGAAGCCTTTCCGGCTGCGGTGGCGGTCTTTGCGGTCAATGAAGGGGCCTATTGCGCGGAGACCATGCGGGCGGCAATTGAATCCGTGCCTGCAGGACAGCTGGAAGCCGGGTACTGTGTCGGTATGAACTATGCCCAGATCATGATGAGAATTGTCCTTCCCCAGGCCTTTCGCACGGCCTTCCCGCCGCTGTTCAATTCCCTGATCGGAATGGTCAAGGATACGAGCCTTGCGGCCAATATCACCGTTGCGGAGATGTTTTTCGCGACCCAGCGCATTGCCGGCAGAACCTATCAGTTCATGGCGCTCTATCTTGAACTCGCGCTGATCTATCTGATCTTTTCCACTGTACTGACCCGCGTGCAGGCCTATGGCGAAAAACGCCTGAATTCCTATGGAGGCAGCAGAAACTGACTATGAGTGTTCTGGAAATACAGAATCTGCACAAAAGCTTTGACGGCAATGTCGTACTCGATGGCGTGAGCCTCGCGGTTGAAAAGGGAGATGTCGTCTCCGTATTAGGTCCATCCGGCAGCGGTAAGACAACCTTTCTGCGCTGCATCAATTTTCTTGAGAAGGCCGACAGCGGTACATTGATTTTCGCGGGCGAGACGCTTGATCTTTCCTCTGTTTCCCGCCGGCAGATTCACGCGGTCCGCATGCGTACCGGCTTCGTATTTCAGAATTACAATCTGTTCCTCAACAAGACCGCGCTGCAGAATGTGACAGAGGGACTCATCATCGCAAGAAGAACGGACAGAAAGACCGCCGAAGAGAAGGGAATGCGGATGCTTGAAAAGGTCGGTATGGCGGATCGTGCTGACTATTATCCAAGCCAGCTTTCCGGCGGCCAGCAGCAGCGAGTCGCCATCGCAAGAGCGCTTGCGACGGATCCGGAAATCATCTATTTCGATGAGCCGACTTCCGCCCTGGATCCGGAACTGATCGGAGAAGTGCTTGCGGTCATGCGCCAGCTTGCGGAAGAGGGAATGACGATGCTTGTAGTGACACATGAGATGGGGTTTGCGAGAAATGTCTCTTCCCATTCCATTTTCATGGAGAACGGGAAAATCGTGGAACAGGGACCGTCCCGGGAGTTTTTCAGCAATCCGAAAATGGAGAGAACCAGGGAATTTCTGCGCATGGAAGAAAACCGGGATCTGCTCGATTCTCATGCTTCAAGGCAGTGAAATATGATAGTATAAAAGCATGAAATGCAATCATTTTACCGACATCATTGAACAGGGCAGGCAGAAATGGCCTGACCGTCCCGCGATCCGTTCTTTCCGTTCGGGCGGAATGGAAACCGTGACCTACGGGCAGCTTTATGATCTGGTCATGAACCGGAGCGAAGAACTGAAAGAGGACCGATGTGTCTGCTGCGGACTGTACGGGCCTGCTTCAATCGCCTGGATTGTTGACTTTTTTGCGGCGGCAATCGCCGGCAAGCGGACAGTGCTTCTTGACCCGCAGCTGCCGGAAGACGCCGTTCTCAGGATGATCCAGGAATACAGAATCGACAGAATTCTGCCGGACCGTCACGATCTGCCCACGGCTGAGCCGCTTCGGGATGCATACGGCGGCTGTGTGCTTCTGTTTACCAGCGGTACTACTTCCAGCAATAAAGCGGTCGTGCTTTCGCAGAAGGCGCTTTCCTTTTCGGCCTGGAACGGCCAGCAGATGCTTGCGTGCAATGAAAATGACACGATTGTTTCATTGCTTCCGCTGAACCATGTGTTCGGTCTTGTATGTACTTTGCTGTGGCCGCTTTCTTTCGGCGCCTGTGTCGGGATCGGCCGGGGGATGCGCTGTTATACGGAAGATTTACGCCTTTATGAAGCGACAATACTTGTCACGGTTCCGACGCTTCTGAATTATCTGTTTGCGACGGAAAGCATTCCGGAATCGGTTCATACGGTTCTCATCGGAGCGGCTCCCTGCACGATGGAAACCATTCGGGCCATCCAGTCCCGCGGCATCCGCGTCAGCTTTGGATACGGTCTTTCCGAAACCGCAAGCGGACTTGCGATTTCCGTAAACGGAGAGGATCCCTTTGCGATGGATCTCTGTCCGGACACTCAGGCCGTCATTTCCGAAGATAAGGAAGTGCTCGTATCCACTCCATGCATGATGGAAGGATACTGGAAAAAACCTCAGGATACCGAAGCGGTACTGAAGAACGGGGTTCTGCATACCGGGGATCTTGGTTTTCTGGATGAAAACGGCAGGCTTCATATCATCGGAAGAAAAAATGATGTGCTTGTTCTTCCCA
Organism: uncultured Erysipelotrichaceae bacterium; assembly: GCA_946537255.1. GTDB lineage: Bacteria > Bacillota_I > Bacilli_A > Erysipelotrichales > Erysipelotrichaceae > Bulleidia. The sequence continues at coordinate 17,608 of CAMNFS010000029.1, forward strand.
ACGGAGAAAAAATATTCTGCCCGGAATGGGAAAAACAGATTTCGGAATCGCTTGGGAATGAGATTGCTCTCGTGATTCTTTACGACACGCTGACTCTGGTTGCAGGAAACGGAATGGATGAGGAGAAGGTACGGCAGGCTGTGGATCAGTTCAACCTCCGACAGCCGATGAGCCGCCGCATTCTCAATATCCGTGTCCTTGATGAACCGTTGCCGCGGACGGAGACAGGAAAAATCAGAAGATGGAAACTGGAGGAACTATTATGAGTGATCAGGAAATGCTGCAGGAACTGCTCAAAATTATTCATGTATGTCTGCCGGAAACGGAAACGGAGAACATCACCATGGATACGGTCATCAACCGTGATCTTGGGGCGGATTCCATGAGTTTTATCATGCTGATGACAAAGATTGAAGGTGCGTTTGATATCCGGATTCCTGAGGATACCTGGAAAAACCTCGCGACTGTGAGGGATGTGATCCAAGCGATCCGCAAAGCTCAGGCAGAAAAGGCGAAAGCGAATGCCTGAGCCTCTGACACGCACTATTCGAATGGTGTCATCTCACTGTGACAGATTTCAGCGCCTGCGTATGTCAGCGCTGTTTTCCATTCTTCAGGAGATGAGTATTGCCGATGTGGAAGGTGCAGGCGTGACAAGGGACAGGACGCTGGACCGGGGACTGCTCTGGGTGATTTCCAGAATGAGAATCGTCATGGAACGGCCGATTCTCTATGATGAGGAAGTTCAGTTTTCAACCTGGGCAGGAGAACGGGCGCATATGGTGTTCCCGCGCTATTATGAAGGACGGGACAGCGAAAACCGGCTTCTGTTTCAGGGATCCTCGCTCTGGCTGCTGATTGATGAGAAGAAGCGGACCTTCATTTCTCCTCAGGATTACGGCATAGAGGTGCCAGGCATTCCGGAAAAAACCGGCATCGAACTGCCGATGGCGATCCGGAAGATCAATTCCGACCGGCCTGCTTCCATCCGTACTGCTGTTTATTCCGATATCGATCTGAACGGGCATGTGAACAATACCCGGTATCTTGACTGGATGGATGATCTTTTCGATGTGCATTTTCATGAGGTCTATGCGGTAAAGACGATCCAGATCAATTATGAACATGAGGTGGAATACGGGACCAGCGTCAGTCTTTTCTATGAATACTCGGATCAGATTTACCGGATTGACGGCAAGACACCAAGCCGCGATGCGTTTCATGCAAGACTTGAAGTGACCCGGATCAACGCGTAAGATACAGGTGTTCGTTTTACTGCGGACAGCGGATCAGAAAGGAGAATCTCAGATGAAATCAAAAAGAAGCCTTTCATTTTTTGCCGCTGTGATTGTCTATCTGCTGATGCTTTCTGCGCTTTCCATATACGATCTTTCCTTTTCCGAGAATATGACCGCCTCCGCTTCGGATCTGTTTGTGCAGTTCGGGGCCAGGGTCGGACCGATGCCGATGTTTCTGATCAGTGCCTGGATTCTCAACTGCCTGTTTCTCTACCGGGATAAAAAATCCGGCGCGAACATGGCGGTCTTCCTTCTGTGCGGAGGCGCGGCCTATATCCTTGCGTGTCCTGATCCGGGAAGAATTCCTGATCTCTTGCTTGCGGCCGCATGCTGGTCCGGTCTGTTTTTCCTGGTCCGCAAGCTGCCGTGTCCGGAACAGTCTGAGCGGGTGATACGGTTCCTGAGAATGGGGCTGCTGGTTATTGTTCTGGGATTTGTGATTGTTCAGATCTGCAAGTTCACCTGGGGCAGGCCGCGGTATCTTGCCATCATCCAGGAAGGCGCAGAGTTTCAGGAATGGCTGAAAATTCAGGGCTTTGCGGTCCGGGATGATCTGTACCGCTCGTTTCCAAGCGGACATACCTACTGTGCCGCGTGTTCCTTTCTGACGGTACTGATTCCGGATCTGTTTCCGGAGTGCAGTGTAAAAAGATGGGAACTTGGCCTTGGCGCTTTCTGCTTTACGATGATCATCGCGCTTTCAAGAATCGCGGCCGGAAAGCATTTCATCAGTGATGTGATGGCAGGGGGAGGAATCTTCCTGGTGGTATTCGGCATTACGCTTGCGATTGAATGGAGGAAACTGTATGAACCGAATCATAGATGAAATAGCCCGCTTCATGCGGGGAAGATATGGATATGATCAGCTTGGCATGTTCCTTCTGTTTCTTGCCTTTGTGATCAATATTGCCGGCATGATCGCCCGGGCACCGTTTCTGACCTATGCCTCCCTGGCGGTACTGGTACTTCTGAATATCCGGGTCTTTTCCAGAAATATCGCCGCGAGAAGGGAAGAAAACGAAAAGTTTCTGAAATGGACCGTGGTGCCGCGGCGCTCCTTCAAGGCCTTCATGCTCAGTCTGAAGGATTCCGGCCATCGGTATGTTCTGTGTCCGAAGTGTCATCAGATCTGCCGGATTGAAAAAGGACGGGGTGAAGGCGAAGTAGTCTGTCCGAAATGTCATACAGCATTTGCGAAGCGCTCCTGAGGAGCGTTTTTTGCGATATGTTAGAATGGTTGCGGTGATGTTATGAAAATTGGAGTGATTTCATTGGGATGCGCGAAAAACCTGGTTGACACGGAAAATCTTCTGGGCCTGCTGAGAGAAAGCGGGCTTGAGATCACGACTTCGTGGAAACAGGCGGACGCCATGATTATCAATACCTGCGGGTTTATCGAAAGCGCAAAAAGCGAAGCGATCGATACGATTCTCGAAGCGGCGGATTACAAGGAGACCGGGCTTCAGAAGCTGATCGTAATGGGATGTCTTTCACAGCGCTACAAGAAGGAGCTGGAAAAGGAAATGCCGGAGGTCGACCGTTTTATCGCGATTGATGAATATCCAAACCTTGGAAAAATCCTGTCCGGGGTGCTTGGCGTAACAATCCACAATACCTATGGAAAGACACCGCGCATGCTTTCCGACAAGCCGTGGATGGCATATCTGAGGATTGCGGACGGCTGTGACAACCGCTGCAGTTACTGCGCCATCCCTCTGATCCGCGGACCGTTTGTCTCACGACCCCTGCAGGAGATCGTCGACGAAGCGGAATATCTCATTTCCATCGGCGTAAAGGAATTGAATCTCATTGCTCAGGACAGTTCCCGTTACGGCATCGACCTCTATGGAAAACTGATGCTGTCAGAACTTCTCAGAAGACTCGATGAACTGAAGGGAATCAAGTGGATCCGGATTCTGTATCTGTATCCGGATGAGATACCGGATGATCTGATCGATACCATGCACGAATGCAGACACGTCCTGCCTTATTTTGATATCCCTGTTCAGCATGGAAGTGACCGGATTCTGAGGGACATGAACCGCAGGGGAAGCAGAGCGCTGATCGTGGAACGCTGCAGGAAAATCCGGGAATCCTTTCCGGAAGCGGTGCTTCGTACGACTTTGATTGCCGGCTTTCCAAGCGAAACCCCTGAGGATCATCAGAAAAGCCTCTCTCTTCTTGAGGAGGTTCACTTTGACCGGATGGGGGCATTTGCCTATTCGAAGGAGGAAGGCACCCAGGCTTTCGATATGGAAGAACTTGCGGATGAAGCGGAAAAGAAGCGGCGGCTGGATGAACTGATGTCCCTTCAGAGTCGGATCGGAAGAGAACGCCTTGAAAGTCATGTCGGAGAAGTGACGGAGGTTCTGGTGGAACGGGAAGATCCGCTTACCGGCATGTATATCGGGCGCAGTTACATGCATGCCCCGGACAATGTGGATGGATGTGTGCGCTTCAGGGCGAAAAGACCCTATCAGCCAGGAGAATTTACTTACGTCCGGCTGCTGAGAACAGCGGGACTCAACTATATCGGGGAGGAGACTGAAAATGCCTGATCCAAAAAAACTGAAGCAGTATGCGGCACTGATTATCGCCGGAATCAACCTGAAGGAAGGACAGGAGGTTGTGATCCGTATTCCTGTCGAGCATCAGGAGTTTGCCCATCTGCTGCAGAAGACTGCCTATGAAAACCATGCCGGCCGGGTTGTGATCCGTTATGAGGATATGGCTGCCAGCCGCAATGATCTTTATTATGGAGACGAAAAAGCCCTGAGCCGGGTGGATGAATCGGAGCTTCTGCGGGCAAGGGAAGAACAGGCAAGAGGCAGTGCCTATATTCATATCATTTCCGAAATACCCGGTATCTATAAAGGCTGTGATGAGGAAAAGAGCGGACGGATCCGCAGATCCCGCAGCCTGGGCCTGAAGCCGGTGCAGGAGTATACCACCAAGTCGCTTGGACAATGGACAGTGGCGGCACTTCCCAACCCGGTCTGGGCCCGGAAGGTGTTTCCTGATATCAGGGATGATCAGAAGGCCGTTGAGGCACTGTACAATGCCATATTTGAAACCGTATGTCTGAACCGGAAGGGCAATCCGGTCAGAAACTGGAGAAAACACGGAGAAACCATACAGAATCACTGCCGGATCCTGAATGAATATCAGTTCAAGGCGCTTCATTTCCGAAACAGTATCGGGACGGATCTTCTTGTACCTCTGGTCAGAAATCATATATGGGGCGGAAACAGTGAGCTTGCTCTGCAGACAGGGCAGATGTTTGATCCGAATATTCCGACGGAGGAAGTGTTTACCACTCCCGACTGCCGGAAGACGGAAGGAACTGTCGTGGCCTCAAGACCGCTTGTGGAAAACGGTCATGTGATTGACCGCTTCGGCTTTACCTTTCACAGGGGAAAGGTTGTGGAATATCATGCCGCAAAGGGAAAGAAGACCCTGGAAAGCATTCTTTCTTCGGACCGGGGATCCGTCCGTCTTGGGGAAGTGGCACTGGTACCGTATGACAGCCCGATTTCCCGGATGAATCTGATGTTCTACGAGACTCTTTTTGATGAAAACGCCGCCTGCCACCTGGCCCTTGGCGCTTCCTATCCGACCTGCATGGAGGGCGGGGAAACCATGAGTGACAGAGAACTGCGGGCTCTTGGCTCCAATGTCAGTTCCGTCCATGTGGATTTCATGTTCGGCACAGAGGATCTTATGGCGGATGGAATCACGAAAGACGGCAGTGAGGTGCCGGTCTTCCGCAACGGAAGTTTCGTTTTCTGAGGTAGTTATGTTTCATATTTCGGACTGTAAAAAATACAACCGCTGTCATCGTCTGTTCGCTCTGGATCAGGTGCGTGAACGGGAACCGTTTCAGAGTTTTGTGCGGATGGATGAGACCATAGCGGATCTTGCCGCAAGGAAGCTTGGGATTACCGACTGTTTCCGGGGAGAAAGAAATGATGACCCCGGACTGGCCATGGAAGCTCTGAAAACAGAGGAATGGCTGATGCGGGCCAGGTTTGAATATGGCGGACTGCGCGTCAAGGTACCGTTTCTGCATCGGGTGAACGACCGGTTTGATCTGTATTTTCAGTTCAACGGCATGTACCCGCGGAATGATGACATGCAGTTCTACTGCGGGGTGGTCTGGGTGCTGGAACATCTTCACATCCCGCTTGGCCGTTACCGGATTATTCATCTCAATGCGGAATATGTCCGGAAGGATCAGCTGGATCCGGAGGAACTGTTCATTGTCTCGGATTCGTTTTATAACGGACATAATAATCCGACCATCCGGATTGAAGATGCCGTCAAGGCAAACATGCGGGATCTGACGGCTGTTCTGAAGGATATGGCTCTTTTGAATACGGACAATATGCCGGAACCGTTTCGGACGCAAAAATGCACCGGTCGATCCCGCTGCCGGTATTACGAGGAATGCTTTCCGCATGAAACGACTGTTCCGGATAATTCCATCCTGAATCTTACCGGCGCAAGGTACCGCTATGACATGCTGAAAGAGGGGATCGAAACCCTGAAGGAAGCGGATGTAAGCCGGATTGAAGGAAGCCGCATGCAGTATGCGGAAATCATGGCGGACCGCAGCGGCGGACTGTTCGCGGACAAGGCAGCGCTTTCCGCCTGGCTCAGCGATGTCACCTTTCCGATCAGTTTTCTGGATTTTGAGTGGGAGTGCTTTGCCGTTCCGCCCTATGAAGGGATGAAACCGTATATGGTCCTTCCCTTTGAGTACAGTCTTCACATCATGGAGAAGGACGGGACTCTCAGACACCGGGTGTTTCTCTCCGTGCATGATGACCGCCGGGAAATGGCGGAAAGCCTGGTCAAAGATATTCCTGACCATGGAACCGTCATTGCATACAATGCCGACGGAGCGGAGAAACTGCGCATTCAGGAACTTGCGGAGCGCTGTCCGGATCTTCATGACAGACTGCTTTCCATCAATGAGCGGATGAAGGATCTGCAGATGCCGTTTACCTCCGGCCTGGTCTATGATGTCCGCATGTCGGGAATCTGGACGCTCAAAAAAATCATGTCTCTGATGGGAGAAAGAGGGTATCAGGATCTCGATATTCATCAGGGCATGGAAGCGGTTTTTGAATGGCGGCATCTTGATCAGGAAGAGGAGGACATTGACAGAGAGGAGATTGCCCGGCATCTGAGAGAATACTGCGGTATGGACAGCTATGCGATGACGGTGATCTTTCAATGGCTGCGGTCTCTGGCGGAATAACAGGTTCCGCCTTTATTTTTTTCACCATGCGGTGTCATCTTTGCTATAATAAAGACAGCCATAAAGCGCGATGAAATGACAATTGACAATGCAGATCGTATTTACTGATAGAAAAGTGAGGATAATGTATGCGTTTTGAAATTGTTGGGAAAAATGTAACCATTACGGAGCCCATGAGGCAGAAGATTGAGAAGAAACTTTCCGGGCTTCAGAAGTATCTTCTCATTGACAATGATGTCACTGCCCGTGTAGTCGTAAGAGTTTATCCGGCATCCCAGAAAATTGAAGTAACTATTCCTACCAGAGTCGGTATTCTCAGAACCGAAGTGGAACATGAAGACATCTATTCCGCAGTTGATATTGCGATTGACAAGCTGGAAGATCAGCTGCGCAGACAGAAAACCCGTCTGAACCGCCGTCACCGTGAGTCTCTGGCAGAAGCGTTCCTGCTGGAAGCGGAGGAAGAGGATATTGATATTCCGGTAAAGACCAAGACGCTTACAGCGGAAAGAATGGATCTTGAGGAAGCGATCATGCAGATGGAACTGTCAAATCATGACTTCTACATCTACACGGATGATGAAAGCGATAAGATCTCGGTAGTATATCGCCGCAACAACGGCGGATACGGTCTCATTGAAACAGAATAAGTCAACCAGTCAGGAAAGGGCGGAGTCCTAATGGTCTCCGCTTTTTTTCTGCGCAGAAAGAAAAAAACAGGGCAGCGCCCTGCTCAGAAGAGAATGAGGATTGTAAGGATCAGATAGGCGGTTCCCATCGCAAGAATGCCGGGAATGAAGGAATGGGTCTGATTGTAGAGATAGGACAGCGCGCAGATCAGAATCACGTTATAGAGATAGGTCGGAAAAAACAGCGCTGGTCTTGCCGGAGTAATGCAGATGGTATAAACGAATCCGAACAGGAAACCGGAGATCAGAATCATGATCGCTTCGCCGGCATGCATCTTGAAATGGTCCGTGACGCATTTGAATGTGATATTGACAAGGGCAGACAGCGAGAAGCTGAAGGCAATGATCACCGCCGGATAGGCAATCGGATATCTGCGGATGTCCGCCGGATTGGGAAGCAGCACGGTTCCTCTCAGAAAGTGCAGGTCCACATAGGTCCAGATAAAGATCACAATCATCCCGATGAAGGAGTAGAGCAGCGTATCGGGAATATTTGCTTTCGCCCGCAGCCAGTGCAGGCCGAACAGTTCCCAGTCATAGATGATCAGCAGCCATACACAGAAGTTCAGTGCGAACATCAGAGCCAGGGTATCGTTTCCGATCCAGTTCCGGATCAGAAACCGGATGGCCGGCATCAGAAGAAAAATAAAGAGTGATATCAGAATCCGCTGGGTGGACATAGCGGTGCTTTTTTTGAATTCAGTCATAACCGTTTCAGTGTTCCGTTTCTCTGGAATCATTCCAGGACTTTCACAGGGTTGCATTTGCACTGCGAAAGTATATGATTAGTTTACAGATGAAGGAGGCTTAAGGCAAATGTGAGCCGTCAGTTCTTTTTTCTCTTCCGTACGTATTCCTGTTCCTGACCAAGGTCCATATCTGAAAATTCTTTTTTTTCCATCCCCGGTTTCCGTTGATCGGATAACCGCATTGTCATTCTTTTTTTCATGAGGAAAATCCATGTCAGAATTTATTTTACCCATTCATTCTTTATCCCCGAATGAGCAGAAGCTCATCATGGGGCACATCAGCCGCAGCTACCTTGCCGCAGTAAGACGCCTTCGTTCCGCAGACAGCAGGACATATGATGAAAAACAACGCAGAAGCGACAGAGAATATGTGGACAGAATCCACGAAGCTCTGGGCCGCTGTACAGCCGAAACCCGGGAGCTGATCCGGAAGGAGTACTTTGAGTCTTCATCGGATGCCTGGATGTATCTGTACTTCCGCTATTCGCAGCTGAAGCGGATGAAGCGGAAAGCACTTGCCGAGTTTTTCAACAATCTGGACTTATAGTCCGGATTGATGATAAAATTTCAGATATGGAGTATCCCTGTATGGAACGATCATTGTTCTTGCAGCAGCTGGCATCAGAATATGGAAGACGTCACATTGCCGTAACCGAGAATTCCACATTCCGTGAACTTGGAATGGGACCCTACGATGTGATGGATTTCATGCTGAGGGTGGAGGAAGAGTATGGTATCGTCATTGACGATGCGCGTCTTCTTTCAATGAACTCGATCGCGGACGTACTGGATACGATTGCAGAATGCACACAGATGCATAATAAGGAGGAATGACGCAATCATGCTTAAAGGAATTGCCGCTTCACAGGGAATCGCTATTGCAAAAGTCTACAAACTGGAACAGCCTACTCTGGAGATTCAGATGCATCAGTCTGATCCTGAAACTGAACTCGCAAAACTCAATGCGGCTTTTGAAAAGACGGTTGAAGACATTGAGAAGATCAAAGCGGTCGCAGCGCTGTCGCTTGCGCCGGAGGAACTGGCTGTTTTTGACGCTCATCTGATGATGGCTTCTGATCCGGAACTGCGCAGCCAGATTGAAGATTCCATCCGCAACGATAAGGTCAACGCGGAATACGCCACCCAGCAGGTTGCCAACATGATGATTTCGATTTTTGAATCCATGGAGGACGCCTACATGAAGGAGCGTGCCGCAGATATCAAGGACGTTACCTTCCGTCTGGAATGCAATCTCTGCGGAAAGGTGATTCCGAACCTCGCAACCATCGATACACCGGTCGTGATCGTCGCCAAGGATCTGACACCGAGTGACACCGGTTCCCTGAACAAGGAATTCGCGAAGGGATTCGCAACCGAAATCGGCGGCCGTACCAGCCACAGCGCCATCATGGCCAGATCCCTGGAGATTCCTGCGGTAGTCGGTGTCAAGGGTATTCTGGAAGCTGCCAAAGCAGGCGATGAAGTGATTCTTGATGCGATCAACGGCGAAGTGATTCTGAATCCGACTGAGGAACAGAAGGCAGAGTATGCCGCAAAGGGAGAAGAATTCCGCAGACAGAAGGAAGCCCTCAAGGCACTCAAGAATGAACCGTCTGTTTCCACGGACGGACACAAGGTACTTCTGGTAGGCAATATCGGCGGACCGAAGGATGTCGAAGGCGTGAATGAAAACGGCGGCGAAGGCGTCGGTCTGTTCCGCACCGAGTTCCTCTACATGAAGAGTGAGGATGACTTCCCCGATGAGGAAATGCAGTTTGCCGCATACAAGCAGGTTCTTGAAGGAATGAACGGCAAGCCGGTTGTAATCCGTACACTTGACATCGGCGGCGATAAGAAGCTGAACTATTATGAGTTTGCGGAAGAGATGAATCCGTTCCTCGGTGTCCGCGCTGTCCGGTTCTGCCTGATCCGGAAGGATGTATTCCGCACCCAGTTGCGTGCGCTGCTGAGAGCGAGTGTATACGGCAAGCTCTGCATCATGTTCCCGATGATCGCAACCGTTCAGGAATTCAAGGATGCCAAGGCCTGCTATGATGAGGCAAGAGCGGAACTCATCAAGGAAGGTGTTGCCGTTGCGGACAATGTTGAAGTCGGCTGTATGATTGAAATCCCGGCAGCTGCGGTTCTTGCGGATCAGCTGTCCAAGTACGCAGACTTCTTCTCTATCGGAACCAATGACCTGATTCAGTACTCCATGGCTGCTGACCGTATGAGTGAGCCGGTCTCCTATCTGTACCAGCCGCTGAACCCGTCCATCCTGCGTCTTGTCAAGATGACGA
>CAMNFS010000030.1 GCA_946537255.1 uncultured Erysipelotrichaceae bacterium
TCCGGGATGGGGCAGAGAAGAAACGGTCAAATTAAAAGCTTCTGACAGGTTCAGGACATTAAAGGAGGATGCTATGAAGAAATGGCTGATCGCGGCCGGAGTTTCCTTTCTTCTTTTTTCCTGTGGAAAGGCGGCGCCAGTTGCGGATTCAAAGACTCAAAACGCTGAGGAACCGGCTGCTTCAGCGGTTCATGCAGAGCAGGAAACAGACTGGTTTTCCGGCAGTTACGCGCTTTCGGTGCAGGGAAAAAAGAAGGATGCCGGAATCATTCTTGATTTCACTGACGCATCGTCCAATGTGACAGTGCATGATATACAGAATACCTGGGAGGCAGATCTAGGGGTAACCTTTGGGAATCTGTATCCGTCCGGTCCGGATGGAATCCGGCAGATGACCTTCACCCTGAACGGAAGGAAAGGGATTGAAAAGGAAGGAACGGATTATCCGGAGGATTTCATGGTGCTTTCCTGCCGGGTGAACCAGGAGGATGTGATTGCCCTTCGCTTTCTTGGAAACGGGGATTCCTGGCTTGCGGAAGAAGTATTTCAGACAGAGAATCTGACGCCGTCCGGATATCATGTATTTCACCGTCCTGCCAGCGGTTTCCATCAGGAAGGAAATGTGAAAAAGAATGAAACCTTCTATGCCTTCTGCTGGTACCGTCAGCCGGAGTCCATCCTGATTCAGCCCGCTGCCTTTGAAGAGGAAAAGACCGACTGGTATGGGGAAGAGCGGACGCTTCTGAGGCTGTACCCGGAAAGTTCTGCCGCGGTTTTACTTCCGGTGGATGAAACCATTCAGTGGCGGATCTTTGAAACTGCGGAAGCCGCGCAGGCAGACCGGACAGAGCCGGTTGTGATGCGTCTTACAACGGACGGGGACGGCAAGGCGGTGAAGCTGTTCCGGATGCCGTATCTTGGATATGGGTATTATGAAGCGGCAGAGGGCTCGATGATTGATTATTCATCGCTGCTTCCGCAGGATCCGGATCATCCGGTTTCGGTTCATTATCCGGAAGATTACCTGACCCACGAAGATGATCTGGTCAATGTGAGTGTTCCCGGCCATGAAAACGGGGCAGAGGTGATATTCTTCACCGGCCGGAGAGTGAAGGATTTCAGAATCCATGATCTTGGGTTTCAGTCAATGGAGGATGACATGCCGCACTTTACTATGACCGAACTCTATCACCAGGAAACCTTCCTGCCGGAACATCCGATTGATGTAAGGCTGCTGTTTGAAGGCAGTATTCCAAACTGCGGAATCTCATACAGCGTCGATGGGGAAACAAAGTATTATGCCCTTTCCATGAGCGGAAAGGACGGCTCTTTGTTTCTGACGCCGTTCATACCGGAAGCGCAGAGGACTTTCGAAAGATCATGAAAAGGGCCGGAGTGGATATTCCGGCCTTGAAACGGTTCCGGCATCAGGTCCAGCTGTTTTCCGTACGGGCGATGATTGCCTCCTGGGTCTCCGGCATCAGAGAAACATACTGGGCACAGTAGCCAGCTACCCTTACGATCAGACCCGTATACTGTTCGGGATGCTTTCTGGCTTCCTGTAGCGTCTTTGAAGAGACGACATTGAACTGGTTGTGGTAGATGCCTTTTTTCCGGGACACCCGCAGAAAAGAGACAAACTTTTCAAGATCCTGAGAGGACGCCAGGGCGTCCGGGGAAAAGCGCATGTTCAGCAATTGTCCTGCCGCGACCCTGCGGTTAGGCAGTCTGGAGACGGAATTGATGACGGCCGTAGGGCCGTTTACATCCGTTCCCTGTACCGGTGAGCAGCCCTCGTTCAGGGGACTTCCGGCGGATCTTCCATCCGGCGTGGCTCCGACCGCGAGTCCGTTAGGCACATAGCTGGTGATATTGGAGGTGGACATCGTATAGCAGGAAACCACCGGTCCCTTTCCGTTTCTTGCCGTGACATAGTCCGGAAGCAGCTTCAGGTAGGAATCAAATACCGCCGCGGTCATAAGATCCGCGTCGTCGAGATCATTTCCGAACTTGGGCACTGCCTTTACCATCCGAAGAATCTGTCTGGATTCCGGAGAGGTCCAGTTGTCCCGGATCGCGTCCATCAGCTGGCGGAAGGTGAGCTTCCTTTCTTCAAAGACCAGCTGCTTAAGAACCAGAAGGGAGTTTCCGACGACGCTTGGGCCGATGTTGGACTGGGAGATGACATCATACCGGCAGCCGCCAGCCTTCAGTGTTTTTCCAAGCTTCATACTGTCAAGGACAAAGGCGGACGCAAACGGATCCGCGTCAAAGATCTCCAGGCTCTCATCGCAGATCCGGTCGCATTCTACGGCAAGGTCGGAATAATACTTCAGAAACCGCTCCCAGGTCTTCCATACCTCGTCAAAGGAGGAAAACCTGGATTCCATGTCCGAGCTGTCATTGACTTTCAGAAGACGGATCCCGGTTTTCGGATCGAAGCCGTTGTAAAGCATGGTTTCGAGCACCTTTCCCCAGTTGACATAGGTCATGCCGGTGGCGCGGTGACCGTATTTGCCCGGGACTCCGGTTTCCACACAGCCGATCGGGCAGTAATCCAGCGCATCCTCTTCCGGTATGCCGAGGTCCATAAGACCCGCGGCTGCGGTATCGTCATTGAACATGGAGGGCATTCCGCACCCGGTGCGGATCAGCTGCGCGCACGCGGTCAGAAATTCCTTCGGAGTATTTTTGTTGAAGCGGGCGGAGAAGTTCGGCTCTGCCAGTGAGCACAGATGCATTGCCTCAATACAGAGACAGGAGAGTTCATTGGTTCCGTCGCTTCCATCCGGTTTATAGCCGCCGACACAGAGATTGGAATACAGCGGATAGCCCTGCGAAAACCGGGTGTGTCCATACGGCCGCACCTTGTTGGCTGAGGAGTTCATGATGAAAAGATGCGTAATGATTTCCAGCGCCCGGTCATCGTCCAGCACTCCGTTTTCCTTATCCTTCCGGTAAAGGTCATACAGATACTGGTCAAACCGGCCATAGCAGAAGGAGTGGCCGTTGGATTCGATCATCTGCAGGATATGAACCAGGTAACAGACCTCAGCGCCTTCGTGAAAGGATCTGGCAGGCTGTTCCATCATCGAGGACGCCATTTCAGAAAGCTCCAGCAGCTCCTTTTTCCGTTTTTCCTCCACGCATGCGTCCGCCTCTTTTTTCAGAAGGGCTCCATACCGTCGAAACCAGGCAAGCGAAGCCTCCAGAGAGCAGATGACGCTTTCATAGAACCATCGCTGCTCTTTTGAAAGCTCTCCGTTCAGCGCTGCCTCAGCGTCGTGAATCAAAGCCCGGAAGCCCCGGTTCAGAATGGTCGGGTAATCCGGCACAATATGCCCGTCTCCGGACATGGAGATACCGCCGCGATGAAGGATTCCCTGCTTTTCCGCAAGACGCAGCGTTTCGGTAAGATGCGCATTGACCCGGTCTTCATGGGTATGACCATGCCAGTATGCATGAATGGATCTCAGATCCTTCTTCACGGATTCATCAATATGAAACACATCCCCGTCACGCAGTTCGAATTCATCGAGTTCCCGGATGACCCAGTCAATGGAGTATTCGGGAAAGACCGGAGCCGCGAAGCAGCGGCTGGCCTGATTGCCGAAGATCAGAGAATCCTTTTCGATATAGATGGTCATGTGCTTCAGGGTATGGGCAAACGCCTTTGCCTTGCGCAGGATATACGGTTCCCCTTCCGTGGTCCGGAAGGATTCCGTATAGAGAAGCGCCCGCTCGCTGCAGATGGAAGCGGAGCGCTTTTCCATCCGCATGCGCAGACGGCTGATCCGCTCCCAGTCGGTGTCCGTGCCCTTTGGCTGATAAATAAGAAATTCCATACAGACTGCCTTTCAGGATAAAAAAATACGGACATTGTCCGTATGAATAATCAAAGATCCAGAACGACCGGGACGGATTTATAGCCGATGCCCATCCGGTCGATTCCCATGTCGATCAGGGTGAGGAAATGTTCGCGGGTACGGATACATCCGCTGCCCTTGATCTTCGCCCGGCCTTTGTTCTGATCCATGATCAGTTCAATGACGCTGACGGCGGCTCCGACCGCTTCATAACCGGTCAGAAAACCGGTGCTGGTCTTGATGAAATCCGCGCCGGCGGCGATGATGCACTCCACCCCGCGGCGGATCTGTTCCTCATTCAGGGCATCGGTTTCAAGAATGACCTTGAGTTCGTGTCCGCATGCATGTGCAGCGTCTGCGCAGGCCTTGAGATCCGCGGTGACCTCATCATATTTTCCAGCCCGCAGCTTTCCGAAATTGGCGACAATGTCGATTTCCTTTACCAGTTCGGAACGGCCGGCTTCCCTGATCTGGGCAACCCGGCTTTCGGTGGATGCGGTGCCGAACGGAAAATCAGTCACCGGGCACAGCATGGTGTCTGATCCTCTGACATACGGCTCACACAGGCTGATATAACCGGGGTTGATACAGATGGTCGCACAGCCGAGTCTGACCCCGTCCTTTGTCAGTTCAATAATCTGCTCTTCCGTAAACTCCGGCTTCAGAACAGAATAGTCAATATAGGACGCAAGCTCCTTTACGCTCATTTCCGATGCTTTTTTTTCTGGTTTCATATCAGGGCTCCTTTCTGGTTATTTTTACTATAACACAGAAAAACGGCCGGTCTTCTAACTGGTCCGCTGTCCTTTCATGACAGCCGGGCAGATCGCGGGATCCGCGTCGGGAAAGGTCTCCTGGAACAGCCCAAGCAGCTGGACCATACTGTCGGAAGGGTGCGAAAGCCCGGAAAACAGGGATACCAGTGCCTTGTTGTAACTGAAGACATGACCGATCTCATTCAGTTTATGCACACCGGTGCGTTCAGCGTAATGAATGAGGGAGATCAGGATGTTTCCAAGTTCTGCTTCGCTGACCCGTACCGGCTGGCGGGAGCTGATCTCCAGCAGCCATTCATCCACAAAGCCGGGATCTCCGATATCGGCAGGATTCATGTGCAGCGGAATAATCCGCAGAATCAGCCGCGGAAGGGCGTCGGAATTCACGAACAGGTTCTTTGCGTCGAGCCGTTTCAGCTGATCCTCATACAGACGGTAATAGGCAGAGGAAAGCTCCTCCACATCCTTTGTTTTCTGATAGTCACTGACAATCCTCTCCTCAGTAAGATCAATGCCGCTGCGGTTGAGAATACCGATGATTTCCCTGATCGGCCGGTTTTTCAGCATCTCCTCCCGCTGCTTTATTTTCAAAAGCGCCTCACGGTCCATACGGTTGTACATAGAACGGATACCTCCGTACCAATTATAGGCGGAGAATGGCTGAAAAGGATATAATAGCGGCATATGGTAAAACGTTATATACAGTCTTTTATTTCGATGAAATATGTCTTTTTTCTTCCCGGCCTGGCGCTCGTGGTTTTTGCCTGTGCCTTTCTGTATGTGTCCACCGGCAATCCCATTCCCCGCTATGTCGGCATTGTTTTCGGAATCCTTCTGTTTGCGGTGATGTTTGTCTATTACCGGGAAAAAATCGGTGCCTCCCTGGCGTTGAAAAAAGTGAGGGAGCTGGATTCCTTTTCCGATGCGGTCATGATCGGACAGGCGTTCTTTCTGGAAGACAGGATGCTTGGTTATGGAAATAAAAAGGTCTTTGATCTGAAGTACAGTGACATCAGCCGGGTTTCATACCGCACGGATGCCCGGGGCAGGATGTTTCTGAATCTTGAAACCCCCCAGGGGACACTGCCTGTGGAAATGGCGCTGAAGAATCAGGCCAGCCGCGTTGCGTGTTTTCTGAAAACAAAAAATCCATCGGCAGAGATTGAGGGAATTGAACCGTCAGGAGAGGGCACTCTGCTTTCCATCGATCCTTACCGGAATGAGAAGAAAGCCGCCTGAGGCACGGGAGGGTTTTTATCCGATGGATTGAAGAATCAGCGGCCGGGACAATACATGCATGCGTGTATTGTGACGGGGACCTGAAATACAGTTTCTGCCAATGTCGGAACCGGTGTGAATGGCATCGATCCGACATGTTTTTTTTGCCGGATATGTGAATGGTTCAACAGTTGAAGGGCACATGCATGGGCGGGGATTGACAGGTTAGATATAACTAACTATAATGGCGTGGGTTAGTCAAGGCTAACCATCAGCTGGTAAAGCGGCAGGAGGATCTGAATGCCTGATTCCTACATTGTGGAACATTGTTCTCCGACTCTGAAGGGTCTGAAGACCGGAAATCTGTTTACGGTTAAGGATGCCGGTTCGGCAAAGGAAGAAATCCGGGATATCAACCGCAGAATCAACGGCTACGGACTGCGGATGGTTCCGATGCGGCACAGCCGCGGGAAGGTGCTGGTATACCTGTACCGGCCGGACCGTCTGAAGGCGGATCTTGAAAACCCGGCCGCGGCCTGGATTCTGAAGCGTCTTGGCTATCCGGTGGAAAACAGTGAGAAATGTGTCGCGGTCGCTGCCCGGCATCTCCGGGAGGATGCGTCGTTTCCGCATGAGATCGGACTGTTTCTGAGCTATCCGCCGGAAGATGTACAGGGATTCATGGATCACCCGACAGAAGGGGTGAAGGCGGTCGGATGCTGGAAAGTGTATGGAGACCAGGAATCCGCGGAACGGACATTCCGCAGCTATCGGCAGTGCACAGAGATCTGCCGGCAGGCAATCCGCTGCGGCAGTACGCTGGAACAGCTGATCACTGCAGAAAAAGGAGAGTAGAAAAATGAGCAGAACAGCAGTTGTTTACTGGAGCCAGACCGGAAACACAGAGGCCATGGCGGACGCGGTGATCAATGGAATGACCGCAGGCGGGGCAGAGGTGAGCCGTTTTACAGCCGCGGAATTCAGTGCAGACAAGGTATCGGAATTTGACGCAATCGCGTTCGGATGCCCGGCAATGGGTTCCGAGGTTCTGGAAGAATCGGAGTTTGAGCCGATGTTTGCGTCAGTGGAAGGATCCCTTTCCGGAAAGAAAGTCGGTCTTTTCGGCTCCTATGGATGGGGAGACGGCCAGTGGATGCGTGACTGGGAAGACCGCTGTGCAGCAGATGGCGCAGTCGTTGCGGGTACGGTCATTGCCAACAACGCTCCGGATGCAGACGCAATTTCTGCCTGTGAAGCACTGGGCAAGTCGCTTGCCTGAGAATGGATCAGAAAAAATCAGGGGACGGAAAGCAGTCCCCTTTTTTCTGCGGGTTCATGGATGGTCGATAGAAGCGGCTCGCTTCTGTTCCATGCCAATCTTACCATCGGGAAGAATTCGTTTTTCGAAGCGGCTTTACTGCGGGTATGATAAAGCCATATGACACAGGATCTTACAAAAGGACCGATTCTTCCGGCTCTGTTTCGCTTTACCGTTCCGCTGATTGCCGGCAATCTGCTGCAGCTGACATACAACGCGGCGGACAGTATGATCGTCGGACGCTATGTGGGCAGGAATGCGCTCGCCGCAGTCGGCACCAGCAATCCGCTCATGACACTGGTGCTTCTTTTCACCAACGGCATCTGTCTTGGGGCCGGACTGCTGGTGAGCTATCACTATGGCGCAGGCGACCATACCGCCCTGCAGCGGCAGGTCAGTACCGGACTCTGTGCGGGAGGGGTGTTTTCCGCTGTGACCGGTTTTCTGATCGGGCTTCTGAGCTTTCCGCTCATGAAGCTGCTGCATACGGATCCTTCCATCACATCCTCTGCCGCCGGGTATCTTCGGATTATCATGGGCGGCCTTGTGTTCAGCTTCATGTACAACTATTTTGCGAGCATGCTGAGGGCAATGGGGGATTCCCGTTCTCCGCTTCTGTTCCTGGCGGTCAGCACCGTGCTCAATATCGCCGGAGATGTTCTTCTGGTCGTCCATGCCGGACTCGGCATTACCGGGGCCGCCGTCAGCACCGTGATCTGCGAAGCGCTTTCGGCTCTGCTCTGCTGGATCTATATCTACCGGAATATTCCTCTGCTGAGGCTTGGAAAAAAATGGCTGACGGTGGATCTGAGGCTTCTGAAGAAAACGCTCAGCTTCGGGATTGTCAGTGCCCTTCAGCAGTCCTCCGTACAGCTTGGAAAGCTTGTCATTCAGGGTTTTGTCAATACGCTTGGCGTGACCTCGGCGGCTGCCTTCAACGCGGTCAACCGCACCGATGATTTCGCGATCGTTCCTGAGCAGAACATTGCCCATGCCATGAGCTCGGTCATGGCCCAGAATGCCGGTGCCCATCACCGGGAACGGATCCGCAGAACCTTTCTGTACGGCATCGGTCTGGAGCTTGCCTTTTCGGCCGTCATCGCGATTGTGCTCTATACCATGGCTTCAGGGATCATGAGTCTGTTTACCAGGGATGCCGAGGTCATCCGGGAAGGCACGGAATATCTTCATCTGATTGCCTTCATGTATCCCGCTCCGGCACTGACCAACGGGATTCAGGGATACTTCCGGGGAACCGGTGATCTGAAAATCACGCTGTTCAGTTCGATCATCAATATGGCGGTCCGCTGTCTTTCCTGCTATGTGCTGCTGTTTCGGATGGGCTTCTCCTTTACTGTTCTTCCCTGGTCGTATCTTGCCGGATGGATTGCCATGATGGTGTATGAAGTGCCGGTACTTCTGACGCGGCAGAAAAAAGAGCGCTTTGAAAGCGGAAAGAGCGAATGAAGAAAATGGAATAACAGGCAGAAAAGAAAAACAGGAATTCCTGTTTTTCCGTTAATCCGCTTTTGTCTGAATCTCTCTTTCAAAGAGAATTTCATCCGTGAAATGCCAGGTGCTGTCCATTCCGGGAATGGAGACGGGAAGCTTTCCAGAGAATTCATATTCCCCGAAGATTCCGCAGATCACGGCCGGGACATTGGCGGAATAGCTGTCTTTTGGCCCGGGCAGTTCCTTCATCGGCGCAGATCCGTATGAGAGTACAATCGCGTCCGCGTCAGGAAATCTTGCGGCATCGTAGGGGAGCTGGCTGCTGAGCAGGATTACTTTTTTTCCTGCCGCATGAGCGGCTTCGATGACTTCATCCATGAGTTTTGAATCAAGGCCTTCCTCTGTGCCCGGATCAAGACCGGGCAGATCAAAAGCGGAGTTTACCGCGATGACATAGTCAGCGTCCCTGACCTTTTCAAGACATTCCCGGCGGTTGGAATCGATGCATGACACGCCTTCAAATTTCACGGATTCCGGCAGAATTCCCTCTTCGAGCAGCCGCTGGCGGGCAAAGTCACTGGAAGCGATGCGGCTTGGCGCAGAATAGAAGAAGACGGCGGTCTCATTTTCCTTTGGATGAAGCGGCAGAAGATTTCCTTCATTTTTTAACAGAGTGGCGCCTTTTTGAACAATCTGCCATTCCAGATCATGATTGGCCTTACAGCCGGGGATTTCCGCAGCCTGTTTCAGATCGTCTTCACTCAGCTCCGTGCTTCCGTACTCGAGCAGGCCATGGGCTTCCTTGAGCTTCAGAATCCGGCGTACGGATTCGTTGATGCGGCTTTCCGGAATGGTTCCGTTCTCTGTGTTTTCGACAATGCAGTCGATGAAACTGTTGAGGGCATCCACTCCTTCAGGGTCTCTTGCGGGAACCGGCACAAGAAACATGTCCACTCCGGCATTGATGCCGAGAATCGCTACATCATTGATCGCGAAGTGATCCGTGATCGCCGCCATGTTCAGCCCGTCCGTGACAACCACGCCTTCGAACCCCATGTCATTCCGGAGAATGTCGGTCAGAAAGGTCGGGGAAAGGGTTGCGGGCAGAAAGACATTCTCGCCGGTGCTGATGGATGGATAGGTTTCCTTTTCGATCAGGGGATACTGAATGTGGGCCGTCATGATCATGTCGGCACCGTTCTTTATGGCCTCGACATAAGGAATGAGTTCATTCATTTTCAGCTGTTCATAGGTCTTTTCCAGCTTTGGAAAGCCGGTATGACTGTCGGTGGCGACATCGCCATGTCCCGGAAAGTGCTTCAGGGAAACAATTGTTCCGGAATCCTTCAGGCCCTTCATGAAGGCCAGTCCGTATTCGGAAGTGACGAAGGGATCATCCGAGAACGCGCGTACGCCGATGACCGGATTGGACGGATTGTTGTTTATATCCATGACCGGCGCAAAATCCGTATTGATGTGCAGAGCCCTGAGCTCTTCGCCAAGCCGCTTTCCGGTTTCTTCCGCCAGGGCGCTGTCACCTGTGGCAGTAATTGCCATGGCGCCGGGCCAGCGGGTTCCCTGACCCAGGCGGGCAACACTTCCGCCTTCCTGATCAATCGCAGTCAGCAGAGGAACCGCGTGATCACCGGATTCCTGGTTCACCTTCTGCATTTCATTGACAAGCTTCAGGGTCGCTTCATTTTCAGCACAGTTTTCCGCGTAGAGAATGATTCCCCCGAATTTTCCATGCAGAATCTCCTCTTTGATTTCCGGACGCATTTCCGTAACGGCTTCCGCTTTGGAGTCGGGATTGGACGGGTCCGGATTCCAGGTCCGGAAATCCGGAATGATCATCTGCCCGACCTTTTCCTCGAGCGTCATATTCCGAATGATGGATTCCACTTTGTTATCAGGCTGAAGGGCACCGCTTCGCCAGGCAATGAAGACGGCATTGATTCCGAGAAGCACAGCCAGTCCGGCGACAAGAAGCCAGACAGATCTGTTTTTTTCCTTTGGTTTACTCATTGTTATTCCTCACAGGTCAGGTTGACTGATCCAGAAAAAGAATACCACATTCCCTCCCTGCAGCGGCAAAGGAGCGGACCGCATTTCTTTCCCTGCCTGTGTTACACTACAACCATGAGTACAACGATCTGTGCAACAGCGACAGCGACCACAGGGGCGCTGTCCGTCATCCGCGTCAGCGGACCGGAAGCGGTAACGGTGACCGACCGGATTTTTTCCGGCAGTCTTTCGGACGCGAAAGGGTATACGGTTCATTTCGGAGAAATTCTGGACGGTCAGGAAACCGTTGATCAGGTGCTGGTGACTGTCTTCCGTGCTCCCCGTTCCTATACGGGGGAGGACGTCTGTGAGATTTCCTGTCATGGCGGTCAGTTTACGGCGGAGCGGATTCTTTCTCTTCTCTGCGGAGCGGGCGCGGCTGAAGCGAGAAGGGGAGAGTTCACCGAACGGGCGTTTCTGAACGGAAAGATGGATCTTTCCCAGGCGGAGTCCGTCAATGATCTGATCACTGCAAAGGACAGGATCAACGCCGTTTCAGCGGTATCCGGCCTCAAAGGAAGCGTGCGTCGGCTTCTGGAGCCGTTAGTGGAATCGCTCAGTCAGATCATTGCCCTGATTGAAGTGAATATTGACTATCCTGAATATGATGATGTTCAGGTTCTCAGCGAGAAGGAGCTTCTGCCGCGGGTGAACCGGTGGATCGATGAAATCACGGCGCTGATTCATAAGGCAGAGTCCGCGGTTACCGTGCGCTCGGGAATCAGAACGGTGCTGGTCGGAAGGCCGAATGTCGGAAAATCCTCCCTGCTCAATGTGCTGCTGGAGGAAGACAAGGCAATTGTGACGGATATCGCCGGCACCACAAGAGATGTGGTAGAGGGCACGGTCCGGATCGATGACATCACCCTGCATCTGTTCGACACGGCCGGGATTCATGAAACCGGTGACCGGATCGAATCCATCGGAATCGAAAAATCAAGACAGGCACTGGCCAGAGCGGATCTTGTGATTGTGGTGACGGATCTGACGGAAGGGATGACGGAAGAGGATCGGCAGCTTCTGAAAATGACGGAGGGAAAACCGCGCATTGTCGTATCCAACAAGAAGGATCTGGCGTCCTCTTCGGAGGGTCTCTGCATTTCGGCGCTTCACCATGACATTGAACCGCTGATTCAGGAAATAAAGCGCATGTACGCAGAGGGGATTGAAGCGGCGGAAAGCGACACGCTGAACAACAGCCGCCAGATCGGCCTGGCCCGTAAGGCGCTGGCCTCCATGCAGGAAGTGAAGAAGTCTCTTGAAAACGGAGATGAGATTGACCTGGTCACGGTGGATCTGCAGAATGCGTGGTACGCGCTGAAGGAAATCACCGGAGAGACCTGCCGGGAAGATCTTCTGGATGAAATCTTCTCGCGCTTCTGTCTTGGGAAATAGGATGGGAATATGAAGGAAGAAGTGATCTATCTTGACAGTCACTGTCATCTGTTCGCGCCGGAATTTGAAGCGGACAGGGATGAGGTACTGAAGCGGGCGGAAGAAAAGCAGGTCCGTTATCTCAACATCATGTGCACCAGCGAGAAAGAGGCGTATGAGGCCATGACGTTTTCAGAAACGGATCCGGAACACATCACCGTCAGCTATGGAATCTTTCCGACCGACGCAGGGGAGATGGAAGCCCGCTATGCGGAATTTGAAAGGATCGCGGAAGATCCCCGCATTTCCTGCATCGGCGAAATCGGACTGGATTATTACTGGGAGAAGGATCCCGCCATGCGGCAGGCACAGAGAGAACTGTTTGTCCGCCAGATTCATACTGCCGCTTCGCTGAACAAGCCCATCTGCATTCACAGCCGGGACGCGATTCAGGATACCTATGATCTTCTGAAGGCAAATCCATGTCAGGCGCTGATGCATTCATTTTCAGGAAGTGTGGAAATGGGAAGAGAATTTGTAAAACTGGGCTGCTGGCTTTCGCTGGGCGGACCGGTGACGTTCAGGAACGCAAGGCACGCGGCCGAGGTGGTGAAGGATATGGATCTTCGTTTTCTTCTGACCGAAACCGACAGTCCCTACATGGCACCGGTACCGGTGCGGGGTACCCGGAATGAACCTTCCAATATTCCCTATATCGTTTCAAAAATGGCGGAGCTTCGGGAAACGGATGATGATGCGATTGCTCAGGCAGTGCTTGCCAACTGGAAAAGGTTTCTGGGGCGCTCATGAAGCCATATATCAAAGGGGTCATCGTCGTAGAAGGGTTTCACGACAGTGCCCACCTCAGAAAGTATTTTGACTGTGAGACGATTGAGACAAGCGGGGCCGGCATCCGTCCGGATGTGCTGGAAAGAATCCGGGCCGCGAAAAGCCGCGGGGATGTCATCATCCTTACGGATCCGGATACACCCGGGGAGCGGATCCGGCGCATCATAGATCAGGCGGTTCCCGGCTGTATGCATGCATATGTGCCGAAGGAAAAGGCAAGAACCGCTCACAAGGTAGGAGTGGAACACGCGGATTATCATACGCTTTGCAAGGCGCTTGAAGCGGTGATGAAGGAACAGCCGGAAACAGAGGAGACCATCCGCCCGGAACTCATGCTGGAGCTTGGTCTTCTGGGGGGAAGAAACAGTGCAGAGAAACGGCGCCATCTTGCCTCGAATCTGCATATCGCCTTTGGAAGCGCGTCAAAAATGAGAAAGGAAATGAACCGGTTTGGAATCAGGGAAGAAACGGTCAGGAAAATACTCAATGGATAAACCGATTGCGAGTGTCAGCCGCACAAGACAGATTCTGAACTCCCGGGGTCTCAGGGCCCGGAAGAATTACGGTCAGAACTTCCTGACCGATGTTTCCGTTGTCGCAAGGGCAGCGGAGGCTTCCCATTGTCAGGGGGCGGTCATTGAAATCGGTCCCGGAATCGGCAGTCTGACCGAGCAGCTGGCTGCCCGTTCCCGCCATGTCACGGCGTATGAGGTCGATGAGCGGCTGATCCCGGTGCTTGCGGAAGAGCTCGCGGAGTATGACAACATTGAAGTGATTCTGGAAGACTTTCTGGAATGTGATCTCAACTCGAAAACAGAAGAACTTCTGAAGGAATACGGGACGGTCAGTGTCTGTGCCAATCTTCCTTATTATGTGACCACCCCGATATTGTTCCGTCTGTTTGAGGGGCCGCAGGAAATCGAATGGATTACGGTCATGGTACAGAAGGAGATGGCAGACCGTTTCAGTGCCGCTCCGGGCAGCCCGGAGTACAGCGCCCTTTCCGCCGAATGCGCGTATCTCTATGAAGTAAAAAAACTGTTTACCGTACCTCCGGGGGCGTTTTCACCGGCTCCGAAGGTGGACAGCGCGGTGATTCAGTTTCACCGCAGGAAAAACATGCGGGCAGAGGAAGGGCTCTTTGAGCTGATCCGGGCATGTTTTCAGCAGCGCCGCAAGACGCTGTACAATAACCTGAAGGAATACCTGGAGAGCGGGGAGAAGGCGCGGCGGCTTCTGGAAAAGGCAGAGCTTGCGGAAGATGTGCGGGCGCAGTCCCTGGCCCCGGAGGTATTTGCGCAGCTGTATGAGCTTGGGAAAGGAATGGAGCTATGAAAGAGCGGGCTTATGCCAAAATCAATCTCTGTCTGGATGTGGTCAGAAGAAGAGAGGACGGCTATCATGACCTTCGGATGGTCATGGTTCCGATTGATTTCTATGATCTGCTGGAAATGGTTCCCTCAGCGGAAACAACCATGAATCTGAACCGCTCCTACCTTCCGGTGAATGACAGAAATACGGTGATCAAGGCAATCCATGTCATGCAGGAACGCTATGGCTTCGATCAGAACTTCGCGTGCGTGCTGCAGAAGCATATTCCCACCCAGGCAGGGCTTGCGGGCGGAAGCGCGGACGCGGCCGCCGCGATCCGGATGATCAATCGGATGATGTCCCTGCACCTCAGTGAACAGGAACTGATTGAAACGGCACGGCAGGTAGGCGCGGATGTGCCGTTCTGCACGATGAACCGGCCGGCTCTTGTGGAAGGGATCGGAGAAATCCTGCAGCCGTTTGAATGCCGCTGTGATTTCGGCATCCTGCTGGTAAAGCCGCGGCGCGGCGTCAGCACCAAAGCAGCCTTCGGAGGTCTGGATTTCAGCACCATCGAGCACCCGGATCCGGATGGAATGCGTACGGCGCTTGAAAAAGGAGATTATGAAGGGGTTGTGTCTCATCTCGGCAACAGCCTGGAAGCGGTTTCTCTGCAGCTGGTGGAAGAAATCAAGGATGTAAAGGACTGTCTCACGGATCTTGGCTTTGACGGGGTTCTGATGTCCGGAAGCGGGTCCACGGTGTTCGGACTGACCCGCAGTCCCCATCTTCTGAAGGAGTCCATGAATCTGATGCGGGCCAACGGATACTTTGTGCGGGCAACCCGCATTCTGGATTCGCGGGCAGGATAAAGAAAAGCCTGTTCATCTGAACAGGCGATTGAATTCGGGTGGAACCGGTGCCGAGAAGCGCATCGGTTTTTCTGTCAGGGGATGAATGAATTCGAGAATCGAGGCGTGCAGACAGAGACGGTGGATCGGAGAAGGGATATTCCTGTATTTCTCATCGCCGATGACCGGATGACCGATGGAGTCCATCTGCGCCCGGATCTGGTTTTTTCTGCCGGTGTCAATGGTGACCCGAAGAAGGGAATACGGCGGGTTTTCCTTCAGAACCTCATAGTGGGTGATGGCTTTCTTGCCATGCGGGTCCTGGGTGACATAGACCTGATGATTCTGGTTTTCCTTCAGGTAGGAAATGAGGGTTCCCTGTTTTTCTTCCATGACCCCGTCGACTGCCGCGATGTATTCCCGCAGAGTCACATCCTCATTCCAGTGCATTTTCAGCATGGAATGCACGCGGATATCCTTTGCGAATACAAGTACGCCCGAAGTCTCCTTGTCAATCCGGTGCAGGACATAGGGACGGCAGTTTTTCTCCTTTTTCCGCAGGTAGTCCGCCGCCAGGGAATATGCGCTTCTCTGCTCCTTGTCGCTTTCCACCGACAGAAGACCGGCGGGTTTGTTGAGAGCGAGAAAGTACTCGTCCTCATACAGGATGTACGGCTGAATGGAGGAAACCTCCCTTTCTGACGGGGCTTTGCGTACCGGCTGGGTGCGGATGGGATTTTTGGCAATCTTCACCTCATCATCCTTGGCAAGAGGAAAATTGTACTGGGTCGTAAGCGATCCGTTCACAAGAACCTTGCGGTCACTGAGCAGCTTCTTGACGCTGTTGCGGGAAAGTTTTCCTTCGAAGCGGCTCAGAAGGAAACTGAGAAGCTCATCACTTCTTCTTACGGTAAAGGAACAGGTGACCGGAATCGGTGTCGGCCGCTGGGTATTCTGTCTTCTCTGCATCTGAGTTACTTGGAGCCGGTTTCCTTCTGCAGAACCTTTCGGATCACCTGCGTAAACTGGGTATCCTCAACCTCTCCTTTCTTCAGATCCGCTGAGAACGCGTCAATTTCCTTCTGAATATCGGCCGGAATTTCCTTATCCATAATGGCTCCGCAGACCGGGCATATATCCTTTTCCATGCGCATCGTTTCACCGCAGCAGCTGCAGTCGCACTCAGGAAGATAGAAAAATCCGCTGACCGAGGATTTGGAAGATCGGATGTGATGAAGCCAGAAGCCATGTTTTTCTTTCATACTGCTATCCAATGAATCCTTTCGTTTTCTTTCTGATTATTCTAACACAACCATCTTCCACGGAAGCGTATCACTTCAGTGACAGGGAAGAACCGCGTCGGATGGATTTGCGACTTTGCTCAGGAATCTTATAATGAAAACGGAGGCTGATATGAAAAATGCGATTGTACTGGCAGCGGGCAAAGGAACCCGCATGCACAGCGATCTGCCGAAGGTTCTGCATCAGATTGCAGGCATGCCGATGGCAGAGCTGATTGTAAGAAATCTGAAGGAATGCGGAGCCGACCGGATCGTTTCGGTGGTGGGGTACCGTCATGAACTGGTCGAGGAGGCACTGAAGGGACTCTGCGAATTCGCGGTTCAGGAGCCCCAGCTCGGGACAGGTCACGCGGTGATGTGCGCAAAACCCCTGGAAACGGAAAAGGGAAGAACCCTGGTAGTCAACGGGGACGCGGCGACCATTTCCGCATCGACCCTTTCCGCGCTGTATGATTCTCTGGATCACGCGGATATGGCGGTTCTGACCGTCACGCTGGATGATGCGGCGTCCTATGGCAGGGTCATCCGCAGTGAAGAGGGAAGTGTCCTGAAAATTGTGGAATTCAAGGACTGCAGTGAAGAAGAAAAGGCAGTGCGCGAGATCAATACCGGCATCTATGCCTTTGACAATCAGAAGCTGTTTGAAGCGGTAAAAGAGCTGAAAAATGACAACGCCCAGAAGGAGTATTACATTACGGATCTGGTCGAAATCTTCCGCTCGAAGGGGTGGAAGGCGGCAGCGGTAAGCGCAGCTGACCCGGATGAAGTACAGGGCGTCAATGACTGCCGGGAACTGGCCCGCTCCGAAGCGTGGCTCAGGGAAAAAATCAATGACCGGCATCTTCAGGCCGGGGTACAGATGCCGGATCCTTCGCATACCTACATCGGTCCGTTTGTGAAAATCGGCCATGATACGATGATTTATCCAAATGCCTTTCTGTATGGCTCAACCGTAATCGGCGACGGAGTCACCGTATATCCGGGCGCATTTCTGAGAAATGTCAGAGTATGTGACGGCGCGAAGGTCCCGGCCGGATTCCATGAAAACTGTGAACTCCGCTGAAATTTGTATTGGACAATCTCGGTAATCCGGTGTAGCATTCAAGCGCAAGAGAGAAAAAAAGAGGTACTGATACATGGTAAAAGAAACTGTCATTTTCGCTCTCACTTCCAGCACGGATCTCGCGTCCCGTATTGCCAAGGACCTTGGTCTGAGTCTTGGAAAAATAAAGGTGGAACATTTCGCGGACGGGGAAATCATGGTAACCCCGCAGGAAACCATCCGCGGACGTTCGGTATTCATCATTCAGAGCACCTGCCCTCCGGTTACGGAACGGCTGATGGAGGTGCTGGTGTGCATTGACGCGTGCAAGCGGGCATCCGCCGGTGAAATTACGCTTGTCATGCCGTACTACGGCTACGCCCGTCAGGACCGCAAGGCGGCCAGCCGTCAGCCGATCACATCCAAACTGGTAGCGGATCTGCTTCAGGTTGCCGGTGCTAACCGGATTGTGACCGTCGATCTCCACGCTTCTCAGATCCAGGGATTCTTCAATATCCCGATCGATGATCAGACCGCGATTCCGATGCTTGGAAGATATTTCCGCGGCAAGCAGATTCCGGATGACAAGGTAGTCGTGGTTTCGCCGGATCATGGCGGAGTCGTCCGGGCAAGAAAACTTGCGGAAGCACTGAACGGCGCGCCGATCGCAATTATTGATAAGCGCCGTCCCCGCCCGAATGAGGTGGAAGCGCAGAACGTCATCGGTGAAGTCGCCGGCAAGGACTGCATCGTTGTGGATGATATCTGCGATACCGCGGGATCGCTGTGCGCAGCGTGCCGGATTCTGAAGGCACACGGTGCCAACAACATTTATGTCGGTGTCACGCACGGCGTCTTCTCAAGAGACGCGATTGAAAAGATCGAAGCGTCACCGATCACGGAAATGGTGATTTCAGATTCCATTCCGCTTTCGGATGAAAAACGGAAGAAGACCACAAAAATCACCCAGCTTACAATAGCGGATATGCTCGCAGAGACGATTGACGCGATTCAGAACCACAACAGCGTCAGCCGTGTCTATGACATGTACGATAACAGGCTTGTTTAAGACCGGGACAGTGAGAAATCACTGTCCTTTTCCTTTCTTTGAACCTTTCACAAAGAACACCGCAGTTATAAGCCGCGTGGATCGGACAGTGAAAACGTACTTTCAGGGAAGGGAAAAGAACAGCAGCGGGGCAGTTCATCCTGAGCGGTTCACGCCGCTTCAGGAAAGAGGCTGAGCAGAAAAAAGAAAGGAATTGTTGAAAATAGTGTCAAATCATTGATTGAATCTCGGGAAGAATAACGATATAACTGAATTAACGACAGGAGGAAAACATAATATGCCTATAATCAATGACAAAGCCCACACCGCCAGCAAGGCAGGAATGCCTTCCAACATTCCTGACAATTCCGCACCCAGGAAGCTGAAGCCGCTGGATGTGATCGCCAATGAGATCCTTGAAGGAAAATGGGGCGACGGAGAAGACCGCAAAAAGCGCCTTGAGACTGCAGGTTATACCTATGATATCGTTCAGAAGGCTGTCAACCGCATGACTCAGGCTGATGATCTTGAGGAGATTGCCAAAAAAGTCATCCGCGGCGACTTCGGAAACGGCGACGAGCGGAAAGAAAACCTGGAGAAGCTCGGCTACGATTTCGATACCATTCAGGCAAAGGTCAACGAACTTCTGAAGTAAGAAGGCAAGGGCAGGGATTCCTGCCTTTTCTGTTGGAAAAGAAAAGAAGAAAAACGCATTCGGTAAGACAGTGGATTCACGCTATAATCGAATCATCAGGAGGTGCTATCATGCCATCATTCAACAATCCGAAAAACCCGAACAATCCAACACCCGCTAATCACGCAAGCCGTGCCGGCATGCCGTCCAACATTCCGAACAATTCCGGACCAGCTGCCAGAGCCGCAGCTCCAAAACCGGCTCTTAAGCCCCTGGATGTGATCGCCAATGAGATCATTGACGGAAAATGGGGGAATGGCGCCGAGCGGAAACAGCGCCTTGAGGCCGCCGGCTACACCTATGACATCGTTCAGAAAGCCGTCAACCGCATGCTCGCGCCGAAGGAACTGGATGATATTGCGAAACTGGTCATCCGCGGCGACTTCGGAAACGGAGCCGAGCGCAGAAAGCGTCTTGAGGACAAGGGGTATGATTACAACGCCGTACAGGCAAAAGTCAATCAGCTGCTCGGCCAGTCCAGTCCCCAGAATCTTGATGACATCGCGCGCAGAGTCATCCGCGGGGAATTCGGCAACGGCGCGGAAAGAAAGCAGCGTCTGGAAGCGGCCGGGTATGACTTCAATGCCGTACAGGCAAGAGTCAATCAGCTTCTGAAGTAATCCGCATGAAGGATGGGAAGAAAGTCCTGTCCTTTTTTTCCGGAAGCTTTGTCAGTGTATTGTGCCTCGGAAAAAACGCTGTGCTATACTTGAAAAAGACATGAACGTACTGTACGGAGGCAATAGCATGAGCGAAAACAACAATACACAGACTCAGTCCCAGGAAATCACCCTTACCCTGAATCCCGCCGAAGAGCTTGAGAAGCTGCAGGAACAGCAGGAAGCACCGGTCCCTCAGGCAAAGACTGTTGAGGAAATGTACACCGACGCCAAGCTCACGGAAGCGGAGCGCAGAACTGTAGAAGATTTTTCCAAGAAGATTGATATTACGGAATCCAGTACGGTTCTTGAATACGGAAGCGCGGCTCAGAAGAAGATCAGTGATTTCTCTGATTCCGCACTGAAGAATGTCCGCACCAAGGATCTCGGTGAAATCGGAAATCTGCTTTCCGATCTCGTTGTGGAGCTGAAGACCGCAGACAACGAAAAGGAAGATAAAGGCTTCTTCGGAAAGATTTTCAAGAAAGGGTCTGATTCGGTTGTCAAATACAAGGCAAGATATGACAAGGCACAGGCCAATGTCGATAAGATCGCCGCAGTGCTGGAAGATCATCAGATCACGCTCCTCAAGGATATCGCCCTGCTCGATCAGCTCTATGAGCGCAATGCCCAGAATACCAAGGAACTTTCGATGTATATCATCGCCGGAAAGAAGAAGCTCGCGGATGTGCGTCAGAATGAACTTCCCAAGCTTGTTCAGAAGGCTCAGGAAAGCGGTCTTCCGGAGGATGCCCAGGCCGCCAATGATCTGTCTCAGGCGTGCGACAGATTTGAGAAGAAGCTGTATGATCTGGAACTGACCCGTCAGATTTCCATTCAGATGGCACCGCAGATCCGTCTGATTCAGAACAATGATACGCTGATGACCCAGAAGATTCAGAGCACTCTGGTCAACACGATTCCGCTCTGGAAGAACCAGATTGTTCTGGCGCTTGGAATCAGTCATTCCAAGGAAGCGCTGGAAGCGGAACGTGAAGTCACCAACATGACCAATGATCTGCTCAAGAAGAACGCGGAAACCCTGCATCAGGCAACCGTGGAAACCGCCCGGGAAGCAGAACGCGGTATTGTGGATATCGAAACCCTCCAGCATACCAATGAGGAGCTGATCGCAACGCTTGATGAAGTCATTGCGATTCAGAAGGAAGGCCATGAGAAGCGCCAGGCCGCGGAGGCTGAGCTGTCAAGAATTGAGGATCAGCTGAACAAGAAGCTGCTTGAGGTCAATCAGGAAGCGGATATTACCCGCCGCCGTTAATCAGTGAGGAATGGAAAGGGATGAGAGATCCCTTTTCTTCTTATCCGGAAGAAGATGATAAGATGAAGCAGATGAGGTGGGACTATGCGTTTTGATTTTGAGACGGTTCTTGATCGGACCGGGAAGGATTCCATCGCGGCCAATCCATCGGAATGGTATGGAATCAATGTTGAGACAAGAGAAGGATTTCCGCGGATCCCGATGTGGGTTGCGGATATGGATTTTGTGTGCTGTCCGGCGGTGACAAACGCCGTGGCAGAACGGCTGAGATATCCGAATTTCGGCTATTTTGAACCTTCTGACGCGTATTATGACGCGATTATTTCCTGGCAGAGAAACCGCCATGGAATCGAAGTGAAGCGGGAGGAAATCGGCTATGAAGGCGGTGTGCTCGGCGGTCTGATTTCCGCGCTGCGCGTCATGTGTCCTGACAGGGGACCGGTTCTTCTGAATTCACCGACCTATATCGGATTTACCAATGTACTGAAGACCAATGAGTATCAGATGATCCTTTCGCCGCTGAAAAAGGACAGTCAGGGAATCTGGCGCATGGATCTTGAGGATATGGAAAAGAAGATTCAGCAGTATGGAATCCGGGCGGCCATTGTATGCAATCCCTATAATCCCTGCGGCCGGGTCTGGACCAGACAGGAACTGAAGGACATGATGGACCTCTTTGAGAAATACGGGGTTCAGGCAGTCAGCGATGAAATCTGGAGTGATCTGATCCTGAAGGGGCATACCCATACGCCCACGCATACCGTAAGCGAGTATGCACGCATGCATACTGTCAGTGAATATGCGTTAAGCAAGACCTTTTCCCTTGCCGGGATTGTCGGAAGCTATCATGTCATCTTCAATAAGGAACTGCGGGACGCGGTTGTAAAGCAGTCCTCGTATTCCCATTACAACGAGATGAGTGTCCTCTGGATGCATGCCGTAATCGGCGGCCTCAGCAGTGAGGGCGCCGCGTGGACGGATGAGGTCTGTCAGGTTCTGACGGAAAACATCAGCTACGCGTATGACTTTATCACCTCGCATTTTCCGGGCGTCAGCGTCATGAAGCCGGAAGGAACCTACATGATGTTTCTTGACTGCACGGAATACTGTGACCGTACCGGCACCGACATGGACACCCTTCTCAGAAAAGGGGTGGAATACGGTGTGCTCTGGCAGGACGGGCGTCCCTTTCATGGGGATCACAGTATCCGCATGAATCTCGCGGTGCCGTTTTCTCTGGTGAAGGAAGCGTTTGACCGTCTGGACAGATATGTTTTCGAAAAGGAGGACAGATGATTACACAGATTTATTCTCTGCAGTCCGCGCAGGAAGCGCTGGACTGTGTGGAGGCAGGAGCGGATCGGATCGGGGTTCTGACCGAGGAACCGGGCGGTCCCTATCCATGCGGCGTCAGCCGTGAAACATGCCGGGAAATCTTCGATGCGGTCGGAAAGAGAGCCGTAAAGGTTCTGATCTCCACCCGGGAAACAGAGGATGAGATCATTGAAGAAGCGGCTGATCTAAGGCCGGATGTCCTGCATCTCTGTGCGGAGTACCGCGGCAATCCCGAATTCCGCAGGAAGCTTCGGGAAAAGGCGCCGGATGTGCTGCTCATGGAAGCAGTGGGCGTGATGGATGAAAGCGCGATAGAGGACGCGGTATACCGGGCGAGCTACGCGGATCTCATCCTGCTGGATACGATTGCCAGGGACGTTCCGGGCATCGGCGCGGCCGGAATTCCCCATGACTGGTCGATTGACAGACGCATTGTGGAGGCGGTGAATGTACCGGTGATTCTTGCGGGCGGACTCGGGCCGGACAATGTGGCGGAAGCGATTGAAACCGTCCATCCCTTCGGGGTGGATTCCCTGACGAAAACCAGCGTCAGAAAGGATGGCAGACTTCTGTATAAGGATATTGAGAAGGTGCGGGAATTCTGCCGGATCGCCCACAGTTATGGAAATGAAAAATGAAAATCTGCACGATCGGAGATCTCTGCGCGGATCTGATTCTTCCCTATGGAGAAGCGAAGGCGGATGTGCGGAATCAGCGCACGGGCAGAAAACATGAACTGACGTTCCGCCCGGGCGGCCAGGTCGGAAATACCTCCGTGGTTCTTGCCCGGCTTGGGGAACATCCGTATTTTGTGACAGATCTCTGCTCTGACCCGATCGGTCAGAATCTGAAGCAGCAGCTGAGCGAAGCGGGAGTGGATTTTTCCTGGTCAAGGGTGAATCCGGATAAGGCAAATATGATCTGTCTTGCCGTGGTGGAAGACAATGATCAGATCATTTTTCCATGGCTTCCCCCGGGAAGCGGGTATCCGGAGTTTTCCCGGGAAAACCTTTCCCTGGTTCCCAGGGAAAACATGATGGTTTTTTCCGGCGGAATGATCATGACCGACAGTTTCTCCAGCATTGAAGCGGTTCTGTCTCTTCTGGAAGAGCTGAAGGCGGCCGGGTCCGTCATTGTGTTTGATCTGAACGCGCGGGCGGAGACCTATGGCATGAACAGGGAACGGAAACAGGCGTTTGCGCGGGCGGTCGAGCTGTCGGATTATCTGCTTGGCTCCGGCGCCGCGGAGTTTGCCTCGGTATGCGGCATTCATGATCTTCATGAAGCGGCCTGCTTTCTGAGTAATGGGAAACGCACCGTCATCGCAAGAGACGGTCATCGGCCGGTGCTGGTGGTGGAGAATGGAAGAACTGCAGCAGTGCCGACGGTACCGGTGAAAGTGACTGGAACGATCGGCGCCGGTGATACCTTCAACGCGGCGTTTCTGCATGCCCTGAATCAGGGAGCGGACGCTGTGAAGAGCGTGCGCTTTGCCAACCGGATTGCCGGATATATGATCAGTCATCCCGGTCATTTAAGCCTGCCGGAAAATGCCGGAGAGATTCTGCGGCAGTGCATGGAATAAAGACCGATGGAAAGCAGGAGATTTGTAGGACAAAATAAAGTGTGGTAGAATTCAGGGGATTATGAAGTTACAGAGATTCAGAAAGTTCCTGATGCCTGTGCTGACCGCTGTTCTGGTGCTTTGCTTTTTCGGCACGCAGACAACGGTGATGAAAGCAGAGGGAGAAGATCCCGCAGTCATTGAATACGCACCGGTCAATCCGTACTACGGCGGCTGGGGCAACTGCACCTGGTCGGCCTGGCAGTTATGTTATCAGTATACCGGTGTCGCCCTGCCGCGGCTTGGCAATGCCGGCGCGTGGTATGGAACAGCGGCTTCCATGGGGATTCCGGTCGGGCAGGCCCCGGCGGTCAACTCAGTCGGCGTATGGTCCAACCATGTGGTATTTGTGACCGAAGTAAGCGCGGACGGTTCCCAGGTCTATATCAAGGAAGGCGGCTACTGCGGCGGGTATAACGAAGGCTGGATTGATGCCTTCAGTTCCCGCAACGGACAGGCATTCATTGGATATATCTACATCACGAACGCCTCCTCCATGCCGGTGCTTTCCTATGTGGATCTTTCCACCGGAGAAACGGTATACACAAAGACCGCCGGCACGGTAACAAAGATTGAATTCCCGGAGGTGGAGGAATCCGTCATCCGCGTGGATGACGCGGCGAAGGAAGTGCCTGTCAAACAGGAAGACCAGCTGGCCAAGGAAGAACGCCTGAAGGAAGACAGGGAACAGCGGGCTGCGGCTGTCTCAAACAAAAACAAGCAGGGATGTGACTGAGTGAAAGAGAGTCCGGGCATTGCCCGGATTTTCTGTTTTCTGAGGTTTTCTGACATGGATTTCACACGTTTATCACAAACGACGGTTTTTTATTATAAAATTTAAATAGTGTCAGGAGGATTCTTCTATGGCAGAAAATGAAACCAAACATGGCGGCCGGCCAACCGGACGGCCACAGGGAAAAGCAGAAAAAGAAGCAGAAGTACGCAAGCGCGGCGAAGGCCTCGGCATCGGCAAGGTCGGAAACGCGGATTACGAAGGACGCAGACCGGATCAGCCGGCCGCTCCGTCTGACAGCGGCGGCTCCAGGAACTCTCCGCTTGAAGAAATCGGAGGGCTTGGCGGACAGGGCACTCACAGCACTTCACATGGGTCCTCTGGTATTCCAACCGGAGGAATACCGGTCGGCGGCGGAACCAATGGCGGCCGGAGAAAAAGAGGGTCCGGCACAAGAAGAAGCGGCGGCGGCTTCAGTATTTTCCGTCTGATTCTGATCATTTTCATGATCATGATGGTAATGAACATGCTGCGATCATGCGGCGCGGCTTCCGAGCAGGGAGGCATCTCCTACCAGCAGCCGGCGGTCAGTACGCCACGGCCGACACCGACTCCTGCCCAATCCGCGCAGCAGAACAACACCTCATCGGCGGCCGCGTCGGTGAACGGACACTGGAATCCGCCGCAGACAACGTATGCGGATACCAATACCTCATCTGTTTCAACCAGCGTCGCTGCCGGGGCAAGAGAAAAATATACGAAGCTTGCGGGCGGCGGAAAGGATCAGGTCACCGTCATGGTTTACATGTGCGGTACGGATCTTGAAACCAATTACGGAATGGCAACCTCGGATCTCAACGAGATGGCATACGCGTCGCATTCCGACAAGGTGAATATTGTTGTGGAAACCGGCGGAACACGGCGCTGGAAAAACTCCGTCGTGCAGTCCGGTACGAATCAGCGCTGGGGCATTTCCGACCGGAGTCTGGTCGCACTCAACAAGAATGTCGGCCGGAAGGCGATGACGGATCCCTCCACGCTTGCGGATTTCATTCAGTGGGGCGCGAAAACCTATCCGGCGGACCGGTATATTCTGATCCTCTGGGACCATGGCGGAGGAAGCCTTCAGGGATATTGCCATGATGAGAACTACCCCAACGGCACGATGACCGTGGATGAGATTGCCCAGGCGATGAAAAACGGCGGCGTGAAATTTGACTTTGTCGGCTTTGACGCGTGCCTCATGGGCAATCTGGAGACGGCAGTGGCACTGGAGCCGTACGCGGATTACCTTCTGGCCAGTGAAGAGACGGAACCGGGCACCGGCTGGTACTATACCAACTGGGTATCCAATCTTTCCCGGAATTCCTCGGTTCCGACAACAGAACTCGGCAAGACGATCATTGATGACTTTGTGGCGGCGTCCTATCAGTCCAGCTCCCGTGACAGGACAACCCTTTCGCTTGTGGATCTGGCGGAATTCCACGGAACGATTCCCGCGGTATTCAAGGAATTTTCCAAGGAGATTATTTCTGAAATCAAAGGCGATGACTTCAAGAATGTGGCGGATGCCCGTTCGAAAACAAGGGAGTTTGCGGCTTCCACACATATCGATCAGATCGATCTGATTCACTTCTGCAAGAATCTCGGAACATCTTCCGCGGCAAGCCTGGCGCAGTCCCTGCAGTCGTGCATCAAATACAACCGCTGCAACAACATCACGAATTCCTACGGAATGTCGATCTATTTCCCGTACTACAGTCCGTCCAGGGTGGCAGGCGCTGTGCAGGTCTATGAGAATATCGGCATGGACAGTGACTATACGGACGCGGTCCGCAGCTTCGCGACGCTTTCCGCCTCCGGTCAGGTTGTCAACAGCAACTATTCCAGTCCGCTGTTTGATCTGCTTACCGGCGGCAGCGGCTATTCCGGATCTCCTTCCTATGATTCCTCGGATCTTCTGGGGCTTCTGCTCGGCGGCAGCGGCGGCTCATCCAGCCCGAGCGGATACGGCGGGTATGGAAGCTATGGAAACTACGGCTACAGCCCGTATGGCAGCGGCTATACGGATTCCGGCTATTCCGTCTATGATCTGCTCGGCGGCAGCGGCGGAGCGGATCCCTCCGGAATGGATCTCTATTCCCTTCTGGTCGGAAGATCGCATGTGGATACCACCCATCTTGTTCTTACGGAAAACGCAAAGGGACAGAAGGTGGTCAGCCTCAGCCAGAGTGACTGGGATCTGATTCATGATGTGAACCTGAATGTCTGGGTG
Organism: uncultured Erysipelotrichaceae bacterium; assembly: GCA_946537255.1. Lineage (GTDB taxonomy): Bacteria > Bacillota_I > Bacilli_A > Erysipelotrichales > Erysipelotrichaceae > Bulleidia. The sequence goes on from CAMNFS010000030.1 coordinate 27,070, forward strand.
GATGACGGCAAAGGGTATATCGATCTTGGCTTTGACACGGTATACAACTTCGACGATGACGGGGCTCTTGTCATGGAGTTCAATAAGACCTGGCTTGGCATCAACGGCGTTCCTGCTTCGGTCTATCCGATGAACTATGAATACACTGATGAGAATCACTGGCTCTATGACTGCTATGTACCGGCGCTTGTCAATGGCGAACGGGCAAACATTCTGCTGGAATACAGCGCGTCGAATCCGGATGTGACCCTGCCGGTTGTGCTTGGCGTACAGAAGGAATTCGATGACGGCGTTCCGGGCAAGGGATATCTGCAGTTTGAGGAGGGAGATGAAATCGATCTTCTCTGTGACTACTACGACTACAGCGGCAAGCTTGAGGATGTATACAAGCTCGGCGTACAGCCGATTATCTACGGCGCCGAAGGGCTTGTCCTCGAAAACCTGAAGCTGACCAATAAGAATATCATCTACGGCTACCGGCTGACAGACATGTATCACTCCTATCTCTGGACACCGATGCTGGAGGCAGAATAACCAACAGAGAAGGGTCAGAGGCTGACCCTTCTTTTCAGGAGATTGAACGATATGGACGCGGACAGTAAGACAAGGATCTC
>CAMNFS010000031.1 GCA_946537255.1 uncultured Erysipelotrichaceae bacterium
CAGAACCTTCCGAAGAACCGGATCCTTCCAGGGAATAGAAAAGAACAGGGTCTCTGTAAGACACATGGAACATGATCCGTTCCAACAGTCCTTACAGAAACCCTTTTTCATTTCCATACAGTTTATGCATGGAGAAATGATTCTGACAGGCGCAGTGACAGAGTGTAATTCCTGCCCAGGAGAATGAATCCTGCTGTTCGCAGCGGTTCTTTCCAATGAGAATAAACAACGCAGGAAACTTCGTAAAACGCAGAAGAATAAAGATATAAATGATTGTAATGAAACATCCATGCATACATCTGCAGAATCTGCCTGAGGATAAAAAAACAGCTGCTATTTACCGGCAGCCGGTGTAATAAAAGGATTACGGGAGTTCGTAATCCATGATCTTTTCAAGCATTCGTGTAATAGAAGAAAAACTATTTCTTTTTCACTTTTGCGGCTGTACGTTTGGCAGCCCGGGCAGCTTTTTCTCTTTCCATGTCCGCCACGATCAGACCTGTGATGTACTGTTTTACGCTGTCCTGTTTTTCCAGCCATGCAATGATCTTTTTCTCATTTTCTTTTCCGTAACGGATTGAAAATGACCGGTAATTCTCGCGGTTGTAGGCATTGTTATACTCCAGCTTTTTCTGATACGGTGTGATTTTTTTTGCCATAAGTACTTAAAAAGATTTCCCTTTCTCTCGTTCATTCAGTATAACATAAAAAATAAGGTACGTGTCTATATATTTATAAGTTTTATCAAATTATCTTTGATTTTTTATATTTCATGAAACATGCATGCATATTTTCTTTGCGGGAAGGAATTATTTCTGACTCTGATGAACAGGAGAAAAAATCAGACAACATTCATGCATAACCATGCAGACATGGTTGTTTCAGATCATGAGCAGAAGAAAAAACTGCCGGAACAGCAGCTTTCAGTATGCACAGGGAAGACGGTATCCCCTGTCAGTCTCTGCCAGTGTCAGACGCCGGATATTCGGCTGTATTTCACCGGTGGATTCCGCAAGCAGATCAATCAGAACCATCTGATCCTTTTTCTCTGCCGCGAGAATATAGTGGGTGTTGTATATGGAGGAATTCTGCTGCGCGGTCATTTCACTTTTCGCGCAGTATACCTTTCCGTCCTGTTCCTTGAACATGGCGCTGTCATTGTAGAAGGCACTGTAATAGAAATTTTTCTCCAGATAGTCCTTCGTGAAGACTTCCTCCGCGATTGCTTTGATTTCATCAAGAGAGGATGGTTTCTGTCCGCCCATGGAGAGAACCTCATAATATCCAGGAAATGGGCCTTCCTGTTCAGAAAGTGTCAGGTTCAGTCCGTAAAGCCAGCTGAGTACCTGATTTTCTCTGCCGAGCAGATTCTCCAGCGCAGTCCGGTATTCCGCAAACTCCGGCGCATCAACCACTGCCTTGGATGGATCGGTCTGAAACAGAATCACCCCATTCAGCCAGAAGGAACCGCCTGTCGGTTCATAAATCAGAAAGAGGGCCCTGCGGTTTTCCGAGATCTCATAACTGCCCGCGAAACTGACATTGGAATTCTCCATATAATCCGGTTCCGGTTTCAGATCTTTCAGAGAACTGATTTCAGGAAGAGAAGTGATTCCGATCGGAAGAGGGTGAAGATTTGTATCGAGATAGTCTTCAACCTCAGAGATCCGTCCGGTATTGTAATCACTGATGCAGTTCTGTATCATGGCAAGCTGTTTTTCTTCATCGGTACGGGTATCTTCTTCCACAACCGGTCCGTATTCCGTACCGGAAACCGGGTGCGCTTCTTCCTTTTTGCCGCAGCCGGTGAGAAGCAGAAGAAGAACCAGTCCTGCTTCCGCAAACTTTTTATTCATATGATTTATTATCAGCGCTCTGACCGTTTCCCCTTGCAAAGGGAATAAGAGCCGCTGTCTCCTTCCTTCATGCAGATGTTTCGACCGTCATTCAAAGACGGAAAACTGTCGGGTGATTTCTGGATTGAAAATCATGACAGGGTCCGCACTGAATTGCTGGGAAAAGTGAAAGCCCATGGCAGTGAGCGGACCGCAGTCATCGTATCATACCACTCTGTTCTTGACAAACCCGCTTCACGGGCGGAAAATGAACACGAAAACGAGATGGGGACAAGTAACCGGAATGTCTGCGTTCAGAAAGGCAGTGGCGGATGAGAACTGCCGCGGCAGAAGGTGAAATCCACCCCGGAGTGAAGCTAATCCCTTCCGGCGCTGCCCGTTATCCGCAAATGAGAGGTCTGAAATGTTTCACGTGAAACATTTCCGGCAAGCAGGGTGGCACCGCGATCCATCATCGTCCCGCAGGCATGATGGTTTTTTATTTTTCAGGAGGAGATATGATTGATATCAAGATGATCCGGGAAAACCCGGAGCTGGTCAGGGAGAACATCCGGAAAAAATTCCAGGATGAGAAACTTGTCCTGGTAGACCAGGTCGCAGCACTGGATAAGGAATTCCGGGAAGCCAAGACCAAAGCAGACAGTCTGCGCGGAGACCGGAACCGGATCTCCAAGGAAATCGGCAGATTCTATGGCCAGGGCAAAAAAGAAGAAGCGGAAGCCGCCAAACAGAAGGTCCGGGACATGGAGGACGAGCTGAAGGCACTCGAAGTCAGAGAAACCGAACTGGAAGGTCAGATCAGAGAGAAGATGATGTTAATACCGAATATCATCGATCCTTCCGTTCCGATTGGTAAGGATGACAGTGAGAACGTCGAAATTGAAAAATTCGGAGAACCGGTTGTGCCGGATTTCGAAATTCCCTATCATACGGATATTCTTGAGGCACTGGATGGTCTCGATCTTGACAGCGCCAGAAATACTTCCGGCAACGGATTCTATTATCTGATGGGCGATATTGCGAGACTCCACTCTTCCATCCTTGCCTATGCCCGTGATTTCATGATCGGAAGGGGATTTACCTATTTTATTCCCCCGTTCATGATCCACAGCAGTGTCGTCAACGGTGTCATGTCATTCGCGGAAATGCAGAATATGATGTATAAGATCGAAGGAGAAGATCTTTATCTGATCGGAACCTCTGAACATTCCATGATCGGACGCTTCATGGGCAGAACGCTTCAGAAGGAAAACCTTCCTTATACTCTGACCAGCTACAGTCCCTGTTTCCGGAAGGAAGTCGGTGCGCACGGCATTGAAGAACGCGGTCTCTACCGGGTTCATCAGTTCGAGAAACAGGAAATGGTGGTTGTCTGTGAGCCGGAAGACAGCAAGTACTGGTATGATCAGCTGTGGAAGAACTCCGTCGACTTCTTCCGTTCCCTGGATATCCCGGTAAGAACACTGGAATGCTGCTCAGGGGATCTCGCGGATCTCAAGGTAAAGAGCTGTGATGTCGAGGCGTGGTCCCCGCGTCAGAAGAAATACTTCGAAGTTGGCAGCTGTTCCAATCTCGGAGATGCGCAGGCAAGACGTCTTGGCATCCGGATCAAAGGAGAAAAGGGCAATTACTTCGCGCATACATTGAACAATACGGTAGTCGCTCCTCCTCGGATGCTGATTGCGTTCCTGGAGAACAACCTGAACGCGGACGGATCCGTACGGATTCCGGAACCGCTCCGTCCTTACATGGGCGGTCAGGAAGTGATCAAGCCGGCTGAAAAGAAAAAGAACACACTGTAATTCAAAAACAGAAGCGGGATTTCCCGCTTTTGCTGTACTGGAAATGTTTCACGTGAAACAACTATGAGAAAGATTCTGACAGATCAGGCAGTAAGGGTGATATGTATCCTGACCGGAAGTGCTTCCGCTCTGCTTTTTCTGTGTGAACTGGGACTGCATTATTCCGGAATCGGACCTCTGTCCGGATTGTTTCTGTCCATCTGTCTCATGTTATACGGATGGAAGAGAACAGAAATACAGAATATTCTGACGCAGGATCAGAAAAGAGGCGGAAAAGGAGGAACGATGATTCAATTCCTGCTGGGCGGGATTGCTGTCTGTGCCGCGGTCATAACAGGCGTGATGATTTTTGGAAGACCAGGACTTCCGGATCATGAAACAACGGTCATTATTCCCGGATGCGGAGTCAATGATGACGGCACGGTTTCCCTGATCGTCAGGGGACGGATTGACGCGGCGCTTCCCTATCTTCAGTCCCATCCTGACGCGAAAGTGATTGCGTCCGGAGGAATCATGGACGCGAGTCTGCTGACTGAGGCAGAATCGATAAGGAATGATCTTCTGGAACATGGAATAGCGGAAGACAGAATCTATGTGGAAAAGTGGTCCTCCACGACGGAGGAAAATTTCCGGAACAGCGCGCAGGTGATCGAAGAGGCAAAACTCAGCCGGAACGCGGTCATCGCTTCCGATGGATTTCATCTGTACCGCTGCGGGCACTATGCCAGAACATTCGGCCTGACTCCATCCGCTCTTTCCGCCAGGACCCCATGGGCATTACTTCCTGGATATTATCTGAGAGAGATGGCGGTCATTGTAAAAATGTGGATTCAGGAGGGAATGAGTTGAACCGTCCGGGAATTCTGTTATAATAAACACGGCACAGCAGTCATGTATACAACCTGGTCAGGACCGGAAGGTAGCAGCCATACAAACCTCTGTCTGCGTGTGCCGTTTTATTTTTACGGACTATGAAGAAAGAGAAAACGCCTGAAGATTATATGCGCCTGGCGCTGAAGGAAGCGGAGAAAGCACGTCTTATGGATGAAGTTCCGGTCGGCGCTGTCATTGTAAAGGATGGAAAGGTCATCGCAAGAGCTCACAACCTGAGGGAAAAAGACCAGCAGGCAACCGCCCACGCGGAGCTGCTCGCGATCCGAAAGGCTTCCAGAAAACTGAATGACTGGTGTCTCAGGGACTGTGATCTTTATGTAACCCTGGAACCATGCATGATGTGTGCCGGCGCAATCAGTCTTTCCAGAATCCACCACCTCTATTACGGCACGAATGATCCAAAAGGCGGCGCTGTGGAAAGCAGAATGGTGCTTCCGGAAATTCCTCATATCGGTGTTTATCCCAAATTCATTACCAGCGGAATTCTGAGACAGGAGTGTTCTGCCATCCTCTCTGACTTTTTCCGGGAAAAAAGGAAAAAGTCCCGGGAAGAAAGAAAAACCGAATCAAAGGAATCAGACAGCTGAGACTGTCTTTCTTTTTAAAGGGGTTCCGTATGATCAGACACTTGTTTCAGACACCGCATCAAAATAAATTCTTCCATTCTCAGATCCCGCGTCCATTTGAATAACAGCCCCGTAAATTCCTTCCAGACAGGACCATATATAATATAAGGATAGAAATACCGGATTTTATCTGTTTCTTCTCCAGGAAGAAGCGGGAAAAAAACAGGTATAATGAAAAAAGAACTCTGCGGTTCAGTACATACTGAAGCGCGGAAGGAGGAACGATGTACTTCAAACTGAAACCAGGACTCTGTCTGCGGGGCTGGGAGAAGCTTCCATACGCGTTAGTGGATCGAAACCACAAAAATCATACGGTTTTCATTCTAAAGAATGAGTTTGACGCATTGAGTCTCTGCAACGGAAGAATCGATACGGATCTTCCGCTGATTTCAGATTCCATCCGGGATCTTATTGGAAAGATGAAGGAAGCCGGAGCGGTGGAACCGTGTGAGGCGGGTGATTCCATTACGGAGGATCAGGAATATCATCTCTATCCCTGCCGCTATATCCGAACGGTACACTGGTCCATCACCGGCCGATGCAATTATCGCTGCAGGCACTGCTATATGTCCGCGCCGGATGCCAAATACGGAGAACTGGATCACGAAACCGTGATGAAACTCATTGATGAACTGGCAGAATGCGGTGTCATGTATGTCTCACTGACGGGCGGAGAATGTCTGGTCCGCAGGGATTTCATGGAAATCGTAGACGCGATTCTGGAAAAGAAAATAGTGATTACCCAGATTTACACCAATGGCGCGCTGGTGAATGAAGCGCTGCTCAAGGCACTGGACGAAAGAGGCATTCATCCGGAATTCAACATGAGTTACGACGCGCCGGGCTGGCATGACTGGCTCCGCGGAATTCCCGGAGCGGAAAAAGCGGTGGACCGAGCGTTCCGCTTATGCAGGGACTATCACTTTCCGACAGGTGCTGAGATGTGCATTCACAGCGGAAACAAGGATCTTCTGAGAGAAACGGTCAATCATCTGGCTGAAGTCGGATGCCGCAGTCTCAAAACCAATCCGATCGGAGATGTCGGAGAGTGGAAAAAGAACGGATATGGGCAGACGATTTCCATTGAGGATCTGTATGAGCTGTATATGGATTATATTCCGAAGTACTACGAGGATGGAATGCCGCTGAGCATTCAGCTCGGAGGCTTCTTCTCCGCTTCCCCACGGGCGCCGAAGGAGTATGATATTCCCATCACCAAGGAAAAATGCAATCCTGAGAAAATGGCGGTATGTGGCCATGCACGCATGGTGATGTATCTTTCCCCCGACGCGCGGGCCCTGCCTTGCATGGCGCTCTCCGGCATGGAGATACAGAATCAGTTTCCGATCGTGACAGATATCGGTCTTTCAAAGTGCCTCAATGACAGCTTCTATATGAACTTTATTGACCGCCGGGGCTCTGATTATCTGAAGGAACATCCGGAATGTCAGGCATGTGAGTATTCTCTTTACTGCCTTGGCGGCTGCCGGGCATCCGCTCTGGAATACAATAACGAAACCGATCTGATGGGAAGAGATCTGGCGGCCTGCACGATGATCAAAGGCGGATATTCCGCAAGACTTCTTGCCCTGATGAAGAAGATCCGTTCAGATGCGCACTGCTTTCTTCTGGATGATCCATTCTGGCAGGAAAAGATGCAGGAAGTCGGTAACTGAAGCCTGTAAACTGTTCCAAACGAAATAAAGATCCGGAAAATGCCGGATCTTTTTCAATCAGGTTCAATTTGAAAGCGATACGGATGCTTTTTTCCTTCCGACAGCCAGTCCTGTGAAAAGAAGGAGTAATCCGGCAATGAGAAACCATACCGGATACGGACTGTCCGTGCCGTAGATTTCAAGAATTCCCTGCAGGGCGCTTCCGGCAATCAGACACAGAACCCCATCATTCCAGAGTCTTCCCATATCCCCGAAAAACAGAGACGGTATCACACCCAGCAGAAGCGGAATAAGAGAAAGCAGACACATATACCAGGAGATGACGCCGAAGCTGAAATACTCATAGACAAGAGAGAAAAGCAGACAGAACAGGGTGACCGCAAGCCACGTCTTCAGGGTTCTGCTGGTTTTAATATCCGATAACAACCGCATCACTGACACTCCTTTCCTTAATCGTTTTTCCGCTGGTGGTTGGATAGTTGACCAGCTTTCCATTGAATATCATCGTAGAAGATCCGCCGCCGTCGAGGTTATAGGCAGTGACTGCCCCCAGGTCTTTCAGAAACGAAGCGAATTCATAGAGGGAAAGACCCTCACTGTAATCCGATCTGCCGTCACTTACGACAAACAGATAATGAAGCGGCTCGATTTCCGCAATTGCGGTACGGGGATTGCTCGCTCTGGCTTTTCCGACTTCATCCTCTGTGGAAACAGAGAGTTCACCGTTTTCTACTAAAGCCGGGCCGAAGGAATATACCTGCATCGCGTCCGTGATTTCCGAAGCGGAGATCTCTCCTTCCGTAATGATTTCAAAGCTTCCGTCGCTGTGTATGACGAGATCCTCCTGGCCGGAGGAATTTGCCTGGGAGCGGTAGAGCACACCGTTGCGGATGACATAGCCTTTGTTTCTGGCGCCGTAATAGTCTCCGTTGATCGCGAGAATCGCGTCCGAAGCCTCCGCCATTTCACTGGTGGAAGAAGTGATGTTTTTCCCATAGGTATCCTGCGCCAGTACAGCATACAGATATTCCGGAGAAGAAAGAACGACATCTGCCACATGGATGGTGGTATCATTCTGCCGGTATTCCTGAATCTGAATGGAAATATTCTCATCCTGATAACTGGTTTCCGTGATGACCGGCTCGCTTTTCATCACAGACGTCAGGGGATCCTGCACAAGTTCTTCTTCCGCTTCCTCCGGGCCGATGGCATAGATCACAGAAGGTTCGTTTACTTCAGCGTAAGGCCTTGCGATCACAAAGGTATCGAGAAGGACGTAGCTCATTGCCAAAGCAATCGCAAGACATTCCGGAAGATGGAAAACACCTGTTTTTTTCATAAAGCGGTCACTCCTTTCGTTTCATCCGCGAATACGAATTTTTTCTGAATCGTCCAGGAAAACAGAAACAGAATCATTTCACACAGAAGCTTGGCAAGCCAAGGACGGATATGAAATCCCTGAGTAAGCAGATAGAGCACGCCGGTATTCAGGAAAAGAATGAGACATGCAAGCAGAAGATACCGAAGGAATCCTTCCAGCCAGTTCTGATCCGATCGGAATACAATTCTGCGGTTCATTTCAAAATTGCAGGACGCGGAGAGAATTCTTGCGATCACATTGGAAATCAGAATTCCCCTGGAACCAGGGAAAAGGGAACTCAGCAGAAGAAAGGCAGTATAATCAATCAGAAATCCGGTCAAAGAGGAGAGAGAAAACATCAGAAACTGCCGCAGAATCAGAAGGGAATCCCGGAATGGCCGGTAATGAGAGGCACTGTTTCCGTCAAGATACACGGTTTCAATACGGACCTCATGAAAGGGAATCTTTTTTGATACCGCCCGAAGCAATTGATTCATCTCATATTCATAGCGGTTTCCTTCGGTTTCAAGAAACAGCGGAATCATCGAGCTGGAAAAGGCCCGCAGCCCGGTCTGGGTATCGGAAAGATGTCTGCCGGTGAAAAGCAGAAACAGAAGCGAGGTGATCCGGTTGCCCAAAGACGACCGGATCGGAACATCCTTTCCGGAAAAATCCCGCACCCCAAGCACCAGATGATCCGGATGAAGCGCTGCTTCCTTGGCACAGCTCAGAATATCCCGGTAAAGATGCTGACCATCCGCGTCGGCGGTAACGACAATACAGTCGCCATATGTTTCCTGAATATACCGCATGCCGGTTTTCAGGGCAGCACCCTTGCCCTGGTTCTTTTCATGCGCAAGGATGACGGTATGTTCCGAAAGACGGTCGAAGAGTTCCTGATACCTGGAAGGGGATCCGTCATTGACAACGACAGTTGAAACAGAATCATTCAGCTGCTGACAGAGCGGAATCAGACTTTCTTCCGGACAGTAGGCCGGAAGAAGAACAACAGTTTTATACATGGGTGACCTCCTGTATCCGTCTTCAGAATAAAAACGCATTCTTAAAAGCAGATGGAGTGAACGTGAATTTTTCCTGAAAGCAGAACGGATTTCTGTGAATGAATTTGTCAGAGACGCAATCATCCACAGCAGGTTTTGTTATAATGAGGCGGAAGAGAGAGAACTATGAGCACAGTGGCGCTGTATCAGAAATACCGGTCCCGCACATTTGATGAAATTGTCGGGCAGGAATATGTCGTCCGGGCGATCCGCAACGCGGTGAAGGAAAACAAGGTAGGTCATGCCTATCTTTTCTGTGGACCCAGAGGAACCGGAAAGACCTCCATGGCGCGGCTGCTTGCCCGTGCCGTCAACTGTCAGAATCCTTCTCTCGCACCCTGCAATGAATGTCCGGACTGTCTTGCGGCAATTGAAGGCACCCATCCGGATATCATAGAGATCAACGCGGCGAATGAAACGCATGTGGAGGATATCCGGGATCTGATTGATCGGGCCCGGCTGTCTCCGATGATGGGTCATCATAAGATCTATATCATTGATGAGGTTCATCAGCTTTCAAGCAGTGCCGCCAGCGCGCTGCTCAAGATCCTTGAAGAGCCGCCGGAGCACGTGATCTTCATACTTGCGACGACCGATCCCCAGAAGCTTCTGAAAACCATTATTTCAAGATGCCAGCGGTTTGATTTCTCAAGAGTCGATACATCAAAGATCCGGGATCATCTGCTTTCGATTGCGGAAAAGGAAGGCTTTACGCTGGATGAAGCAGCCGCCATGAAAATCGCGGAACTCGCGGACGGCGGAATGCGGGACAGCCTTTCGATTCTCGAACAGGCCAGAGCCTATGGCAGCGGTGTCATAACAGAAGATGTCATTGATTCAATCTTCGGTCTTGCGTCCTCTTCCGAACGGATTTCCCTGCTGCACGATATCCTGGATGGAGATATGGCAGAGGTGCTGAAACGTCTGAGCAGCTGTGAGGAACACGGCGTGGATGTGCAGCGGCTGAGTGAGGATCTGATTACAGCTTTGAAGGATGGCCTTATTTTCCGATATACCGGAAGTGATGCGCTTCTTCATTCTCTGACCAGGGAACAGGCCGCAGGGCTTTCTGATGCCGGAAGTGATGTGCTTCTTTCCATGATTGATTCTCTGATGAAGGCCCAGGAACGCTTCCGCTTCAGCCGATCCGCGGCCACGGTGTTTGAAATCGCCTGTCTTGAAATGATGGCGCAGAAAAAGCCAGCTCCCGCTGTTTCTGAAAAAATACCTGCGGAAAAACCAGCCGGTACAGAACGCGTGAGCCGTGTGAAACATGAGACAGTACCTGCAGCTGTAACAGAAACTGTTACAGAAAAAACAGAAAACAACGGGACATCTGACCGTTCTGTAACAGAAACAGTTACAGAAGAAACGAATGATCTGACCTCTGAAGAGGTGCTTTCGATTCTGGTACAGTGCGCGAAATCCTTCCGTTCCGTGGATGGTGAAGCGATCCGCGCCCTTGCCTCTTCGATTCCCGCCAATCGCTACAGCGCCCTGCTGAAACAGCTGAACTTCTGTACCAGCGGGCCGGATGCCATCATCTTTACGGGAACCCAGTCGGCGGTGCATCTTGCCTCTGAGCCAGGGTTTCACAGAGAATTCTATTTCTATCTGAAGGATCATGGCCTTGATAAGATGCCGTTTCTCGTGACGGCGGATGTCTATGAAAACGCGGTCAGCAGGTTTCGGACCTGTTATCAGAGCGGTACGCTGCCAGAGCCGATGGAGGTGGAGCGCTACCGCCGGGAACCGGAAAAAACAGAAGAAGAAAAAACCATCGATATTGAACAGAAGGTCATTGATCTGTTCGGTAAGGAAAATATCAGTATCGTCGAAGAAGGAGAGTGATAACCATGGATATGAAACGACTGATGGAGCAGGCTCAGCAGATGCAGAGAAAGCTCAAGAAGGTTGAGGAGGAACTCAACGAAACGATTTACGAAGGCGTCAGCGGCGGATCACAGGGAGTTTCCGTCAAAATAAACGGAAAGAATGAATTTGTGGAAGTGAATATCAATGAAGAACTTCTGGACAAGGAAAACAAGGAAGAGCTTCAGGATATGATTCTGCTCGCCGCAAACAGCGCGGTGGATCAGGCAAGAACCGAACGGGAGGAAAAACTCGGCGCGATTACCCAGGGTGTTTCCATCCCGGGCATGTAATGTATCCAGAAAGTCTGCAGGCACTGATTGATTCCTTCCGCCGTTTACCGGGGGTGGGACTGCGTACGGCTGAACGGTACGCGCTGAATGTGACGGATCTGCCGCAGGAGGAGATCGAAGCGTTCGCATCCGCCTTGATGCGCGTGAAGGAAACGCTTCATCACTGCCGTGTCTGCGGCAATCTCTGTGACGGAGAAGAGTGCAGTATCTGCAGAGATGCCTCAAGAAACCGCCGGCAGATTTTTGTTGTGCAGTCCGCGAAGGATGTCATGGCAATGGAGAGAACCGGAGAATACCGGGGTGTTTACCATGTGCTGAACGGACTGATCAGCTCTTCCAGAGGTGTGATGCCGGAGGATCTGAACATTGAATCCCTTCTTGCGCGGGCGAAGGACTGCGATGAGGTGATTCTTGCGACCTCAGCCACGATGGATGGCGAAACCACAGCGCTTTATCTGGACCGGCTGCTCAAGCAGAGCTGTCCGGATATCCTTGTGACAAGAATTGCGCATGGGCTTCCGGCGGGAGGAATGCTGGACTATGCCGATGAGATGACGCTGTCCCACGCGCTGAGTGACCGCAGAAAAATGTAAAACCAGTAAATAAAAAGGAGAACAGGAGTTATGAACAATGATCTGAAGATTGCCCAGGCCGCGGAACTGGAAGATATTTCGGTGATTGCGGATAAGGCAGGAATCGACAGAAAGTATCTGATTCCCTATGGGAATGACAAGGCAAAAGTAGATCTTCGGATCGAAGAAGCCCTGAAGGACAGAAAAAACGGCAAACTGATTCTCGTAACGGCAATTACTCCGACCAAAGCGGGAGAAGGAAAGTCTACGACAACCGTCGGTCTTGCGGATGGACTGAGCCGTATCGGGAAAAAGGTCATGGCATGTCTGAGAGAACCGTCTCTTGGTCCGGTATTCGGACTCAAGGGCGGCGCGGCCGGCGGCGGCTATGCCCAGATTGTTCCGATGGAATCGATCAATCTGCACTTCACCGGTGACATGCACGCAATCACCACCGCAACCAATCTGATTGCCGCGATGCTGGACAATTCCATTTATCAGGGCAATCCACTGAACATCGATCCCGGACAGGTAGTCTGGAAGCGGTGCATGGACATGAATGAGCGCACCCTGCGCACGATTACGATTGCCCAGGGGTCCAGAGTCAACGGCGTGGAACGTACGGATCACTTTGTCATCACGGTCGCGACCGAGGTCATGGCAATCCTCTGTCTTTCCGAAGACCTGAAGGATTTCCAGGAACGCATCGGCCGCTGCATCGCTGCCTATACCTATGATCATAAGCCCGTCACGGTGAAGGATCTTGGCGCGGACGGCGCCGCGGCAGTGGTCATGAAGGACGCAATCAATCCGAATCTCGTTCAGACGCTGGAACACACTCCCGCATTCGTGCATGGTGGTCCGTTTGCCAACATCGCCCATGGCTGTAACTCCATTATCGCCACAAAAACCGCACTGAAGCTGGCCGATTATGTAGTGACGGAAGCCGGGTTCGGAGCCGATCTCGGGGCGGAGAAATTTCTTGACATCAAGTGCCGCATGGCCGGCCTGAAGCCGGCCGCGGTTGTGGTTGTCGCAACGATCCGTGCCCTTAAGATGCATGGCGGAGTAAACAGCGAAGATCTTTCGAAAGAAAACGTCGACGCTCTGCTCAAAGGAGCCGCCAACCTGCAGAAGCACATTGAAACCATCCAGGCATTCCATGTTCCGTTTGCAGTTGCCATCAACCGGTTCGCGGCGGATACACCCGCGGAAGAGGAAGCTCTGCTTCATTGGTGCGAAGAAAAAGGGTATCCGGCCGAGCTTTCCGATGGCTGGGCAAATGGCGGAAAGGGCATGGAAGCCCTCGCACAACGGATTGTGAAAATCACGGACGAAGAGGAAAGCCATTACGCTCCGATCTATGATGTGAATGATACGATTCAGAACAAGATCGAAACGATCGCGCGGACAGTCTACGGGGCAGAGAATGTGGAATTCAGCGAAGAAGCGCTGGAGAAGATCAAGATCTTCATTTCCAATGGATGGGACCGCATGCCGGTATGCATGGCCAAGACGCCGCTGTCCCTTACGGATGATCCGAAAATCCCCGGAAGGCCGCAGGGCTTTACGATTCATGTGACGGACCTTTCGATCTCAAGAGGCGCGGGATTCATCGTTGCCTACACCGGATCCATTCTCACGATGCCGGGACTCCCGAAGGTGCCGGCCGCGGTTGCCATGGGTGTGGATGAAAACGGAAACAGCTACGGAATATTCTGATGGAATAACAGTATGAGCTCCATTGCGTATGTGACAGATTCCAACATGATTGAATACCACCGTCTGTGCGGAAACCGCCGGTTCAACTTCTGGCGGCTTTCCTCACGGACGGCCTTTTCCGACTTCGGAAAGGGAGATCTGCTCTTTTTCTATGCCAGGGGCAGACATCACCGAAGAAGGGGATTTGTCGGATACGCGCATTTTGAATCCGCCCGAAGGCTCAGCCTGAAGCAGATGTGGAAAGAATACGGATCCCTGAATGGCTTTGAGACAAGAGAAGATCTTGAGGAAGCGATTCAAAGGGCCAGCCGCGATGGCGTGATACCGGAAAAGATGAGCTGTCTGTTGCTGAAGGACGCGGTATTCTTCAATGAACCGGTCTTTCCGAAGGATGTCGGGCTGGAAGTAACTGAAAAGCTGGAAAGCTACATGTATCCTGACCGCATGCATTCCGACATGACGGTACGGATCCTGAGACGCGCCCGCAGAGCGGGCATCGATACCTGGGCGAGCAGCCAGACCAGCGAACCGGAATATCTCTTTGAACTGGATGAAATCCGGGAGATCCTGGCCATGATCCGAAAGGAAATGGGCAGGGACCCCTGGAGCGCGGAAGAAAAGCGGAAAGCCAGAAAACTCGCGGCTCCGCTGCTGGAAAAGGAAGGGTTTGAGCTGATCCGGGGCAGTATCGCGGATCTTTTGAAAGCAGGGGAAGACGGTACCGTGATCGCCCTGCCGTTTGCCGCTTCCTCCAGCAATGAAACGGAGCGGATCAGAGATCTGCTTGGAAAGATCACATGGTACCGCACCCGGTGCAGAGAATACGGTCTGCCTGGAAAGGATCTGTCCTTTCAGGTGCTGTGTCAGGAAAAGGAAGGCCGGAAGGAGTTCCTTCTGGAAGCGGTGAAGCATGTCTGATTTTGAGATCATTGTAATCGGCGGCGGGCACGCCGGGATTGAAGCGGCCCTGGCCGCCGCAAGACTCGGTCACAGAACCGCGCTGCTGACTCTGTCAATTCAGAATATCGGCAAGATGCCCTGCAACCCGAGTGTCGGCGGCCCGGCAAAGGGAATTGTGGTCCGGGAGATCGACGCCCTCGGCGGTCAGATGCCTGTGACCGCGGACGCGACCGCTCTGCAGTTCAAGATGCTCAACACGGCCAAGGGGCCCGGGGTCCGGGCGCTCCGCGTGCAGTCAGACAAAATTGCCTATGGGAAAATGATGCAGGAAGTCTGTCTTCATACGCCGCATCTTACCGTGATTGAAGGCATGGCGGTTGAGCTGTGCGCGCAGAATGGAAAGGTCAGCGGGGTAAGGCTGAAGGATGATACCTTTCTTTCCGCTGATATTGTGATCCTTACAACCGGAACCTATATGGCAGGGCTGAACATGATCAGCTCGGAAGTGGTACCGGGCGGACCCGACCGGGAGGAGACAACCGCGGATCTATCCGCTTCCCTGCGGCAGCTTGGCATCCGGACGTTCCGGCTGAAGACCGGAACCCCGCCGCGGGTACTGACCGCGTCCATTGATTTTTCAAAGACCATTCCGGAACCCGGCACGGAGAAGTTCGCGGCGTTTTCCGAGACAACGAAATCCATCCGTCCGTTTGATCAGCAGGTACTCTGCTATCAGACCTGGACGACACCGGAAACCCATGAAATCATTCTCGCGAATCTGAAGAAATCCTCGATGTATTCGGGCGTGGTCAAGGGAGTAGGCCCCCGCTACTGTCCTTCCATTGAGGACAAGCTGGTGCGCTTTTCGGACAAGCCAAGACACCTGCTGTTTCTTGAGCCGGAAAGTCTTTCCATGGATACCACCTATGTACAGGGATTTTCCACCTCTCTGCCCCGGGATGTGCAGGAAAAAATGACGCACACGCTTCCGGGCTTTGAACACTGCGTGATAAAAAAGTATGCCTACGCGATTGAATACGACGCGGTTGACCCGATCCAGATGAAGCCGGATCTTGAAAACCGGATTGTGGAGAATCTCTTCACTGCCGGTCAGGTCAACGGCACCTCCGGATATGAGGAAGCCGCCGGCCAGGGAATTCTTGCCGGCATCAATGCGTGCATGAAGCTGGAAGGCAGAAAACCGCTGATCCTGAAGCGGGATGAGGCATATATCGGAGTTCTGATTGACGATCTTACAACCAAGGGCACAAAGGAACCCTACCGGCTTCTGACTTCACGGGCGGAATTCCGGCTGCTCTTGCGGCATGACAACGCCAGTGCCCGTCTTATGGAGAAAGGTCATGAGATCGGCCTGATCAGTGAGGAAAGATGGGCCGGACACTGTGAAAAGATGGAAAAGCTGAAAGACCTGAAGGACCATCTGAAGGAGCTGAAGTTCCGGCTCGATGATCCATCGGTGCAGGAAGCCTTTGCCGGGTTTCCCTGTGAGCACCGCAGCGTCAGCGGCTATGATCTGGTTCACCAGCCGGGCGTCACAAGTTCCAGTCTGCTGAAGCTGGCCGGGGAAGAGATGGACGAAGCGATCTGTGAAAACTGTGATATCGAGCTCAAGTATGCCGGCTATATCGAAAAGGCGAAGCGTGAAGCCGTCAAGCTCAGGGAAATGGATGATATTGAGCTTGGCAGTACATTCAATTATGACGAAGTCGAACACCTTTCCATTGAGGGAAGACAGAAACTGATGCAGTACCGTCCTCTCACAATGGGACAGGCATCCCGGATTTCCGGTGTGAATCCGGCGGATATCGCGGTCCTTGCGATCGCGCTGAAACAGGGAAAGGGTAGAAGAATATGATCTGGCAGGATGTGGTTTCAAATGTAAATATCTACGGACTGGAGGAATCCGTCAAAGGATCCAAGTATCCGATGTCAACGGATCTTTCCTCACTGAATGAAGAGGTTACGGATCGGACGATCTCATTGGCGCAGGCAAAAGCCGGAAGCGGGCATGACAACTTTCTCAACGGAGTGATTGTCCAGTTTGATCTGACCTTTACCAACAAGGCCTGGGTCGAGGCGGAGCGCTATCACTTTCTGGATTTTGTGAGTTCCCAGTCCACGATGCACAGAATCACGAAATTTGATCTCAACGATGTATACAACGAATATGTGGATCCGAGAATCATTGAGATCATGAAGGAAAAGACCCGGGCGTACAATGAGCTGAAATCCGATATTGAAGCCAGAAGCGAAGAGGGCAAGGATGTCAGTACGCTGAAGGATCTGGCATCCCAGAAGTATCTGGAGATTCTCTATTCCAATCCGGCCGGCTTCCGGCTGACAGCACGGATGACAACGAATTACCGTCA
The DNA here is from genome assembly GCA_946537255.1 of uncultured Erysipelotrichaceae bacterium. GTDB lineage: Bacteria > Bacillota_I > Bacilli_A > Erysipelotrichales > Erysipelotrichaceae > Bulleidia. Next base: position 17,025 of record CAMNFS010000031.1, read on the forward strand.
GCTCAAGACGATCTATTTCCAGAGAAAGAATCACCGGCTTCCGGAATGGCGGGCCTTCTGCCAGTGGATTGAGACACTGCCCCGGGCGGAGTTCATCACCCATGTGGAATAGGCTTCTGACCTGGATTACGTGCCTCTGTCTTCTGTTTTCCTGCGGATGCGGAAAAAAAGAACCGAACCCGGATGCCGCTGTGAGCCCGAAACCGGAGACGGCGGAGCTTTCCGAGCAGATCTTCGGGATGTGGTTTTCCTATATTGAATACCGGGATCTCTGTCAGGGTATGAGCGAAGAGGAGTTTTCCTCCTTCTGCAGCGAAGCGGTCAAAAACATGCAGAGTATCGGAATCAACCGGCTGTATCTTCACGCGGCTGCCTTTACGGATGCCTTCTATGATTCCGAGATCTATCCCCGTACCGCGGTTCTTCCGGATATTGATTATGACCCGTTTCTGATCTTTTCAAAAACTGCCCGGGCTTCGGGAATGAAGGTGGAGGCCTGGATCAACCCGATGCGTTCCGTGACGGTAAGCGAAGCAGTGAATCTGCCGGAGGATTTCATCATCCGCAGATGGATTGAGGAAAACAATGAACGGGTGCGGCAGTCCGGCGACCGCTATTATCTGAATCCGGCCTATCCGGAAGTCCGGGCACTGATTGTTTCGGTGGCGGAAGAGATCATGAACCGGTATGAGATCGACGGGATTCATATGGATGATTACTTCTATCCATACGATACGGAAAGAAATTTCGATGCCTATGTGTTTTCTCTGGAACAGGAGAAAAACCCGGAGCTTACCCTGGAAGAATTCCGGACCGCGAATACCGATCAGATGGTGAAGGAACTTCATGACGCAGTCAAAAGGAAGAATCCGAAGCTGATGTTTGACATCTCTCCGGCCGGCAATATTGAAAACTGTCTGACGATGATCTATGCCAACCCCTACCACTGGGCACAGCAGGGTACCGTTGATTATATCCTGCCGCAGATCTACTGGGGTTATCTTCATCCCATCAAGCCCTTTGAACCAACGCTTGAGGAATGGCTGAAAGTCGTGGAGGGGACAAAGACCGCCCTGGTTCCCGGCCTTGCGGCATACCGGATCGGTGTCTATCAGAATGTTTCCAACGATGATACGATCAACCGGGAGTTCATCGAAAACACGGACCTCATGGCCCGGCAGGTGGAGACCTCGCTTCAGCACGGGTGTATGGGAACGGCGTTCTTTTCCTATGCGAGTTTCTTCGCTCCGACGGAAGAGACAGCGGAAAATGTGGAAAAAGAAATTATCCACATAAAAAATCTCGCCGGACTCAACTGAATCGTTCCGGGGGAACCGGATTCGTTGTATGATAGGTGCGGATATGACGATTGAAGAATGGAAGGCGGCACTTCAGGAAGCGGGCATTCCCTGTTCGGCAAAGATGGAACAGCAGACCGTCCGCTATGCGGAGATGCTGAAGGAATGGAATCAGAAATTCAATCTGACCGCGGTTGATGAGCCGGAAGAAGTCTATGAGATCCATATGCTCGACAGTCTGCTTCCTCTTGCAAGGGTACAGGTTGCCGGCAGAGTATGTGATGTCGGCAGCGGCGCCGGGTTTCCCGGCATGGTGTGGGCGATTGCCCGCGACGATCTTGAAGTGGTGCTGCTTGAGCCTACGGGCAAACGGTGTACCTTTCTGAACGCGGTAAAGGAAGAGCTTGGCCTGGATCACGTCACGGTGGTAAACCGCCGGGCGGAAGACTGCCGGATGTTCCGGGAAGGATTCGATACGGTTACCGCAAGAGCGGTCGCCAATCTTTCGGTGCTTTCTGAACTGTGCGTGCCGTTAGTGAAAGCAGGCGGCAGGTTTGTTTCCCTGAAGGGATCAAAAGGCGCCCAGGAGCTTTCGGAAGCGGCTTACGCGCTGAAGGTGCTTGGGTGCAATGACCCGCAGCTGCTTTCCTATCAGCTGCCCTCGGGAGAGGGACGTACTCTGATCGTGTGTGAGAAGACTTCCGCTACCCCGTCGAAATATCCCCGCCCGTTTGGTACGATCAAACATTCCCCGCTGAAAGAGAAATGATATGGCAAGATCGATATTTGACTTATTTGAAAAAGACAGAACCGGTACGGTAGCTGAGCTGCCGGTCCAGAGTCTTGAACCCAGCCGCTATCAGCCCCGGGTTCATTTTGACGAGGCCGCCATGCAGGAACTGACCGATTCCATCCGGATCAATGGTCTGATTCAGCCGATCACGGTCCGGCGCCAGGGAGATCATTATGAGATCATTGCCGGGGAAAGAAGATGGCGGGCCTGCCAGAGGGCCGGGTTTGATACCGTGCCCTGCTATATTCTCTCGCCTGCGGAAAACGAAGCGGCGGAGCTCGCTCTGGTGGAAAACATCCAGCGTGAAAATCTCACCGCGGTAGAAGAGGCGAAGGGCTATATTCAGATCATGCGGCAGAGTGAACTGACCCAGGAACAGCTGGCAAAGCGGGTTGGAAAATCCCAGTCTGCCATCGCGAACAAGATCCGCCTGCTCAACCTTCCTCAGGAAGTGCAGGAGGCGGTCAGTGACCGGAAGATTACGGAGCGTCATGCCAGAGCCCTGCTTTCGCTTCCAAGAGAAAAGCAGACCAGGGCATGCCGGTATATTGTGGAAAAGAATCTCAATGTCCGGGAAACCGAGGAATATGTGGAAAAGTCCATGACGGCAAAGCCGCGCAGGAAGCGGCAGAAAACCCGGGGCTTCACGAGAAATCATCAGATCGGAATCAACTCCGTCAACGAATGTGTGCGGATGATCAGAAAAATGGGAATTGATGTTGTAACGGAGACGGAGGAAACCCCGTCCGAAGTCCGCATCATCGTGCATTTCCCCAGATAGGAGTTCAGGATATGGGAAAAATCATCGCGGTCGCCAATCAGAAGGGCGGCGTCGGAAAGACAACAACATCAATCAACCTCGCGGCAGGTCTTGCCTATGCGGACAAGCGGGTACTGCTGGTGGATTTTGACCCGCAGGGAAACGCGACCAACGGGATCGGCGCGGCCAATGCCGGATTTGACCGCGGGCATACCGTCTATCAGGTATTAATGGGAAGCGACACGGTGGATGAGGACAAGGTCAGGCTGGATATGCCGCCGCTGGATGTTCTGCCGGCGACGATCGATCTGTCCGGAGCGGATGTGGAAATGGCCAGCAATCTCTATGAGATCGGCCGGGAAAATCTTCTGAAGCTGAAGCTCGACCAGGTCAGAGACCGCTATGACTACATCATCATTGACTGTCCGCCCAGCCTTGGCTTACTCAATACGAATGCCCTGACGGCAGCGGACTCCGTAATGATTCCGGTACAGTGCGAATACTTCGCCCTTGAGGGACTGACGCAGCTGCTTGGAACGATCCGTCTGGTACAGCGGCTGTGGAACCCGAATCTTTCGATCGAAGGGGTACTCCTTACGATGTTTGATGTGCGGACCAAGCTTTCCGTCGAGGTCCAGCAGGAAGTGCGCAAGTATTTCAAGGAAAAGGTCTACCGGGTGTATATCCCAAGAAATGTCAGACTTTCCGAGGCACCCAGCCGCGGGGAAAGCATCTTTGAATATGACACAAGATCCGAAGGGGCGAAAAGCTACGCCGGGCTTGTCAAGGAAGTGATTGCCCAGAATGAAAGAGGGGTGCGCTGATGGCAGAAAAGAAAAAGGCCGGACTTGGCAGAGGACTGACGTCGATTTTCGGTTCGGATGTGGAAAAGGTTCTCGATGATATTCAGAACAATGCCATGGAGGTTCCGGGCCGGCGGGAAATCGAACTTTCCATCGATCAGATCCGGGCCAATCCATACCAGCCCCGGAAGGAATTTGATGAAAAGGCGCTGCGGGAGCTGGCGGATTCCATCAAGCTGCATGGCATCTTCACACCGGTTCTGGTGCGTTCCAGCGTTCAGGGGTATGAGCTGATTGCCGGTGAGCGCAGAATGCGGGCCGCGAAAATGGCAGGACTCAGAACCATCCCCGCGATTTCGGTGGACTTTACGGATGAGCAGATGATGGAAATCTCTCTTCTGGAAAACATTCAGAGAGAAAATCTGAATCCGATTGAAGAAGCGGCGGCGTATGAAGCTCTGATCCGCAGACTTGGCTATACGCAGGAACAGCTGGCGGAGCGGATCGGCAAATCCCGGGAATACTGTGCCAACATGCTGAGACTGCTGAAACTGCCCCAGCCGGTGCAGGAGCTTGTCACAACCCGCCGGCTGACGATGGGTCATGTACGGCCGCTGCTGGCACTGGAGGATGAGGATGAGATCTACGACGCGGCGGAAAAAATCCGGAAGGATAAGATGTCCGTGCGCGAAGTGGAAAAATATGTCAGGGAGCTGACCGGAGGAAAGAAAAAGGAAAAGCCCGGGAAAAAGGAAGTGCGCCGGGATCCTCTGATTGTGGATCTGGAAAACCGGATGAGCTCCAAGCTTGGAACCCAGGTATCGATCAATGGCAGAACACTGAACATCCATTACAGCGATACCGCGGATCTCAACCGGATTCTTGATATTCTGGGCATGATAGAGGAATGACAGATTCCGGAATCTGTTTATTGAACCGGAATCTGCAGAAGGGTAAAAAGGAAATGTCACTGTTTTCCGAAGAGAACAGGCGGCTGCGGCTTATTCTGCTGGGAATTGCGGCAGCCGGATGTCTGTTGTTTCTGGCTGGAGTTCCCTATGGTGTCGGTTTTCTTAGCGGAACGGCACTTTCCGTTATATTATATGAAGGGAATGTCAGGTACTGGAACCGGATTGCGGACCGGGGTCATGCCCGGACCGGAACCGGAATTCTTCACTTCATGCTGCACTACGCTCTGATGGCGGGCATCATGATGCTGGGGGTATATCACAGAGATGTGATCAACATATTCACGTCAGCGCTGGGACTGACTGCCGTAAAGGCAGCTCTGATCATCGACGCGCTGAGCGGAAGAAAGGAGAGCATATGAAAGTACAGTCAGATGTATATGTCATTATTCTTCTGACCGCTGTGCTGTCAGCCGGGATTATCGCCGTTTCAAGGAAGTTTGAAAAAGCGGACCCGCTGGCGAAGCCGAAGGGCATTCTGGTGCCGGTGCTGCTGGGAGTTGAGATGGTTCACAACGCCGTCAAAGCCAATGTCGGCGAACGGACCGCGGATTCTCTGACTCCTTATATTCTTGTGCTTTGGGTTTATATCTTCTGTGCCAATACGATTTCTCTGTTCGGCCTGTCCTCACCGACCGCGAACCTCAGCGTCACGCTGCTGCTCGCGATCATTACCTGGGTACTGATTCAGATCACGGAACTCAAATATCAGGGACTCGGCGGATATCTGCACAGCTTTTTCGAGCCGCTCGCGGTTATGTTTCCCATGAATGTCGTCGGCAAGTTTTCCACCATGGTTTCCATGTCGATCCGTCTGTTCGGAAACATTCTCTGCGGCGGTATCATGATGCAGCTGATATACAGTGCTGCTCAGATTCTTTCCAATACCATTGCCGGCTGGTTCGGAGGCCAGGGCAATGTATTCAATTTCATGGCACCCATCATTGCCCCGATCCTGCATGCATACTTCGATCTTTTCGCGGGATTCATTCAGACACTGGTGTTTGTCACATTGACGATGGTATTAATCGGGAATGATATGCCCGAAGATGTACGTAAAGGTATCGCATAGGAGGAGAAAATATGGATATCAACAAGGGTTTAATTGCAATCGGCGCCGGACTGGCAGTCATGACCGGTATGATGACTGGTCTTGGAGAAGGAACCGCAGCAGCGCACGCGTGTGACGCAATCGGTAAGAATCCGGAAGCGGAATCAAAGATCCGTTCCACAATGATTCTCGGTATTGCGCTTTCTGAAACCTGCGCTATTTACGGACTGCTCGTCTCCATCCTGCTGATGTTCGTATATCCGAGCCTGTAATAACCGGAGACTGACAGAATGATTGATATCGACATCGTAGAACAGCTGATTCCCAATCCGCTGACGATGCTCGTGCAGCTCTGCAGCACACTGGTGCTGTTCCTTCTGATGAAAAAGCTTCTGTGGAAGTCCGTCAAGGACTATCTGCAGGCGCGCTCCGACAAAATGCAGGAAGATCTCACAGCGCAGGAAGCTGCCCGTACGGCAGCGGAAAGCGACCGCGAAGCCGCGAGTCTGCAGCTGCAGCAGGCTGGCAGCCGCAGTGAGGAAATCGTAGCGGCGGCGGTACGGGAAGCCGGCAGTCAGAGAGAAACCATTCTTGCAGATGCCGAAAGAGACGCGGAAAGTGTCCGTAAGAGAGCTCACGAACAGATTGAACAGGAACGGGAAGAAATGTACAGCGACATGCGCCGCGAAATGGTGGAAGTCGCTTTAACTGCGGCCTCAACCCTGCTTTCCGGTGAGAAGGCAGAGAACCTCGACCGCCAGGCCATTGACGCCTTTGTAAAGGAAGCGACCGATGGCAAGTGAGATCAGCGCCCGCTATGGGGAAGCGCTGTTCCAGCTGGCGAGAGAAAACAGCGCCGTGAGAGAAATGCGGAAGGAAGCTCTGGTTCTTGAGAGCGAAATCGAGGACACTCCGGATCTTCTGGTGTTTTTCCGTGCCGTTCAGATTCCGTCATCGGAAAAGAAAGCGGCGATTGACCGGATGTTTCAGGATTTTACAGTGGAGATGCGTAATTTCCTGAAGCTTCTGATTGATAAGGACAGGACGTACTACCTGAAGGAAATCCTGAAACTCTTCATTACCCGGTGCAATGAAGAGCTGAATATCGAAACCGCTGTTGTAAGCTCGGCGAGAAAGCTCTCGCAGGAGGATATGGCGAAGATCCGGGAAGCACTGAAGAAAAAGACCGGCAAGGAGATTCTTCTGAAAAATGTTGTGGATGAATCCCTGATTGCCGGAATCAAGGTTACCTGCGGCAGTATGGTAACCGATGTTACAACCGCATACAGAATCAACGAAATGAAGGAACTGCTCCTGAGAGGAGGAATGCAATGAAACAGATCAGACCGGAAGAGATCAGTTCCCTGATCAAGGAACAGATAAAAAACTATGATCAGAAGATTCATTCGGATGACGTCGGCTATGTGATTTCCACAGGTGACGGCATCGCGATGGTTCAGGGCATTGACAAGGCCATGAGCTCCGAGCTTCTGGAATTCCCGCACGGGGTATACGGAATGGTTCTGAACCTGGAAGAAGATCACATCGGTGTGGTTCTTCTTGGTGAGGACACGCTGATCCGTGAAGGAGATGAAGTCCGCCGTACCGGCCGTATTGTTGAGGTGCCGGTCGGAGACGGAATGCTCGGACGGGTCGTCAATGCGCTCGGACAGCCGATTGACAACCGCGGACCGATTGAATACACCAGAACCCGTCCGGTGGAACGGGTAGCGCCGGGTGTCATGACCCGTAAGGGTGTCAACCAGCCGCTGATGACCGGACTGAAGATTATTGACAGTATGATTCCGATCGGAAAGGGACAGCGTGAGCTGATCATCGGTGACCGTGAAACCGGCAAGACCGCGATCGCGATTGATACGATCATCAATCAGAAGGGCAAGAACGTCAACTGCATCTATGTGGCGATCGGCCAGAAGGAAAGCACGGTCGCGCGTCTTGTACAGAAGCTGAGAGAAAGCGGCGCAATGGAATATACGACCATTGTCAACGCTTCCGCTTCCGAATCCGCTCCTCAGCAGTATCTGGCTCCGTATTCCGGATGCGCAATCGGCGAAGAGTGGATGGAACAGGGCAAGGATGTTCTGATTGTCTATGACGATCTTTCCAAACACGCAGTCGCTTACCGTACCATGTCGCTTCTGTTAAGGAGACCGCCGGGACGGGAAGCCTATCCGGGTGATGTCTTTTATCTGCATTCCCGTCTTCTGGAGCGGGCTGCGAAACTTTCGGATGAACTTGGCGGCGGGTCTCTCACTGCCCTTCCGATCATTGAAACACAGGCAGGTGATATCTCTGCCTACATTCCGACCAATGTCATTTCCATTACGGACGGACAGATCTTTCTTCAGACCGACCTGTTTGCCTCGGGTATCCGCCCGGCCGTCGATTCCGGTCTTTCGGTTTCCCGGGTCGGCTCCCATGCCCAGACCCAGGCCATGAAGAAAGTCAGTGCCTCCCTGAAACTGGAGCTTGCGCAGTATCATGAAATGCTCGCGTTTGCCCAGTTCGGTTCGGATCTCGATCCGACGACCAAGAAGATCATCGATCACGGAACCAGACTGACCGAGCTGCTCAAGCAGCCGCAGTACCAGCCGCTTTCCATGAGTGAGCAGGTTGTCTGCCTCTATGCCGCGAAGAACGGCTTCCTGGATCAGGTGAATGCCGATGAGATTCAGAAATACGCAAAGAAGCTGCTCAGAGATTTCCATGATAAATACAGTGACATCATGGAAGAGCTGGAAACCAGCGGAAAGCTCACCGATGAACTCGACGCGAGAATCAATGAAGCGATGAAGCAGGTGCTGGAGGATTACCAGCTGATCAAGGGAGCGTAAGTCATGCAGTCGATGCAGGCGCTTCGCGCCCGGATCGGTTCTGTCAATTCCACCCGGAAGATCACCAAGGCCATGGAGATGATAGCGAATGCCAAGCTGTTCAAGCAGCGGGCAGCCATGGAAGCCAACCGGGAATACGCCGGAAGGCTGAGGGAAGTGGTCAATGAGATCATCACCAGGAACCCCGGCATTGACAGTCCGTATCTCAAACGCAATCAGTCCCCGATCAAAGTCTCGATCGTCTTCTGCTCTGATATGGGACTCTGCGGCGCGTACAACATGAATATTCTGCGGTATTGCCGGCAGGAGCTGACGAATGAGGATCCGGTGATTCTCATCGGAACGTCTCTGTTCCGAATGATGAAGGAAGAGGGATTCCGGGTAGTCAATCCACAGCCGATCTCAAGCGACGCGGTAACGCCGCAGTCCATCCGGGAGAATGTGGAATCCGCCATGCAGTATTATTTCAGCGGGCAGGTCGGAGTTCTTCAGGTGATCCGCACCCGGTTTGTCAATACGATGAACTTCGTACCGGAAACCCTGCAGATTCTGCCAGGCAGCGCGGAGCTGGAAAAGGAACCGGAAGGCATGCACACGGAAACGCTGTTTGTGCCGGACGCGGAAACGATTCTGGCAGAGGTGATGCCCATGATGGTCGCGGATACCGTATATTCCGCGTGGATGGAATCAACCACCAGTGAACAGGGCAGCCGCCGCATGGCCATGAAGACCGCGACGGACAACGCAGATGAGCTCAGCAGTGAACTGCTGCTGGAATATAACAAGGCAAGACAGGCTGCGATTACGCAGGAGATCACCGAAATCGTCGGTGGTTCGGCAGCCGTTTAGACAAGGAGACAGCCGTTATGAATGATAAAGGAAAAATCGTACAGGTAATCGGACCGGTCGTAGATATCCGTTTTGAATCAAATGCACTTCCGGCAATCCGCAACGCGATCCGGATTACCAACTCAGATGGCAGTCCGATGACGGTTGAGGTTGCCCAGCATATCGGAGACGACATTGTCCGCTGTATCGCGATGAGCACCACAGACGGTCTTGTCAGAGGCATGGAATGCACCAACACCGGCGCGCCGATTTCCGTACCGGTCGGGGATGAAGTGCTCGGACGCATGTTCAACGTGCTCGGCGAGCCGATTGACGGACTCGGACCGGTGAACGCGAAAAAATACATGCCGATTCACCGGGAAGCACCGACGTTCGCTCAGCAGCAGACTTCCACGGAAATCCTGGAGACAGGAATCAAGGTCATTGACCTGCTCTGCCCGTACAACAAGGGCGGCAAGGTCGGTCT
>CAMNFS010000032.1 GCA_946537255.1 uncultured Erysipelotrichaceae bacterium
AAGCGCCAACCTGTATTTTTAGGTTGACGCCATTGGGAACAGCATGTTCCGCTGTTCCCTCTTTTCTCAGAGATTATTCGCCTTTTTCAAGCGCGAGAGTTCTTGTGGTGATATCGCACACAGAGCTTGGACCATAGTACTGAATTGCACCAGGGAAGGTATATGCTGTTTCAACCGCCCAGGTATCACGCTGAGACTCAAAATAGCGGAACGGTTTGCCATCCAGTTCTACCAGGGCCTTGCGGATCACCGGCTTGTCTTCTCCGTGTCTTCTCTCCATATTCATCATCTTGGTGATGGGCATACCGCCGGCAACCCATTCATCTGCAGGTTTGGAAAGATTGGAAATCTTGGACAGATATCCGTTGTATCCATACTGAATGAGCATGAACGCATTGTATCCAAGGCTGTAGCAGTAGTCCGCATCAAAATTGGACGGGAAAGCACATCTTCCCTCATATCCGAAGAAGTGATGAAGCGGGCTGAACTTCCCGTTATAGGTTCCGGCTTTCTTTCTCTCATCCAGTTTTGCCTTGACCAGAGCAGAGAACAGCTTCTCAGATTCAATCAGAGAAACCTGAACGTTTCCGTGCGGATCCCGTTCCAGGAAAAGCTGCTGCTGAATCGTCTGAGGCAGGATTGCAAATACTGCCATGGATTCCTTGGTAAGACCCTTTTCAATGAATGCGTATTTGGCATCCCAGGTCGGAAGCGCGTTGAATTCATCTGCCTTGGCGCCGGCAAGAAGCTCATTGATCTCACTGATCAGAACGGAGAATTCCGGAACAAACTCAACAACACCTTCCGGAATAATCGCGACACCGAAGTTCATTCCCTTTGCGGCGCGATTCGCGACGGAATCAGCGATGTAATCAGCAATCTGTGACAGAGACATCTTCTTCGCGGCAACTTCTTCCGAGATCAGACAGATGTTCGGCTGTGTTTCAAGCGCCGCTTCAAGAGCAACGTGGGAAGCGGAACGGCCCATGACCTTTACAAAATGCCAGTACTTCTTTGCGCTGTTGGCATCCCGTTCAATATTTCCAATCAGCTCGCTGTATGTCTTTGTGGCTGTATCAAAGCCAAAGGAACATTCAATATCCTCATTTTTCAGATCGCCGTCAATGGTCTTCGGGCATCCGATCACCTGAACACCGGTTTCATGAGCAGCGAAGTACTCTGCCAGAACAGCTGCGTTGGTGTTGGAATCATCACCGCCGATGATGACAATTGCAGTGATTCCGTGTTTTTTGCAGACCTCTGCCGCAACCGCAAACTGCTCCTCTGTCTCAAGCTTGGTTCTGCCGGATCCGATAATGTCAAAGCCTCCGGTGTTTCTGTATTCATCAATGAATGAATCCGTGAATTCTACAAAATCATCCTCCAGCAGTCCGCTCGGTCCGTTTCTGAATCCAAGCAGAACATTACCTGCGTCAGTCTTTTTCAGTGCATCATAAAGACCGCAGACAACGTTGTGTCCGCCCGGAGCCTGACCGCCGGAAAGGATCACGCCGACAACCTGTTTCTTCGCAGCGGAAGTGTTCTGACCCTTCTCAAATGTAATTTCTTTTTTTCCGTAGGTATTCGGGAAAAGCGCCTTGATCTTCTCCTGATCCGCTACGCTCTGCGTCTCTGCACCTTCTTTTACAGAGATCTCGGAAATTCCGTGTCTCAGCATGCCGGGAAGCTTCGGCTGATACTTGAGTCTTTCCTTCTGAAGTGGTGAAATATTCATTGTTTTCTCCTCTTTTCAACAAGAAAATGATAAATCATTTACGGTTCAAAGTGAACCACCCTTGACAGAAGATCCGATGTTTTTCATAAAGGAAGATCTCTTTCCCAGGCACCCTTTTCAGAAATGATGGCGCAGCTAAAAAAAGCGAAGTTCTCTCCGCTTTTTGTTATTCCGTTCTGAGCGCCGTCACCGGATCCTGACGGGCAGCCTTGCGGGAAGGGATAATACCGCCGATCAAAGTGAGCATAACGCTCAGCGCAATCAGAGCCAGGCCGGTGGTCACCGGCAGATAGGCAGTGATTTTCTGATTGTCCGCAATCACATGAATCAGATAGTTCCCAGGCAGAAGCAGAAGTCTTGAAATACCTACTCCAAGAAGTCCCGCAAGCAGTCCGATAATGAAGGTTTCCGCATTGAAGACCTCCGATATATTCCGTTTGGACGCACCGATCGCTCTCAGAATTCCGATTTCTTTCTTCCGCTCCAGTACGCTGATATAGGTTATGACACCGATCATGATGGAGGAAACAACCAGAGAAATCGCCACAAACGCGATCAGAACATAGGAAATCATATCTACGATTCTGGTTACCGATGACATCAGCACGCCGACAACATCGGTGAATGTAATCACTTTGTCCTCATTTTCCTTTTTCATCCGGTCATTGTATTCATTCAGGATCTGAATCACCTTTGACTTGCTTTCAAAATCCCTGGGATAAATGGAAATGGCGGATGGTTTGTTCATATCCGTATAGCCGATCTTCCTGAGATTGCCGTCATAGGTATACTGCGCGGAGTTCATCATCGACATCATCAGCTCCTGCAGGTCCTCTTCATCCATTGTCATGCTGAAGGCTCTTGAGAAGGCACTTGCATCAAAACTGATCGCATTTGCGAACTGATCTGCCATGCCGCTCATACTCTTGGTCATTGAGTCCGTAATCTTATTCATAAGATTGGTCATCATGTTTGTCATAAGATTCGTAATCATCTCGGTAATCGCATCGGCGAATGCCGTGCTGTTTTCCTCGATGATTTTCGTAACGGATGCCTCGAGCGCCTGTTCATCAACCACTCTGCTGATGCCGTCGCGGATCAGCTGAGATCCTTCCCTGCTTCTGACAAACTTCATGAAGGACTCCGGAAGCTTGCTGATATCAGGGCTTCCGGTTTCTCTTGCATACACTTCATACGCATCCGCAAGCGCATTCACAAGATGAAGGATATCCTCATCCTGAATGGCAATCTCATGCTTTGCAACAATCGCGGCGGCTTCCGCTTCCACTGCCGCATGACCTTCTTCCATGCGGAGATATTCGGCAAGAGACGGAACCGGTTCTTCCGGATGCTCCTCTGCGTATTTCTCAGCCCACTCCTCATAGATCTGTGTGACATGAAGAATCGCGTCCGTCAGCTCCTCAGGGGTAATCGTGGTGATGTTGGAATTGTTGATGATGGTCCAGATTTCTTTTCTCAGCAGTTCTCCGGTACTGTCTTCAAAGAGAAACTTTGTGAACGCCTGGGGAAGCTTTGAATAGTCTGTGGATGGATCCTTGGAGGCATAATCCATATACTTCTGCACCACCTCGACCGCCAGCTTCAGAAGTTCCTGCTGATCAATATTGATATCGAGATCCGACAGCATGCTCATGAGATCCATCGAAGGCATGGCCGAAGAATCAAATTCCATCGTCCCGCCGCCCATCAGATCGGAAAAATCCATATTGGAAAGATCTGAGAATGCATTTTCATCAAATTTGAGCGCGGAAGAATCGAACTGAAACGCATTCTGAAGAATGTCCGTATTGACCGTGAACATCGACTCCAGTCCGAAATCCGGCTGCTCCGTATCTGAGAAATCACGGCCGGTGAACACATTCACCGAATGATTTCGCATCTGCTCTTTTGTAATGTCCTTGCCATACGCGATAGTCGACAGATCTCCCTTCAGGTCATACGGGTAATAGATGCCTGATGTCAGCATCGTGACATCCACCTCCGGTTTTCGGACGGCGACGCCGGTGATTTCCATGTCCTCGCCGTTTCTCACCAGATTCATCATATAATCATGATCTTCGGTTTTATCCACCCAGACCTCATATTCACTGTCATAGCGGTAGTAATCCGCGCTGTTGACCAGTTTGAACCGAATTCCCAGGAAGTCCTCATACTGATAGGTCCTGCCGACCGGATCCGAAGTGACGTTTTCTTCATTCATGAAGCGGGCGATCATATCATCCAGTTCCTTCGAATCACGCAGTCCGAGTGTATAGAGCATGAAATCGGAAATACTTCCATCGGAGAACAGAACCAGTACCAGTTCATGGTTGTTCTGCGGCCAGTGGCCGGCTACGATATCATACTTATCCTTGTACAGACTGTCCTTCTGCGGAAGGGAATAGAACATATCCGTCGACATCGCCATCGTCAGCATACTGTTGGTGGAGGTGCCTCCGAATCCCATCGGCGCCAAGGAACTATCCGGATTCACCTGCCGGTAGTCATCCTCTGAAAGACGGTAGATATGCGGCGTCAGAGAATAGGTATATTCAATGGCAGTCACATAGTTACCGATATCGCTTTCTGTTTCCATATACTTTTTCAGCGAGGCAAGGTCATTTGCCTTGGTTCTGCCGAGCATATTATTGATCATCGGCCGTTCCGTCACGACATCGCTTTTCTTTTTCTCGTCATCCGCATCCGCTGCCTGAGCCATCATGGACGCAAGATCAAAACTGGTGCTTGTGATCTGAACCGGATATCCCAGGAGTGTTTCTTCCTCGGTGTCCTTGATATACTGATTCACTCCATTGGAAAGAGCGATAATCAGGGCAATGCCGATGATGCCGATGGATCCGGCAAATGCCACCAGTATGGTTCGGGTGAATTTTGTCCGAAGGTTATTGAAGCTGAGAGACAGCGCGGTAAGAAGGGACATGGATGATTTTCCCATATTCTTATGTACCGCTTTTTCTTCTTCCACTTCATACGGATCCGTATCCGAGCGGATCACACCATCCTTCAGCTTGACGATTCTGGTCGCATACTGTTCCGCAAGCTCCGGGTTATGCGTCACCATGACAACCAGACGGTCCCTCGCGACTTCCTTCAGCAGATCCATTACCTGCACACTGGTTTCCGAATCCAGAGCGCCGGTCGGCTCATCTGCCAGAAGAATATCCGGATCGTTGACAAGAGCCCGCGCGATGGCGACCCGCTGCATCTGTCCGCCCGACATCTGGTTCGGTTTTTTATGAATCTGATCTCCGAGTCCAACCTTTTCCAGGGCTGAGATTGCTTTCTGGCGGCGTTCATTGCCGGAGATCCCGGAAATCGTCAGGGCAAGCTCCACGTTGGAAAGAACCGTCTGATGAGGAATCAGATTATAGCTCTGAAAAACGAATCCGATCGTATGATTCCGATAGCTGTCCCAGTCCCGGTCCTTATATTGTTTTGTTGAGATGCCGTTGATAATCAGATCACCGCTGTCATACCGGTCCAGACCGCCGATAATATTCAAAAGAGTTGTCTTTCCCGAGCCGCTGGGGCCGAGAATGGCAACAAATTCATTATCTCTCAGATTCAGACTCACATGATCCAGTGCCTTCTGAACCAGTGTGCCTGTTCTGTATTCCTTAGATATATCCTTAATCTGCAGCATGTATGTCTTACTGACTGTGCGTCACCCCTGTCAGTATACATAATCTAGCAACTTCAAACCCACAAATCAAACAATCTAACCGTGATCCATCTGTTTTTTCAGAGCCGGTTTGTAATCTTTCCAACCCGCTTGATTTCAATGGTAGTGTTTCCGTCACTGCCGGTTCTGAATTCGATGTAGTCACTGTTCTGAAAGTACTCTGCCGGAAAGGAGATTTCGATTCCTGTATCAGTGGTGATCTTCTGTTTTCTCATGGATGCGGAAATCACGGCACGGGGGAGTTCCACTTCCCGGGGGAGTGTTTTTTCCTCTGCTTTGCGGCGGAATACCTCAGCCATGACCGGTTTTTCCTCAAACACCTCAGAAACCAGTGTCTCCGTATTCAGCGGCAGTCCTTCCTTAACCGTATCCGAAATATAGTTCTTTACCTGACTCAGAACAGCCGTCGCGTTTTCTTCGCATTCTTCGGCCGCTTCGCAGGCAATTTCCTTGACCGCTTGGATGACTTCCTTCCGGGAAATACCATCTTCCGCTTCCAGAACATCTGTTTTCAGCAGCGTATGACCGTCCTTCCACTTCCCTTCATCCACAAAGCGGATTTCCCAGGTAATCATATTGACTGCCGCGAACGAACTCACCGGTTTGGAAAATGCCGGAAGCGCAGAAGTTCCAAACCGGATCGTATTGCTGAGGCGGCCGGTTTCAGCGCTTGTAAAACAGGTCATCATATCCTGTTCCTCGAGAAGGATGACCGCAAGCCATGGCACATCATCCTCCCGGTAATCCACAAACAGGCATTCAAAAGAACGTGCTTCTTCCTGTTCAAACCATTTGATCAGCTTCGAACACGCCTGTGCGGAAAACTGCGCAAGACTGAGCTCATCACGAAAATATCTCTGAAGATCCTTCTGAAAAACACTGTCCGCATGAAAGGTTCCCGGCTTTGTCCGCATATCATTGCGGCATCTGTTCACATAACGCCTGACATATTTTTCAAGCTGCGGTTCTTCAAGATCCAGGGTTTCTTCCGAAAGCACAATATTGTGTCTTCGACCGTCAAGAATATGCAGAATCGCTGTCTGCAGTTCCAGACCATGTTTCTGTTCCAGTTCCAGTTCAGCATCCGTATCGTTCATCAGGAGCCTCCTTTCCAGGAATGAATCATATGATTCCCTGACTGTCAGTTCAGCTTCAGGGCAGTTCTGAGCCGAGGCGCAGTCACCATGACGGCTGCTATTTTCAGTGCGTCACCCGGCAGAAAAGGAATGACACAGGCGCTGAGTGCGGTCATGAAACCGGCTTTGGCGGTGAACATAAACCATATTGTTCCGATTGCATAAAGGATTACAGTCCCGACAATCATGCCGGCAAGAAGGCTGTATTTGCCTGCGATTTTCTTTTCCTGGCCATAGCCGGTACAGAAAGCAAGCGGGATATAACCGACAAGAAACCCTCCGGTCACACCGACCAGAGCACTGAATCCGGAGGAATAGCCCGCAAATACAGGAATCCCAATACCTCCGAGAATCAGATAGAGCAGAGCACAGAGCGCTCCGTTCCTGCTTCCAAGCACAGCCCCTGCCAGCATGACGGCCAGGGTCGCAA
Organism: uncultured Erysipelotrichaceae bacterium; assembly: GCA_946537255.1. Classification (GTDB taxonomy): domain Bacteria; phylum Bacillota_I; class Bacilli_A; order Erysipelotrichales; family Erysipelotrichaceae; genus Bulleidia. The sequence continues at coordinate 7,005 of CAMNFS010000032.1, forward strand.
GAGAAATCGGAACCAGCGTCACAAGAGGAATCGAAATCGGCGCAAGGACACAGATCACTGCTGTCATAAGTGCAATTCTTGTCATTGTTTGTGTTGTCATAAAGTCTGTATGTACCTTTCTGATGTATGGGATATTTCTTTCTCTTCTGAATGAAAAGAAACATGCCGGATATGATTTTACGACAGTCCCGCGGTAAATGAAAGGACAGATTTCATACGATCTGACAGCGTTTTCATGATACGCTTATTGGGACTGAATGGAGGATTCTCACGATGAATATTGTCTGTCTGGACATGGAAGGCGTGCTCGTTCCGGAAATATGGATCGCCTTTTCGGAGGCAAGCGGAATTCCCGAGCTCCGGCGCACAACAAGAGATGAGCCGGATTATAACAAGCTGATGAACTGGCGTCTGAACATTCTCAGGGAACACGGTCTTGGTCTGAAGGAAATTCAGAAAACCATTTCGACAATCGATCCCCTGCCTGGCGCCAGGGCCTTTCTGGATGCTCTGAGGGAGAATACCCAGGTTCTGATCCTGAGTGATACGTTTGAACAGTTCGCGATGCCGCTGATGAAAAAGCTCGGGTATCCCACGCTTTTCTGCAACACTCTGGAGGTGGCTGAAACCGGTGAAATCACCGGATTCCGCATGCGTGTGGAAAAATCCAAGCTCACTACTGTAAAGGCGCTTCAGTCCATCGGGTATGACACGATCGCAAGCGGCGACAGTTTCAATGATCTGGATATGATTCTGGCTTCCAAAGCCGGATTTCTGTTCAGAACCACAGAGCAGATCAAAAGGGATTATCCGGATATTCCGGCCTATGAGGAGTTTGACGATCTTCTTGCCGCAATCCGTACAGCCTGCCGATAAGATTCACCTGCCCCATGGCAGGTTTTTTTGCGTCAGAATATGCGGAAAACCGTTTTTCAGAGACTATATATAACTGTAGGGAACCCTTCTTCAGATGCTCATTTTCGTGCATTCCTCTCCTTCTTTTCCATTTCCGCGCCTGAAAAAGACTATAATGGTAATATCAGAGATTTCCCATGCGAAAACAGACTGATCCGTTCAAGAAATACATCAGCAGAATGGCGCTTGTGCGCCGTCTTTCAACTCCGTCTCTGGAGGGAATTCCGGATGCGGACAGTTACAGTGACCGTCTGAAGGACAATTTCGTGAAAATCGGTACCCTGGCAGAGGAAAACCGCTCCTTCCTGAACAAGGATTTTTTTCCGGTCATTCAGAAGGAGGATCTGCTGACAGAGGATGAGACAAAACAGCTTGCCGGATTCGGTTCCAGTCTGATTGACGCGGATACCGCAGAAAACCTCGATCTTCCGATTCTTTCCGTGCTGTCGGAGCGGCTTTTGAATGATGCCCGCAGCAAAGAGGATCTGAACACCCTGATCCGGCGTCTGGATGTGAGATATGATACCTGCTATGCCCTCATGAGCATGACCGGCCGGATCACAGCAGCTCCGGAAATAGCGGATCAGTATCGAAAGGCCGGTATTGAAACGGCATCGTTTTTTCTTTCTCTTCTCGAGCCCGAACAATTTGTGAAAATCACGGATGTACACTGCCGTGAGACAGTGCTTACAAACTCCCGGTATGCCGCCGTCTTTTATGAAGGGACACCGGCGGATGAAAACGGAAGCGGAAAGGATCTGGAGATACTGGAGCGGATGCTGGAAATATCAGAGGATCCGTTCTACCACCGTCAGGTCCCCAACTTCAACTGGCGTTATTTCCGTTACCGCACTCTCCATTACTACGCAAAGTCCACGGATTTTCATAATATCCGCGGTTTCAGTCACAGCATACTCCAGCGGATTCTCAGGCGCACGAAGGACTACTGGGACTTCTGGCATTCCGACCCCGGGTATTTCTCCCGCTTTGACAGCGAAAAGGAAGTCCGGATGGTTTATTCCCGCAATCAGTATCTGGCCGGGGAAAAAACCGCCGGGGAATTCCGGAAAGTTCTCTCAGACACTTATCTCTGCCGCAATGAACATGACTACAGTCTCAACGGCATCTATGACAATCTCCTGATCCCTGCGGAGTTTATCGGTCTGATCAGAAATGACATGATTTCTGAGGATGACCAGCTGCAGCTTCGTCTGATCTATCAGGATATGCTGAGATATATTTTCCGCATGCCGAACAGCGAAAGCCTTTCCTCCCTGCTTGAATACTGTGTGAAAATCATCAGTACCTACATTGAAGTGCCTGGCGGCATGACTTTTGAAGATATGGGGCTTCAATGCATGGCCGCCCTTCATCCCCCTACCTATCTGCATTCCCTGATGGTTGCTCAGCTGTCCGAATGCATCGCCGCTCATGCCGTGGACATCTGTCCGGATCAGCTGATGGGTGTTCTTGGATGCCAGAGCGCCGCGGAGGTCCAGGAAAAAAAGATCGCGATCAGCCAGTTTGCCTATCATTCCGCTCTCTGTCATGATTTCGGGAAACTGACCATTATTGATACCGTTCTGGTTTACGGAAGAAATCTTCTGGATATGGAATTCGGCCTTATTCAGACCCACCCGAAAAGCGGCTATGAGCTGCTGAAGAAGTATCCTTCCACCAGTTCCTATGCGGACATCGCACTGTATCATCACCGGTATTACAACGATCAGGCAGGCTATCCGAAAGATGAAAGAGCATCTGATTCCCCCCTGAAGTCCTTGATTGATCTAGTCCACTGCGCGGACTGCCTGGATGCCGCGACAGATGCGGTAGGAAGAAGCTATCACCGCAGCAAGACCCTTGAAGACGTTCTGAAGGAATTCAGAAAGGACAGCGGAATTGTCTATGCCCCATGGGTCTGCGAACTTCTGCAGCGGCCGGAAGTAAAAAAAGATATCAGCCATCTTCTGACCGAGGGAAGAAAGACCAATTACCGGAACACCTACTACCTTCTGCAATACATGCAGAATCCATATGCCTGAAAAACCTGACGCCCTGGAAACGGGGCGTTCTTTGTTTCAAAAAGGAGTTCAGTCTTCCAGCAGCGCAGCAAGTGCCAGAAAATCCCAGTCCCGCTTAGCCCGGGCACATTTCTCACAGTATACTTTTCCATCAAGAACCGTCAGTTTCTTCTGATCATGAATCCTTTTTCCGCATCTGCAGCATTTCGCATCGCTGAAAAGAGGCTTTTTCTTCTTTTTCTCCATCATCCTGCCATTCCTTTCATTCTCCATTCTCCTCTTTCCTCCTTCAAAAAAACTGCCAGCATCATTTCTCTGCCTTAAAGCCGGAAAAAGTAGGAGTTCAGATATTTGAAACCAGGTTCTTTTTCTGTTTCCTTTTTACCGCATAAAGAATAATTCGATACAATCCTTCCTCCGGGTACGAAAGCCGGTTCTGTGCACTCTTAGAAAGAAACAATGGGCTGTGCGCCCAACAGAAATCAAAGATATAATAAGTTCAGCATTTATAAGAAAAAATAAGGAGGATTAGAAATGAAAACATTCCTGAAATCCATTTCAGCAGTCATGATGTCCGTTCTGCTGGTTCTGTGTGGGATGCCTCATGTCAAGGCTGAGGAAGATTTTGATGAATTCCTGAAACAGGAATGGAAAACAATGATGGAAAGTGACTATACCACAATGCACTTTTCCGTCAAGGATCCCAGTTCCATGGGTCTTACAAAGCCTGAAGTTTCCTGGGGACATGTTTCCTATGATGAATTTGCGAAAAACGCGGAAAATGCAAAAAAATCCCTGGATCATCTTCACCAGTTTTCCTATGACAAACTGACTGAATCTCAGAAGATTGATTATCTCGTATACGAAAGATATCTGAAGACAGATGCTGTTGTTAACAGCAGCGGTAATTTTTCAGAGATGTTCAACCCCTACAATGGCCTGTATAGCAACCTCACTACAACGATGACAGAATTTATCTTCTACACCCGTGAGGATATTGATGATTATCTGATTCTGATCGAAGACTACCCCCGTTATCTGGACGAGATGCTTGCATTTACCGATGAGCAGGTCAAGAAGGGTTACTTCATGAGTGACAATGCTCTGGATGTTCAGCTGGAACAGATGGAGGACTTTATTGAAAAAGGCGAAGAAAACCCGCTTGTTGTCATTTTCAATAAAAATATCGATAAGTTCGAAGGCCTTACAGACGAGGAAAAGGACGCATACAAAGAAAAGAACCTTGATCTTGTTCTGAATAGGATTCTGCCTGCCGTCGCGAAAGCAGCAGAGCAGCTGGAAACCTACCGAGGCACCCGCAAGGTCGCTTCTGTTCGTGAATACCCGGATGGAATGGAATACTATACGGTCCTGGCAAATATGAAATGCTCTTCCGATGAATCCCTTCAGGAAAAGTTTGATTATCTGAAAAAAGCCGTCAGGGAGACTGTTGAGAGCTACCAGAAATACATGGTCAACAATTTGAATCCCGAGTTCCTTACCGGGGACATTCCGATTCAGCAGGCAGAATTCAATTCTCCCGAAGAAATACTTCAGTACCTCTCTCAGCATCTGGAAGGCTTCCCGAAGGGACCGGATATCACTTATGAAATCTCCTATCTCGATCCAAGTGTAGCCAACCCAAGTGTCATGGCATACTATCTGTCAACTCCGATTGATGATGTTCACGATAACGTGATCCGCGTCAATGGCGAATCAGATGCCGGCAATGACATCAACACAATGTATTACACCCTGGCGCACGAAGGACTGCCCGGACATATGTATCAGTTTACCTGGTACTACAGCCAGGAATACAATCCGCTCCGCCACGATCTCAATGTGATCGGATATACCGAAGGCTGGGCACAGTATGTTGAGCGGATCATGCTGGAAAGAAGCCCGCTTGACCGGATGTCCATAGAAAGCACTGCGGCCAACGTATTCCTCGGATATGCCCTTCAGTCCTGGCTGGATATTGCCTACAACGGACTTGGATATACCGATGAACAGGTTCTCAGCGAACTGCAGGCAATCGGACTCGGAAACGGTATCGATATCGAAGCCGTGAAGACCTCCGTTCTTGACATGCCGGGACAGATTCTTCCCTACGGGTATGGAATGGCAAAGTTCTGGGAACTCCGGGAACGCACAGAGAGTGCGCTTGAAGGCGAAATGGATCTGGAACAGTTCCATCTCACCCTCCTTACCAACGGTCCCCGTCCGTTCAATCTTGTGGAAAAGGATGTGGCCGCATATGTGGAGTCCAAAGGAAAGACTCTGCCGAAGGATTTCACTTTCATGGCTCATGAAGTGGACACCTCTTCCACCAGCGGACTTGGCTCAGCCGTATCGTTTGCGACTCAGCATCCGTTTGTAGTTCTTGGAATTGCCCTTCTGATCTTCCTTCTCATCATTGTCATAACGATTCTGATCATCCGCGCTCTGATCCGTCTCATCACCGGAAAGAAAAAGAAAAAAGCAGAAGCCGAATAATCCTGAAGGGAGAGAAAACAGGTATGAAAAAAACAAAAAAGAAATTCTCTAAAAAATGGAGATCCTATGTAAAGGCTGCGGAGCTTGCTGTATCGGTTGCCGCGGTATCAGCCGTTTCCGATAAAAAAACTGCTGAGACCGTCAAAAAGGAAGCGGTTCAGAATAAACTGGAAAATGATCTTCAGAAAACCATGAAGCAGCAGCGTATGCGTGTTGCCCACATGCCGAGAATCAAGTGACTTTCAGAATCAGGAAGATGCAGGAACCGCATCTTCCGTTTTTCTGTGTGATCCTGTATTGCCTTCTTGTTCTGACAACAGGTGCCCTTATGCTCTTACAGAAAAAATACCGGACGCAGAAGAATCACTGATCGAATTTCCCGGGTCAGTGAAGCACAAAAAAAGAGGTGCTTTCACACCTTGTCTGAATCAGAATGATTTTCCGTGGATGAATGAGAAAGCGGTTTGCCGCATGAGGTACAGTAGAAATCCATCACTTTATTCACCGCACCGCATTCCGGGCATACAACCTTTGACGCCGGAAGATCCGGCAGTTTTGTCCCGCAAAGAGGACAGAATTTATTTTCAGAGCTCACTGCTTCATGACAGCCGGGACATACTTTATAGGCTCCCAGCTGATCCTCCACAATTCCATCCATCAGCTTATCCCAGGATCTGCTGTGGGCATCAAAATCCGGAAGTTTATCCGTCGGTCCCGTTTCAATATGATCCGGAAGCTCTTCCTCTCCTCTTTTCATCGCCTCAAGCGAAGAAGTAATCATCGAATCCGCTTCATTGATCTTTCCAAACGCTTCCTGTTCAACCGACTGAAACAGGCCGTTCATGGCTTTTACAGTTCCTTCCAGAAGTCCGTCCATTGTTTTTTCAAATCCGGATTTTTTCTTTTCATCACCAAACATCATTCGATCTCCTGCAGAACAACCTTCTGCATCCTATAAGAAACACGGAGCTTTCTGACTCCGCTCCATATTCATTGAGCAGTATATCATCTTTTTTCCAGCCGCTTTCTCCATGAATCAAAAATATTTCTTTCCTGAACGGTCCTGCATTTACAGGAATTCCAAAGGAAGAGAGATCACTGCAATCGCTGTCTGTCCTGCAGCCATCCGGGCAGGAACCATCCTTGAGAAAGATCCCTGCAGAAGCCGCAATTTTTCCCCGTCAGAAATACATTCACATGTTATATTTCAAAGGTACTTAAAGGATCAGGTTTCAGGAATATCTGATCGTTCATGAGGGTTTTTATGGAGAAAATACAGGGATTTGTCAGTCTCAGCAATATCAGAGACCTCGGCGGAATCAAAACCGCCGACGGAAAGAAAATCAGAAGGAACAGACTAATTCGAAGCGGACATCTTTCCAATCTGAACAAGGAAGAAACAGATCTTTTAAAGACACTCGTTTCAGTCATTGTTGATTTCCGGACAGATGAAGAGTGTGCCCGTCAGCCGGACTGTTCCATCGTCGGCGTTCGCTACTGTCATCTTCCGGCATCAGAAAAACTTGCCGGAATCAGCCGAGAGGAAGAATCAGACCAGAGTATTAAGCACATGATGATGAAAGACCCTTCCGAAGCAAAAAAATATATGTGCACCATGTATGAAACTCTCGGAAAGAGTCCGGTATCCGCCAAGGCGTATTCTTCTTTTCTTCAAATTCTCCTGGAAAACAGGGAGCGGGGTTCCATATTCCACTGTACTGCCGGAAAAGACCGGGCAGGCTGTGCCGCCGCAGTTATTGAGACCATTCTGGGTGTATCCCATACCGATGTCATGGAAGATTATCTTCTGACTAACACCTTCATAAAAGGGGATGTCGAACGCCTGAAAAAATTCCTGACAGAACAGGCAGGCGTTAAAGAAGACGAACAGAAACAGGCAGAATCCGCCCTTCAGTATCTGTTTGGTGCTGATCTGGAATACATTGATTCATTTTTTCACGCAATTGACAGAACATATGGAAGTTTTGAAAACTATGTTCATGACGCGCTTATGCTCAGCGATGATGATATTGAAACCCTGCGCTGTCTGTATCTCGAATAAACCGTCCCTTTTTCTGAAGCCTTGAGCGGTAATCCGTTCGTCTCCTTCAGATCCATTCCGCTGCAGGAGTTTTCTCATGTCATTCGTATATTTATCTGTCAAAACAGAATCAGAATATGCGTTTCTATTGGAATAATCAATGAATCGTGTTCTACAAGAAACTCAAATTCAGCATCTCCTTTTCCTGAATCCGTTCCTCATTTAACTTATGTGATCTGCGCAACGATATCAAAGCGATAAGCGCTGTTTTATCGGAGTGATTTGTGCGCCTCATAAATGACAGCTCAGCATTTATCTGGACATCTAACTGGACATTTGTCCATATGGATTTATTTTCTCCTATCCTTTTCGTTTGCCCTGATCCGATTTTATTACCCACCAGCATCACCATAATTGTGGGTGATAAATAGGGTAATAAATCGATATGTTGCAAAAAGAAATCTGATACCATTTTTGGTATCAGACACGTGAAATACATATAATACGCAGAAATAAATGAAAATGATATACAGCAGTTTGTTCCATATACCACAGTTCACAAATAGTCATTCCCACTCTATTGTTCCAGGAGGTTTAGAGGTTATATCCAGCGCAACTCTATTGACATGTTCCACTTCATTAACAATTCTAGTGGAAATCCTGTCCAGAACATCGTAAGGAATTCTTGCCCAGTCTGCCGTCATGCCATCTATTGATGTTACAGCTCTGACAACAACTGTATAGTCATAGGTTCTCTGATCTCCCATTACTCCGACACTGTGAATATCGGGCAGGCACGTAAAATACTGCCAGATCTCACGATCCAGTCCGGCTTTTTTAATCTCTTCTCTTAAAATCGCATCAGATTCTCTGACAATTTTCAGTTTTGTCTCCGTGATTTCGCCTAAGACACGGATCCCGAGTCCCGGTCCGGGAAATGGCTGTCTCCATACCATTTCTTCCGGAAGGCCGATTTCCATTCCCAGCTGACGGACTTCATCTTTGAACAGCGTGTTCAGCGGTTCAATAAGTCTGAAGTTCATATCCTTTGGAAGACCTCCCACATTATGGTGGGATTTGATTGTCTGAGCTGTCGACGTTCCAGATTCAATGACGTCCGTATAAAGCGTTCCCTGCGCAAGCCATTTAATATCTGTTCCTTTCAGGAGTTTTGCCACTTCATCGCGGAATGTATATATGAATTCTCCTCCGATTATCTTCCTTTTCTGTTCTGGATCAGATACACCTTTCAGTTTGGAAAGGAACCGGTCCTTCGCATCGATACGGATAATATTCAGTTTCATATTTCTTTCAAAGGTATCCATGACCGATTCTGATTCACCTTTGCGGAGAAGACCGTGATCAATAAACATACAATATAGCTGAGATCCGATTGCTTTGTGAAGAAGTGCGGCAACCACAGAAGAATCAACGCCTCCGCTGAGAGCGAGCAGGACATTATCATTTCCTACTGTCTCACGGATTTTCTGAATATTTGTATCAATAAAATTTTTCATTGACCAGTTATTGACCGCACCGCAGATACGGAAAACAAAATTTCTAAGCATCTCCAGTCCATGTTCACTGTTGCGCACTTCCGGATGGAACTGAAGGGTGTAGATCTTCCGCTTCTCATCTGCCGCAGCCGCGTAGGGACAGGTAGAACTGCTCGCAATCCTCTGAAATCCTTCCGCCAAAGCAGAAACCTGATCACCATGGCTCATCCAGACGGTCTGTGTGCGGTCCAGTCCTTCAAACAACGGACTGTCACCGGTAATTTCAATAACTGCCCTGCCATATTCTTTCTTGTCGCTTTGGGTGACTTCTCCGCCCAGCATGTAATGGCTCATCTGCATTCCATAGCAGATTCCCAGAATCGGCAGACCGGACGAGAAAACAGCCGGATCACATTTTACAGAACCTTCTTCATAAACAGAATTCGGACCACCGGAAAAAATAATACCTTTGACGTCTTCAATCGCTTGGATATCCGCCAGTTTCATATTTCCAGGATAAAGCTCGGAATATACGCCGAATTCACGTATACGTCTCGCGATCAGCTGATTGTACTGGCTTCCGAAGTCCAGAACGATAATCTTGTCTGCCATATTCAATGTCTCTCCTTTTTTCGTATAGCCGCCCGTATGAATTCCCGGAACAATGGATGAGCCCGGTTCGGCCGGCTTTTGAATTCCGGATGATATTGTACACCGAGATGGAAATCATTCCCGCTAATTTCCGTTGCTTCTACAAGACTTCCATCCGGTGAAACACCACAGAATACCATTCCTCTGTCTTCGCATTCCTTTCGATACGCATTATTGAATTCATATCTGTGGCGGTGTCTTTCCTGTATCTTTCTCTCTCCATAGCACTTTGCCAGAAGCGTTCCTTCCCTGATCATGCATGGATAGGCGCCAAGCCGCATGGTTCCCCCTTTATCGATCTCATCGCTCTGTCCCATCATGTAATCAATTACCTTATGTTCAGACTTTTCATCAAATTCACGGGAGTTGGCATCCGCATAGCCAAGAACATTTCTCGCAAACTCCATAACCATGACCTGCATGCCCAGACAGATTCCGAAAAACGGAATATTGTTTTCTCTCGCATACCGCACTGCTTCTACCATTCCTTCGATTCCGCGGATTCCAAAGCCCCCGGGCACAATGATTCCGTCCGTCTCCCGGAAAAGAACCGGAGCACTTTCCCGGGTAATTTCCTCTGCTTCAATCCAGCTGATTCTGACATGCGCATCACTTTCATACCCGCCATGCTGCAGAGCTTCACGGACGGACAGATAGGCATCATGCAGTTTTACATATTTTCCGATCAGAGCGATATTCACGGACTTGGAACGGCAGTGGATCCGTTCCACCATTTCAATCCAGTCGTTAAGATTGATCTCATCGGATGGAAGATCAAGCAGTCGGCAGACAATCGAAGAGAAATTCTGATTCTCCAGCATAATCGGCGCTTCATACAGAGACTCAACCGTGATACTGTCTATCACACAGTCTGACCGGACATTGCAGAAAAGAGAAATCTTTTTCCGAACATCGTCAGGAAGCGGCTTATCGCATCGGGCAATAATGATATCCGGACGCACCCCGCAGTTCTGAAGTTCCTTGACAGAATGCTGGGTAGGCTTGGATTTAAACTCATCCGATCCAGAGATATAGGGAACCAGCGTGACATGAATAAACAGAACATCTGTTTTCCTCTGTTCGATCGAGATCTGACGGATCGCTTCGATAAACGGCTGAGATTCAATATCTCCGACCGTTCCGCCGATTTCCGTTATGACTACATCCGCCCGGGCATGTTCACCGACAGAATAGATAAACCGCTTGATTTCATTGGTGATATGAGGAATGATCTGAACCGTTTCACCCAGATACTCTCCCCGTCTTTCTTTCTGAAGAACATTCCAATACACCTTTCCGGTTGTCAGATTGGAATAGCGATTGAGATTCTCATCAATGAACCGTTCATAATGGCCAAGATCAAGATCTGTTTCAGCTCCGTCTTCAGTCACAAACACTTCGCCATGCTGATAAGGGCTCATGGTGCCCGGGTCCACATTAATGTAGGGATCCAGTTTCTGTGAAATCACCTTCAGTCCTCTCTGTTTCAGCAGCCGCCCCAGAGACGCTGCCGTAATTCCTTTCCCAAGTCCGGATACAACTCCGCCGGTCACAAATATATATTTCATACGTTCCTTTCCAGACGGCCCGGTGCTTGGAATAACAAAACAGAGGTGAATAAACCAAGCGGCCCGGACGCCGTTTTTTTTATTCACCTCTTAAAACAGTTTTCAGTATAATGCGCAACCTCGAACAGTTCAACAGTTTTTTCATGCAGGCATGACATTTCCTGCCGGCCGCTACTGTTTTGCCTCAGTTTTCTCCGGCGCGAGTGCCTCTTCAATCGCCTGATCAAGTGTTTTCTCATCCACATAACCCGGCACATATCCAAGATAGTTCCCATCAGGCTTCATGATAAAGGTAGTGGGATACCCGCTGATTCCATATGTCTGTGTGACAGAATAATCACGGTCATACAGAACGGTCATTGTATAGCCATGTTCTTCCATATACTTTTTGATTCCTTCCTCATCTGTTTCGCCGCCAAGATTCGGAGTCGCGATCAGAATGACCTCAGCCTGATCTCCATGGCTGAGTTCCTCCAGATGGGGAAGTTCCATATTGCAGTAATAACACCATGTCCCGAAGAAGTTCATGACGAGAGGCTTTCCAACATAATCCGTCAGATGATGGAGAGTGCCCTGTGAATCATACAGTGAGAAGTTATACTTCTCGGCGTCGTTTTTTCCAGCCGGATTCGGGACAGCCGCAGCTGTGCCGCTTCCGGAAGAAACGCTTGGACTGTTCTGCGGACCCGATGCTTCTTCATTGACTGCGGCTTCTGCCGCCGCACTTCCACCGGCCTCAGTATGAACCTTCTGAAGCTGCAGGATCTGACGGTTGCCGAGATAAAGCATGTACAGACCCATACACGAAACGACAATTCCTCCCAGAATACCGGTATATTTCACAACGCTGCGATGATCCTTGAGCCAGACAAGCATCTGATCGGTAAAAAGCCCGAGTACCAGAAAAGGAAGAATGAAACCGGCCGCATAGGCAATCAGATACAGAGGACTTCCAGCGGATGCACTGGATATCATCGCAGAAGCAAGCATCGGTCCAATACACGGGCTCCACGCAAAGCTGAAGAAAAAGCCAAGCAGATAAGCCTGAAGACATGAGGACTTTCCCAGTTTGAACAAAGACGGCCGATGTTCCTGCTGAAGAAAGGGAATCTGAATCACTCCAAGCACATTCAGTCCAAACAGAAGCAGCAGCACTCCGCCAAACAGCTGAAACTGAAGCGAATATCTGCCGGCAATTGTTTTCAGAGCCTGGCTGCCTAACCCGGCGATAAAAAACACCGTACAGATGCCAAGCACGAAGCACAGCGTCAGAACAAATACCTTCAGACGGTGATTCTTTTCCTTAGGATCCCTTCCTGCCGTCATATAACCTATATACAAAGGAATCAGCGGAAGTACACAGGGAGTGAAAAAGGAAAGAATACCTTCAAGAAACAGGCCGCCGATTGTAATGTTTGTGTTCATATACTACACCAGCCCTTTCGGAATCAGTTCCATCACATAAAGAATAAGAATGATGATGCCGAGAATAATCCGGTAATAACCAAACAGACGAAAATTATGGTTCTTCAGATACCTGATCAGGCTCCGGATTATACTGACAGAAACAATGAAGGCAGTGAATGCGCCGGCAAGAAGCACCAGAACTGCGCCAATGCTCAGCGCTCCTTTGAAACGGACGATTTTCAGAATGGAAGCACCGAACATCGCAGGTATGGCAAGAAAGAAAGAAAACTCTGCCGCAAGCGGTCTTGTCATTCCAAGAAGAAGTCCGCCAATGATCGTGGAACCGGATCGGGACGTTCCCGGAACCAGGGCAAGTGCTTCAAAGAAGCCTGTAATCAGTGCAGTCATGGGTGTGATCTCGTGTGTCTTCTGAAATTTCGGACGCATTGGTTTTCCTTCGACGATCAGAAAAATCACACCATAGATAACCAGTGCCAGAGCAACTATCAGCGGTGAAGAAAGCTTATCATCCACAAAATCATTCAGAAGAAATCCTATGATCCCGACCGGAATGGAAGCGATGATAATCAGAAGCCAGGTTTTTATGATATGTCTCTGCTCATTTTTTCCAAGATCAGCAGAAAAAGGCCAGAGTCTCCGGTAATAAAGCGTTATCACTGCAAGAATTGACCCAAGCTGTATAACAACCTTGTAAAGATTCCAGAACGCCGTATTCATTGAAATGTCTTCATAGACTTTCAGCGGAAGTACGGTATTCAGAAGGATCAGATGTCCCGTGCTGCTGATCGGGAGCCATTCCGTTATTCCCTGTATGATTCCAAACAAAACAGACTTCAGTATTTCTATAATCAGAGACATTCCATCACCTCAGAACAAGCATGATTATAATACCGTACTTATTTCACAGGCGCACGATTTGCCTCTTCAATTCTTTCTCTGATCCATGGAACGCGTTTTTCGAACCTGCTGAAATCCTTCATCCGCCATTCCCAGTTGGGAGAACCTACTGTTCCCGGATGATTGAGACACCCTTCCGGTCCAAGGTACAGCCAGTCCCCGACCGGAATAATGACATACTCCGCTTTGCTCTTAAGGGCAAAACAGATGAATTTTTCGCAGATATTGTTCCCCTCGTATTCACGTTCAGAAAACCACCTGCGCCATGCCCTCTTTTCTTTTTCCGGCAGATTTCTGCAGAAAGAGCGAAGAGTATCATTGTCATGCGTTCCGGTATATGCCAGACAGTGCTCTGTCACTTCGTTCTCCCCATATGGATTGAATGTAAACTGGAGAACATTCATTCCCGCAAAACGGTAGTGATCACGCAGCGTAAGCACAGCCGGCCGAAGGTCTCCAAGATCTTCCGCAATAATATTGATATCCGGATACTCTTCAAACAGTTTATTGAAAAACTGATAACCCGGTGCTTCAATCCATTCTCCCTCTACCGCCGTAGGGCAGGAAGCGGGAATCTTCCAATAGGTATCAAACGCCCGGAAGTGATCCAGACGGATAATATCAAACAGTGTCGCACTGTAGGAAATACGCTTCAGCCAGAACCGGAATCCATGCCGCTCAATCTGTTCCCAGTCATAGATCGGGTTGCCCCATCTCTGGCCGACATTGGAAAAGTAATCCGGCGGCACACCGGCAATGAATCTGGGATAGCCGTCTTTATCCAGAAGAAAACTCGATCTTTCGCTCCAGCAGTCCGCACTGTCCAGACCAACATAGAACGGAATATCTCCCATGATCTGCAGTCCCTGCGTATCCGCATACTTTTTCAGATTCAGCCACTGCTTCAGTACCATGTACTGCAGGAAATACTGATACCTGATTTCGTCTGCGTATTCCGTCATATCCAGTTTTCTGTGCTGCGGATAATCCTTCTGTTCGGGCTTCCACTCCGTCCATGGCCGGAAGTTATTTGCCTTTTTAAATGCCATGAAGACTGCGTAACGCTTCACCCATTCCTGTTCCGTGAACGTTCTGTACTCCTCATCCGGCTCAAATGCCTCAAATGCCTTTCGAAGATATTTATCTCTGTATTTCCTGGCTTCCGGATACTGAATCGCATTGCTGTTTTTGCCTGGAAAGTCCGGAACATGTTCCGTCTTTATTTCTTTTTCCAGAAGATCCAGCGACAGATACAGTTCATCGATCGCGAAAGAAGAATAAGGCTGATATGGACTGTTGCCATATCCAAGAGGGTTCAGCGGAAGAATCTGCCATATGGAAAACCCGGCTTTTACTGCATCATCCACAAACCGATATGCGCCGGGACCGAAGTCTCCTGTCCCGAAACGTCCCGGCAAAGAAGCGACCGGCATAAGGATCCCTGCTTTTCTAACCATAAATACCCCTTTTCATTTTGGAAAATTCATTGTATCTTATGCAGTAGTTTTTTCGAAAAAATCAGAAAAGACTGCTTTACGGATATTGTAATCGTTACCGGTAACGTTTACAATCCGATAAACATGAAGACTTGGAGGATATTTATGGACACTGCTCTGGAAAACAGGCTTACAGAACTTCTTGGCGGAAAAATCGATGACGCCGGCGATCAGGATCTTTACAAAGCGATTCTCAGCCTTGTGAAAGAAAAAATCGGAGATCGTCCGGAAACAGTCGGAAACAAAAAACTCTATTATATTTCCGCAGAGTTTCTGATCGGCCGGCAGCTTGGAAAGAATCTCCTGAACCTGGGCATTTACAGTCAGGTCAGTGAAATCCTGAAAGCTCACGGAAAAGACCTTGCGGCTGTTGAAGATCGCGAACCTGAACCATCACTCGGAAACGGAGGCCTTGGAAGACTGGCTGCGTGCTTCCTCGATTCCATCGCAACTCTGGATCTGCCGGGAGACGGTGTGGGACTCCGCTATCATTTCGGTTTGTTCAAACAGGAATTCCGTGACAACTGTCAGTATGAAATTCCTGACCACTGGCTTGAGGAACCGGGAATTCTCACCAAAACAAACGTTACCTTCCCGATCATCTTCGGTAATATGACGGTTCAGTCCCGGATGTATGATCTGGATGTCGTCGGTTTCCGCAAAGGTCATACCAAACTGCATCTGTTCGATATAGACAGCGTAGATGAGAGTCTTGTAAAAGACGGGATTCAGTTTGATAAAACACTCATTGAAAAGAATCTGACGCTGTTTCTTTATCCGGATGATTCCGATAAAGACGGCCAGCTGCTTCGTATCTATCAGCAGTATTTCATGGTCAGCAACGCTGCTCAGCTGATCATTCAGGAACAGAAAGAACTCGGACATGATCTGAGAAAGATGGCCGAACATGTGGCGATTCAGATCAACGACACACATCCTTCCCTGGTGATTCCGGAACTGATCCGCCTGCTGATTCTGGAAGGAATCTCCTTTAAGGAAGCAGCCGGCATCGTAACCGGTGTCTGCGGATACACAAACCATACGATTCTTGCGGAAGCCCTTGAAAAGTGGCCGATGTCCTATCTGAATGAGGTCGTTCCTCATCTCATGCCGATTATCGGCGGTCTCGATTACGCTGCTGTATGCGCCTACCATGACAACAGAAACCTCAACATCATTGACGATGACGGAAAGGTTCACATGGCCCGCATGGACATGCATTACAGCCACAGCGTCAACGGCGTCGCTGCGCTTCACACAAAAATTCTGAAGCATCAGGAACTTCGTCCGTTCTTTGAGGCCTATGCCGAAAAATTCAACAACAAGACCAACGGCATCACCTTCCGCCGCTGGCTGATGCACTGCAACACTGAATTATCCGGGATGATTACCGATCTGATCGGTGAGGACTGGATGGAAAACGCCGCTGAACTTGAGAGACTGATGTATTTCCACAATGATGAAGGCGTTCTCCGTCACATAGATGAAATCAAGCAGAAGAAAAAAGAAGAAGCCGCGAAGTATATTCTTGAGAAAGAAGGAATTGAAATTGATCCTTCCAGCGTCTTCTGCATTCATGTCAAGCGCATGCATGAATATAAGCGTCAGCAGATGAACGCACTTTTTATCATCTATGAGTATCTCAACATCAAGGCCGGAAACTATCCCGTAAAGCCGATCACCGTGATCTTCGGCGGCAAAGCGGCGCCTGCGTACATCATGGCAAAGAATGTCATTCATCTGATTCTCTGCCTGCAGAATCTTGTCAACAGCGATCCGGTTGTATCCAAATACCTGAGAGTTGTGATGATTCAGAACTACAATATTGCCAAGGCGGAAATGATCATTCCGGCAGCGGATATCTCCGAGCAGATCTCACTCGCTTCCAAGGAAGCAAGCGGTACCGGAAACATGAAATTCATGCTGAATGGCGCAGTTACCCTTGGAACAAACGATGGAGCCAATGTTGAGATCCGTGATCTTGTGGGAATTGAAAACATCTATACCTTCGGAAGAAGTTCTGACGATGTCATCAACCTCTACAATACCAACGGCTATCACGCGATCGATTTCTATAACCGTTCTGAAAGCATTCGCAGATGTGTAGACTTCATTACCAGTCCGGAACTTCTCAGCATCGGCAATGAACAGATGCTCAGAGATCTTCAGGACAACCTGAAAAACAAGGACTGGTTCATGACGCTCCTTGATCTGGAATCCTATGCTTCCGCAAAAGAAACAGCAGTATTTGATTATCAGAACCGTGCCAAGTGGACAAGAATGATGCTGGTGAACATTGCCCGCTCCGGGTTCTTCTCCAGTGACCGCACCATTCTCGAATATAACCGCGATATCTGGCATCTTCGCTGATCTGTGAAAGAACCTCCCTGCTCAGGAAGGTTCTTTTCTTCAGATTCTGTGAAATGGATTTTCATAATACTTCACCTGAAGTTCACTTCCACTTCGAATTCATTTCTGATTCCCTTTCTATGATTAAAACTGTCATAAGGAGGCAGGAGAAAACAGCGAAAGCACGGTTCGCAGATATATCTGACATACATTTCCCCCCAATAGAATCACCCGGCACTTATAATTGCCGGGCTTTTTTCTGTATCCGGTATCTGTTTCGGCTGGTTCAGAAAAACAAACTGAAATCAATCCCTGTGGTCCTTTCATGACAGTGCCGGCAAAGTGATAGAATAAGAACACGGAGGCTGATTATGATATATCCTTCCTTTCTTACTGAAAATGACATGATCGGAATTGCTGCCCCTTCTCAGGGAGTCGGACATAAACTGGAAGAGTTTGACCGTTCCATATCTGTTCTGAGAAAAAAAGGTTACCGGATCAGGGAAACCGAACACGTACGTTTGAATAATGCCCGCGGAGGCTCAGCTGAAGAACGAGGAAAAGAGCTGACTTCTCTGTTTCTGGATCCGGAAGTGAAATGTGTCATATCTGCAGCAGGAGGAGATTTTCTTTTCGAAATCCTTCCATACGTTAATTGGAACGCGATGAAAAAAAATCCAAAATGGCTGTGCGGGGCAAGCGATCCTACAAGTCTTCTTTTCACCTATACAGTCAAGTACGATGTTTCGACAATGTACGGATTCAACGCAGGCACTTTTTCCGATATTCCCATGCCTGCCAATGTAAAAAATATTCTGAAATTTCTGAAAGGTGATCTTCCGGTTCAGAAAACAAGCAGAATGTATGCGTCCAAGCCAGGTTTTGCGGATGATTATGCCGGTCCGGATACAAAAACAGAATGGAAAGCCAGCCGATCCACCATCGATCTCAGCGGGCGCTGCATCGGAGGCTGCATTGATGTATTCAAAGATTTGATCGGAACAAAATATGATGCAGTAAAATCCTTTGTTCGAAGATATCAGAAAGACGGACTGATCTGGTATTTTGATAATTTTTCAATGAGCGCTGAAAACTTTTATCGGACTTTGCTTCAGATGAAATATGCCGGCTGGCTGGATCATACTGCTGCTGTTCTGATCGGAAGAGTTCTGTTCCCTTCCAGTGAAACGGGCATGACCTATGAACAGGCATTGTCTCTTGCCCTTTCCGATATTCCTTATATATATGAAATGGACATTGGACATACAGAACCATCCTTTTCAATGATTAACGGTGCAATGCTATCCATCCATTATCACCATGGGAAGGGATCTCTCACATTCGAACTGAAATAAACCGGAATAAAACTTTCCAGTATGTCATGAAGATGTGCTATAATAGCCCTGCTGTAAGCAAAAGGGGCTTTAGCTCAGCTGGGAGAGCGCCTGGTTCGCAATCAGGAGGTCGCCGGTTCGATCCCGGTAAGCTCCACTCGAAGGAACTTCGGA
>CAMNFS010000033.1 GCA_946537255.1 uncultured Erysipelotrichaceae bacterium
CTTCGTGATCTTGAAGACGCATGCAAGTATGACATTCGATATATGTATCTGATGCACCATGGTTTCTTCGCTTCAGAATGCGGATGAGGCATCCAAATGGTGCACGTACTGTGATACCCTGCCGCTTGCAAGAAAGGATCTCGTCAGGGAAAAATACGTACTGATGCTGGTGATTATTGCCGCTGCTGTTATCGTGCTTTCCATGATCATGGCCGGTCTTCTCTCTTCGTCCATTACCCTGGCCACGGCATTTGTTTTCGGACCGCAGCACAGTCAGGTCATGCGGCTGATCGTGGTTGTTGTCATGGTCGGTGCGTGCATGGCAATTATCAATTATGTCCCGGGGTTCATGGATTGGCTGATGAGCCTTTCTCCCATCCTTCTTCTGTGTCTGAGCATTGTCATTCCTTCGCTGTTTGCCTTTGCGAGTTTCCTGATCTCCTGTGCCGGTTTTGAAAGAAGGACTCTGATCTGAATGGATACCGCTTCCTGGCGGAAACTGACAGATATTCAGCGGGAAGGGAGTTGACATTTCTCAAAAAGATATCAGAATGATATCAAAGAGATACAGGAGGTCTGTATGAAAGAAAAGGTTTTAAAACCCCGCATCAGCGGTATGGCAGTTCTGATTCTTACCATTGCGCTTTACATCTGTGCGATCCTGGCCATGTTTTCGGGGAAGCCGGTTCTGACCGTATTCTCTGTCATCTGGATGGCATTCGGCTGGATTCTGTTTCTTGGCCTCAAGGTTCTGAAACCTCAGGAGGCGCTGGTTCTTACATTGTTTGGAAAATATATCGGAACCCTCAAGGGCGAAGGCTTCTACTTTGTCAATCCCTTTGTGCAGTCCGTGAATCCTGCCGCAAGAACACAGCTTTCCCAGTCCGGGGATGTGCGCTCGGAAGGGATTTCGGCAATCATGACAGGAAGCTCTGCCATGCCGCGTGATCTCTCCCGCAAGATCAGCCTCAAGGTCATGACGCTCAACAACGCGCGTCAGAAAATCAATGATGTGCTTGGAAATCCGGTGGAAATCGGCATCGCGGTGACATGGCGGGTAACCGATACCGCCAAGGCGGTATTCGAGGTGGATAACTACAAGGAGTATCTGTCTCTCATGTGTGATACCGCGCTGCGTGATATTGTCCGTCTGTATCCGTATGACATGGCGCCGGGCATTGATACGACAGGTGACGGCATTCCGGATGACGGCAGCCTTCGGGGGTCCAGCACGGTAGTTGCGGAGAGGATCCGCACGGAGATTCAGTCCAAGGTGAATAACGCCGGTATTGAGATACTTGAAGCGAGAATCACATATCTTGCCTATGCGCCGGAAATCGCGGCGGTGATGCTGCAGAGGCAGCAGGCAAGCGCGATTATCGATGCCCGTAAGATGATTGTCGACGGAGCAGTTGGAATGGTGGAAATGGCGCTGGAACGGCTGAGTGAAAATCATACCGTAGATCTTGATGAGGAACGCAAGGCTGCCATGGTATCCAATCTTCTGGTTGTGCTCTGCGGCAATCATGATGCTCAGCCCGTTGTGAATTCCGGCAGTCTGTACTGATGGCGGAAGAAAAGAAACAGATTCCGCTTCGTCTGTCCGCGAAGCTTTACGCGGCGATCGCTGCCTGGGCAGAAGATGATTTCCGTTCGGTCAACGGGCAGATCGAGTATCTTCTGACGGAATGCGTAAAGCAGCGGAAGAAAAACGGAAAGTATGTCGGCGAAGAAATCGATGTGCCGCCGGATCTGGATATTCACTGAAACAGAAGGGGAAGCCCTTCTGTTTCTGCGTTTTTTGTCCTCCTTGTAAACCCTTGATGGGTATGTTACATTTACCGAAAAGAGAGAAAAAAGCTGTCGGATTCCGATGGGAAAAAGACAGTTGGAAAGGATCATGATGAGCAGATACGATACGGATTACAGCCAGATGGGTTTTGCTACGAAGGCTGTCAAAAGCGGGGAAGGACCGGATCCGGTGACCCGGGCGCTGAATACGCCGATTTATGAAACATCGACTTATGGATATGAGACCGCTGAGCAGTATGATGAAATGCTCGAAAGAGGGGCGGCGTGGGAGCCCGATCTCTATATCTACAGCCGTACCACGAATCCCACGACCAGTGCGCTGGAAAAAAAGGTGATGGCTCTGGAAAACGCGGAAGACGCAGTGATTACCGCCTGCGGCATGGCGGCGATTTCCAATGCGCTGCTTTCCAATCTGAATGCGGGAGATCACGTGATCTGCTCGGATGATACCTTCATGTGCACTTCCAGCCTGTTTGCGGATATTCTTCCCGCCAAGGGCATTGAAACCTCAAGAGTGGAAGTACTGGAGCTTGACAATATCGAAAAGGCACTTCGTCCCAATACCAGAGTGATCTACCTTGAGGCGCTTTCCAATCCCCGTCTCAAGCTTTCGGATCTTCCTGCCATTGCCGAGATCGCCCACGCGCACGGATGCCGGTTCATCGTGGACAACACCTTCCTTTCGCCGTGTGTCATGCGGCCGCTGGACTGGGGCGCAGACATTGTTGTTCATTCGGGAACGAAATACTATGTCGGTCACGGGGATGCCCTGTGCGGGATTGTGGCCGGAAGAAAGGAAGACATGGACCGGGTGCGTTACTACTATGACAATCTTGGCTCTCATATCAGTCCTTATGATGCCTGGCTTGCCTTACGCAGTGTGAGAACCATGCCGCTGCGGGTGCGCCAGCAGTCAGAAAACGCGATGACGCTTGCGAAATGGTTTGAGTCCCGTCCGGAAGTGGATTATGTGACCTACCCGGGACTGGAAAGTCACCCCCAGCACATGCTTGCGGAGAAACTGTTTCTGAACGGAAACTTCGGAGGCATGCTGTGTGTGCATCTGAAGGGCGGTTATGAAGAGATGTGCCGGTTTGCGGACGCGACCAGAATTCCGCCGATCGCGACCAGCCTCGGTGATGTGGTTACCCTGATGTTTCCGAAGAAAGCCTATGGCAACCTGATCCGGATTTCCACTGGATGTGAGGATGTAAATGATCTGATCGCAGATTTCGGCCAGGCTTTTGAGAAAATGAAATAAATCCTGAAATACATGGCCATCTGACTGACTGGATCAGATGGTTTTTTGTTTCCGTTTCATTCCGGTTTTACCGTTTTTTGCATGCAGGTCATTCAGGAGGGAAGCGTACGATAGAGAAAACGGAAAACTGCGATGAAGGAAATTGACGACCGTTATCCGGAAATCGCCCGGCCGTATGAACCGGTCAAAGGGGGAAAGCATTACGAGAAACTGAAATTTCCGCCATTTCTTCTGGCGGCTTTTCTGGTGGTTTTACTTCCGGCAATCCGTACGCCGCTTTCCCCGCGTCCAAACGGTCCGGCTCCGCAGGCGGAAACCATTCTGGCAGTGAGCACTCCGGAACCTGTTCCTTCCTATGAGCCTTCATCCCCTTCTCCGCTTCCTTCATCGACTCCGAAACCTTCCCCGAAACCTTCCCCGACTCCTTCCCCAAGTCCATCTCCATCACCTTCCCCGACTCCTTCCTTTATTCCTTCTCCCGCTCCCGCTCCCTCACCATCCCCATCCTATGAGCCGGAGCCGATTGTGGAAGAAATGATTCCGCCTGTTCCGGAGCCGCAGGAGCCTGAGGATTCAGAGGAAGAACCGGATGAGCCGACTCCTGTTCCCGATCCCAGACCGGATCCCGGACCGGATCCTCAGCCGTCAGAAGGAGCTCCGGAAATTTCGGTATATCCGGAAATGAGCGTGCTTCAGGACAGCTCCGGTCAATGGGCGAATTACCGTGCGTTCGAGGTCAAGCTCAATGACGCATGGGACGGCAGCGCGGAAGTTCAGCTGTATGTGGATGAAGGCAGCGGATATGTTTCCAATGGCGCGACAGGTCACGCGGAATATGAAAGCGGAAGCGCGGGAGAGGGAGGAACCTGGTCGAATGAGGTGATCTATCTCTTCCTGGATGGCTCAGAGCGGTTTATGAAGAGGAATGCCAAACTGGTTCTGACATATAAAACAAAAGACGGACGGAAAGGAAAAATTGAGAGTCCTGTCTTCCGTCTGTATAAAGGCATGTTCGCAAGGTTCGCGGACGCATCCAGCGGAAATGGAAGAGCTGTCTTCCGCTATGCGGTGGATCCATCGATTACAGTTCCGGATGCCCTCGATCTTGAATACAGTTTCCTGGAGATCACCGGAACGGGTTTCATCCGGCAGTTCAGCAGTCCTTCTTCTGTAAACAGAACAGGTGATGCAATTGAGCTGATCTATGAAACGGGTGAGCTGCCGGAGAACTGTGAATACAGTATTTCAGCGGGATTTGCGAATGATGACGGTGAAGGAACGGTATGGACCAACTTCCTGTCGGCGTCCGGCGTTCTGCAGTAAGTAAGGATAGGGAGGAAATCATTGTATGAAGAAAACAAAGAGTATCATCGGGTTTGTAATCGCGGTGCTTCTGATTGCGGTGCTTGCCAATCCGGCCTGGCTTCCGGTTTCGAAGGAAACACTGGCGAAAATCAATGAGATCCGGCAGAACAGTTTTCTGCTGGAGAAAAGCTGGGAGTTCACCGCTGCCCATCTTCTGAACCTGCTGTTTGCCTTTGCGATCGTCTGGGTGGTTTACACGATCCTGAAGTTTGTGCTTACCGCGGCGGGAGAAAAGGACGAACGGACCAGAACCATCAACGGTCTTCTGATCGGACTGCTCAAATATATCGCGGTGATCGTGGCGTTCATATGGGGACTGAGCATCCTGGGAGTGGACACAACCGCGGTGCTTGCCGGAGTCGGGATTCTCGGTCTCATTATCGGCTTCGCAAGCCAGAGCCTGATAGAGGATATTATTACCGGCCTCTTTATCATCTTTGAACATCAGTATGCGATCGGAGATATCATCATTCTGGATGATTTCCGGGGAACCGTGCGCAGTATCGGCGTACGCACAACCGTGATTGAGGACGCGGGCGGAAATCTCAAGGTGGTAAACAACTCGGATATCCGTAACTTTCAGAACCGCTCCAGACTTCATTCCCTGGCCCTCTGTGAGCCGTCTGTTTCCTATGAAACAGATCTTGTCTATCTCGAAAAGGTGCTGAAAAAAGCATTGCCGGAAATGTACCGGGAACATTCCGATCTTTATCTGGAAGAGCCGGTTTATTACGGTGTGACGGAACTTGGAGATTCGGGAGTGACAGTGCGGATCGGCGTCTGTGTAAAGGAAGAAAACATCTTCATTGCCCAGCGGCAGCTGAACCGGGATATCAAGCTGCTCTTTGACGCCTCCGGGATTGAGATTCCATTCCCTCAGGTGGTCGTACATAACGGTCACTGAGCGATCAGTACAGACAATGGAAAAGAAGTTTCCTGATGCCTTTACATGGCGAGAAACAGGAACTTTTTTTTCTGTCCGGGAAGGAAAAAGAGAGGAACCGGTGTACTTGAATTCAGCATAAGCATGGGGATATGATGTTTCGTAACGTACTCCCTACCAGGGGCGCGTGCCGGAAAAAGGAAAGTCCTTTCTTTCCTTTCAGGGGGTTGTTTCATGGCTTTGAACAGAGAAGCGTCCGGAATCAGACGGACGGTCGTTTATTCCGGAATTTCCATCCTTATCATGGGCGTTCTGATTCTGCTGGTCTATTGGACCGCAGTTCCGAATCCGAATATGATTCTGATTACGGCACTGGTTTTTTCCACTACGGTACTGGGCATGATACCCGGGGCGTGTTCCGCTTTCATGATGCTTTTATATTCGGCGTATTTCTTTTCAAAGGATCACAGCATGACCGTATTTGATTCTGCCGGCAGTCAGAAGGTTCTTGTTGTTTTTCTCGGAGTAGTGCTCTGCTATGCCTGCACCGCGATACTGAGATCCCGTGGGGAGCTCTATGAACGGCAGCTGGAAAGGGCGAACAGGGATCTGACGGAACGAGCGGAAAACGCGGAACGGATCGCGGCGCTGCGGCAGTCGATCAGTTCCCTGATGATCAACATGCCGGCTCTGAGTTTTTCCAAGGATGCTGAAACGGGAAAGTATCTTGCGTGCAACCGGAAGTTTGCGGAATACGCCGGCAAAAAAACTCCGGAAGAGGTAATCGGACACACGGACTATGAGCTGTTTGACCGGATGACTGCGGATCATTTCCGAACGGATGATCAAAAAGCGCTGACGATGGATCAGCCGCAGATTTTTCTGGAAGAGGTGCCGGATGCGGACGGAAACAGAATGAGCCTGCAGACGACCAAGATGCGGTTTGTCGATGAGACCGGAAGGCAGTGCGTGCTGGGAATGTCCGCGGATGTGACCGAGCTCAGACAGGCAAGGGCAGCCTATGAGGAAGCGAAGAATGAGATTCTGACGTATGAGCATATTGCCCGGGCGCTGTCCGTGGATTACATGCATGTATACTATGCGGATCTGTCGGCTGACCGGTTCAGGGAATACATACTGGATCCCGCAAGGAATGAGCTGATGCAGGTGAAGGAGGAAGAACATTTTATTTCCTATATCCGTACGCTTGCCGGACAGATTCTGTATGAACCGGACCGGGAGCCGTTTCTGCAGATTTTCACCAGGGAGAATATTCTGAAGGACCTGCGGGAAAAGCAGACCTTTGAGGTGACCTACCGTCAGAACACGGAAGACGGGGTGCGCTATATGAATCTCAAGGCGACCCGGATGAGTGATGACAATGACAGAATCGTTGTGGGAATCCGGGATGTGGATGCCCTGATGAAGCGGCAGGAAGAGGCGGAACGGGCTCGCCAGGAACATCTGACCTACTCCCGCATCACCGCTCTTGTCGGAGACTATCTTGTCATCTATACCGTCGATCCAAAGACGGACGATTTCACTCAGTACATGGCGGCAGAAGACTATGAAAGCACTCAGACGGAGAAAAGCGGAACGGATTTCTTCGGACTCAGCCGGAAAAACGCGGTTTCCGCTGTCTATGAAGAAGATCTGGAAAGGTTCCTTTCCCGGTTTGACAAGGAAACAGTTCTGAAGGAGATTGAGGAGAACGGTACCTTCTCCATCCGTTACCGGCTGATCCTGAATGGCAGGCCGAACTATGTGCGTCTGCGGGCGGTAAAGACGGAAGAGGACGATGGTGTCAAGCTGATCGTCGGCGTGTCCGACATCGACCGTATTGTCCGCAGGGAAGCGGAGTATGAATCGGATCTTGCGGCAGCGAGGTATCAGGCCAACCGGGACGCTCTGACCGGAATCAGAAACAAGCACGCCTATGATGAGGAACTTCAGAAACTGAACCGGATGATAGAAAACGGCGAGCACCCGGAATTCGCGATTGTGATGTTTGATGTCAATGATCTCAAACTGGTCAATGACCGGCAGGGACATCAGGCCGGGGATGGCTATCTGCGCAAGGCATGTTCCGTGATCTGCGGCATCTTCAAGCACAGTCCGGTCTTCCGGATCGGCGGCGATGAATTCGCGGTGATCGCGTCCGGTCAGGATTACGCCAACCGCAGGATTCTTCTGGAGATGGCGTGCAATGAGAACTACCGCAATTCCATTACCGGTGACGCGATGCTGTCGGGAGGCATTGCCGTGTATGATGGACAGGGAAAAGCCGAAGAGGTATTCGCGGAAGCGGACAGGAAAATGTATGAGAAAAAGCGGAATATCAAGGAGAATGGGATATCCGCGGAAAAAACAATTGACACGCATGAAGAACAGCGGTAAAGTAACTATCGTTATCGATTACCAAAGACAGTAACGGCGGGAGCTTAATCATGTTACCGAGGTAGAAAGTTTCATGTGTTTTAAGAACTTTTGAGCCCTTGCTGTCTGCGAGGGCTTTTATATCTTTACAACGGTAGGCGATAACAGAAAGGTGAAGGTGAAGGAATGAATCAGGCGGTATTAGAAAACAAAAAGAACGTTGTCACTGAAATTTCCGACAAGTTCAAGAATTCCGGCTCTACTGTCATCGCAGAGTACCGTGGCCTGAGCGTTGCGGAAGTCACTGAGCTGCGCAGAAAGCTGCGTGAAGAGAATGTTGAGATGAAGGTTTACAAGAACACTCTCGCTTCTCTTGCGGCAGATGCGGCAGGTCTCAGCGATCTGAAGGACGTTCTGACCGGACCGAATGCGCTGGTATTTGGACCGGATGAAACCGCAGCGAGCCGTGTTCTTGCACAGTTCGCGAAAAAGCACAAGGCACTGGTTCTCAAAGGCGGAATCGTTGAGGGCAAGGTTGTCGATCTCGACACCATTAAAGAACTCTCTGCACTTCCCAACCGCGAGGGCATGCTGTCGATGCTGCTTTCAGTATTACAGGCACCGGTTTCCCAGTTCGCACGTGCAGTCAATGCAGTTGCTGAACAGAAGGGCGAAGGTGCGCCGGCAGAGGCTGCTGCCCCTGCAGAAGAATCAAAGCCAGCTGAGGAAGCGGCTGCCTAAAAGAGGAGGAAAACTAAAATGGCAAAATTAACAAAGGATGAAATTCTTGCGTTTCTCGATGAAGCTACAATTCTCGAACTCAATGAACTCGTAAAGGCAATTGAAGAGAAGTATGGCGTAAGCGCTGCTGCTCCGGTTGCTGTTGCGGCTGCTCCGGCAGAGGCTGAAGCAGAGGCTCCGAAGAATGTCACTGTCATGCTGACATCTGTCGGTGATGCCAAGGTCGGCGTTATCAAAGTTGTCCGTACCATTACAGGTCTTGGACTCGTTGATGCGAAGAAGCTTGTTGACAAGCTGCCGGCAGAGATCAAGAAGGATGTACCGGCTGATGAAGCTGACAACATCAAGAAGCAGCTTATGGATGCAGGTGCAACTGTTGAGTACAAATAATCGCCTGATACACAATTAACCGGAAAAGCCGAGGGGTCTGAACGCTCCTTGGCTTTTCGGCCCTTTTATGAAAGGAGTACTGTCTGATGGAAGAACGTCATTATTTCACAGATAACCGTGATCTTCCCTCTCATCGTCGGGAGATCACATACTCCACAGGGGAACAGACCTGGACATTCGTCACAGATGACGGCGTGTTTTCCAAGCTGGAAGTTGACCGGGGAACTCAGGTTCTGCTGAAAGCGGTCAGGGAAGAACAGCTGAGCGGACGTGTTCTGGACATGGGATGCGGCTATGGCGTCATAGCGGTCGCTGTTAAAACCATGTTTCCGGAAACGGAGGTTACGGCGGCGGATATCAATCCGCGGGCACTTGGACTCTGTCAGGAAAATGCGCTGCGCAGCCGGACAGAGGTTGTGACGGTACTGTCGGATGGATTTTCTGCGATACAGGGCGCGTACCGCGCGGTCCTGACAAATCCGCCGATCCGTGCGGGCAAGGCTGTGATTTACGGAATGTTCAGAGATTCTTATGAGCATCTTGAGCAGGGAGGATTCCTGCTCGCGGTGATCCGAAGAAAACAGGGCGCGGAAAGCGCACGGAATTATCTTGCGGAACTATTCGGAACCTGCAGTGTCGTCCTTCGGGAGAAGGGGTACTGGGTACTGAAATGCATAAGAACAGATTAAATTGACGGGTTAACAAGTGAATGTTAATATTATAAGTTGACAAAATATGTGAAAAAACGGGGATTTCCCCCGGTTTCAGTGTTTTGTCAATCAGGCAGGCGAAAGGATGGCGAACATGGAAAACAAACAGACATACCACGTTGTCCAATACGGCAACAAGGCTGTCCGCCGCGACTACTCAAAAGTATCGGCGGGCCTGGATCTTCCTGATCTGACGGAAATCCAGACAGCATCCTTTGAATGGTTCCTGAAAGATGGAATCAGGGAAGTGTTCAACGACATTTATCCCATCAGCAACTTCGGCGGAAACATCAAGCTGCGTTTCATTGACTATGAATTCGGCGAGCCGAAGTATTCCATCTCGGAATGCAAGTACCGTGAGACCAACTACTGCGCTCCTTTGAAAGCGAAAATGGAACTGCAGGTAGATGATCAGGAAACCGGTGAAGTCATGACCAAGTGGGAAGAGGTGTTCCTCGGTGATTTCCCGCTGATGACTCCGACCGGAACATTCATCATCAACGGCGCTGAGCGAGTCATCGTTTCACAGATTGTCCGTTCCCCGGGCGCGTATTTTGATATTGTTTCAGAAGAACGCACCGGCCGCGACACGTATACCTGTGAACTGATTCCAAGCCGCGGTACCTGGCTGGAATTCATGTCGGATGACAAGAAGGCAGCGCTTGGCCGCATTATGAATGTATCGATTGACCGCCGCAGAAAGGTGCTTTCCACCATTCTGTTCAAGGCCATCGGCATGTCCCTGAACCGGGAAGGCAAGGAAAATGCCTACGATCATACCAAGATGGAAAAGTTCCTCAAGGCGCTGCGCTTTGAGCTTTATCCGGATGTGATTGTACCGGAACAGGAAAATGAATATCTGAATGCCTATATGCTGCTGTACACCAGTGTGTTCGGCAACTATGAGGAAATCCGCAATACTCTGGATGCGGATAAGAAAATCAAGACGACCCGGGAAGCACTGATGGCGGTATACATGAACCAGAGAGCGGATGAAATCGCTACCGACGAAGGTTCTCTTACCACCATGGATCAGAAGTTCTTTGATTACCGCCGCTACGACCTCACAAAGGCCGGCCGGTACAAGGTGCTCAAGAAGCTGAATGTGCTTGACCGCATGGAAGGCCATGCCCTCAGGAATGATCTTGTCGGCGCGGAAGGAAAAGTCATTTTCAAGAAGAACCGCGTGATTCATCAGGCGGAGCGTGATCTTCTGCGTCCGGAAATCAACAAGGGTATCTGCTGCAAGGCGCTTCCGTATAACTACCTGTTCTCTCATCCGGTTACCGCAGAGATGGAGACCTCCTGGACAAATGCCCTGGTCGGCCGCATCCTCGCAAGTGACCTGGAGGGAAAGAAGGTAACTCTTGAAAAGGGAACGGTTCTGACACCGGAGGATATCAAGGCTGTTGCGAAGGAATTCGACAAGGTTACGGTCTATGCCGGCATTATCGCCAGCGAGACAAGACTGACCAATGACAACGCGTCCGCGGTTCTTGATCTCGGTTCCAGAATGTATTCCATCGGCCGTATCACAGCGGATGGAAAGGATCTCGAAAGAGAAGACGGAACCCTGATCGCGACCCGTTATATCCCGGATACCGTACTGGTTCCGTTAACCTCCGCTGACAAGGATCTTGTCCAGCAGGAAGTCATGACCGGCGGAAATGACCGGGTCAGCGTATGGCTGGTCGGCGCATGCGTGCAGGAAGTCACCATTCTTGCCGAGGACGGTCATGAGGTCAAGGTAATCGGCGGCGACCCGCTGAATACCAAGCACACGATCACAATGTCCGATATGTACAGCCTGTACAGCTATGAGCTGAACATGCTGGACGGTGTCGGCAGCGCAGATGATATCGATATGCTCGGCAACCGCCGGATCCGTACGGTCGGAGAGCTGATTCAGAACCAGTTCCGGATCGGTCTTTCCCGTATGGAGCGGACGGTCAAGGAGCGCATGTCCATCGCGGACGCATCCGCTCTCACACCGAAGCAGTTAACCAACATCCGGCCTCTGACCGCGGCGATCAAGGAGTTCTTCTCGAGCTCCCAGCTGTCACAGTTCATGGATCAGCAGAATCCGCTGGCAGAGCTGTCCAACAAGCGCCGTATTTCCGCGCTGGGTCCGGGCGGTCTCACCCGTGAAAGAGCCGGCTTTGAGGTCCGTGATATTCATAACTCACACTATGGAAGAATCTGTCCGATTGAGACACCGGAAGGTCCGAACATCGGTCTGATCTCCTATCTGACAACCTACGCGAGAGTCAACGAGTACGGCTTCATTCAGACGCCGTACCGGAAAGTCGTCAACGGAATGGTAACGGATGAGATCCGTTACATGTCAGCGGACGAAGAGAACGATCATGTGATCGCTCAGGCCAACGAAATCAAGGACGGCATGCTTGTCGGTGACCGGATCGTTGCCCGTCAGGCCGGTGAAACCATCATGGCCGACCGTGATCAGATCGACTACGCGGACGTTTCGCCGCGTCAGATCGTATCTGTCGCTACAAGCTGCGTTCCGTTCCTGGAAAACGATGACTGTACCCGTGCGCTGATGGGCGCGAACATGCAGAGACAGGCAGTTCCGCTGCTGAATCCGCACAGCCCGTTTGTCGGCACCGGTATTGAGCACCGCATCGCCCGTGACTCCGGTGCGGCATGTGTCGCGACCGGCCCGGGTGTTGTCACCTATGTCGACGCGGACAAGATTGTCGTCACCGAGGACAGCGGGGTTGAAAAGACATATGAACTGACCAAGTTCCGCCGCTCCAACGCGAGCACCTGCCTGAACCAGAAGCCGATTGTCACAGACGGCGAGCGGGTTGAGCGCGGGGATATTCTCGCGGACGGTCCGGCCATGCAGAACGGTGAGCTCGCTCTCGGCCAGAATGTGCTGATTGCGTTCATGACCTGGCATGGATACAACTACGAGGATGCGATCATCATGAGTGAACGCATGGTCCGTGAGGATGTCTATACTTCCGTTCATATTGAGGAATACGACATTGAATGCCGTGAAACCAAGCTTGGAAGCGAGGAAATCACAAGAGATATTCCGAATGTCGCGGAAAGCGCATGCCGGAATCTTGACGGCCGCGGCATCGTCATGGTCGGCGCGGAAGTCAAGGAAGGCGATATTCTGGTCGGTAAGGTGACTCCGAAGGGACAGTCGGAAGTGACGCCGGAGGAAAAACTCCTGCTGGCAATCTTTGGTGAGAAGAGCCGTGAGGTCCGCGACAATTCTCTGAAGGTTCCGCATGGCGGCGCGGGTATTGTCCACAGCGTCAGAGTATTCAAGCGTAAGGATGATCACGAGCTTCCGCCGGGAGTCAATGAGGTTGTCAAGGTCTACATTGTTCAGAAGCGTAAGATTTCTGAAGGTGACAAGATGGCCGGACGTCATGGAAACAAGGGTGTCATCTCCCGGATCATGCCGATTGAAGACATGCCTTACATGCAGGATGGAACCCCGATTGACATCATGCTCAATCCGTTCGGCGTTCCTTCCCGTATGAACATCGGACAGGTGCTCGAGGTTCATCTCGGCATGGCCGCGAGAAGCCTCGGCTGTAAGTTCGCGACTCCGGTCTTCGACGGTGTATCCAACGAAGATCTCAGAAATATCATGACAGAGGCAGGAACCTCTCTTGACGGAAAGTATCTTCTGACGGACGGCATGACCGGTGAACCGTATGATGAGCGGATCTCGGTCGGCGTCATGTACATGATCAAGCTTGCGCACATGGTAGACGACAAGCTCCATGCCCGCGCAACCGGTCCGTACTCTCTGGTTACTCAGCAGCCGCTCGGCGGTAAGGCGCAGAACGGCGGTCAGAGATTCGGTGAAATGGAAGTCTGGGCGCTCGAAGCGTATGGCGCTGCCCATACACTGCAGGAAATCCTGACAGTCAAGAGTGATGACATCATGGGCCGTACCAAGACCTATGAGGCAATCGTCAAGGGCAAGAGCCTGCCGGAGCCTGGAATTCCGGAATCCTTCCGTGTCCTCGTGCATGAACTTCAGGCACTGGCCGTTGATGTCCGCATGGGCGACAAGGATGACAACTTCACGGATCTCAAGGAACTTGAGAAGGAAGAACTGAAGGAAGACGCAGCCATTGAGACGAGTCATCAGATCTTCAATGACGCGGAAGAACACAGTGATGAATTTACGATCACCGATACTCCGGATGACGATCTGCCGGAAGAGGCAGCGGTATTCGGTGCCGGTGATGAAGAAGAATAAGGAGGGTGCGTGCGATGAATATCAATAAATTCAGTGCGATCAAAGTCGGTCTGGCATCACCCGAGCGCATTCGTGAATGGTCTTATGGTGAAGTCAAGAAGCCGGAGACCATCAACTACCGGTCTCAGAAGCCTGAAAAGGACGGTCTGTTCTGTGAGCGCATTTTCGGTCCGACCAAGGACTGGGAGTGCTCCTGCGGAAAGTACAAGAAGATCCGTTATCAGGGCGTTGTCTGTGATCGATGCGGTGTTGAAATCACCAAGAGCAGTGTCCGCCGTGAGCGTATGGGTCACATTGATCTTGCCGCTCCGGTAGCGCATATCTGGTATCTGCGCGGCATTCCTTCAAGAATGTCTCTGTTGCTCAACGTCCCTCCGAAATCTCTCGAGGAGGTTGTGTACTTCGTTTCCTGGATTGTCACGGATCCCGGTGACACCAAGCTCACCTACAAGCAGATTCTCTCGGAGCGGGAGTTCCGCGAGAATACCGCGATCTATGGTCCGGGCTCCTTTGCGGCAGCGACCGGCGCCGAGGCGGTTCAGACACTGCTTCAGCAGGTGGATATTGAAAAGGAATACGCGGACATCCAGAAGGAACTGGAAAAGGCAACCGGTGACAAGCGCAAGAAGCTGATCAAGCGTCTTGAGACTGTCGACAGTTTCCGTAATTCCGACAACAAGCCGGAGTGGATGATTCTTTCGGTGCTGCCGGTTATTCCGCCTGATTTAAGGCCGATGCTGCAGCTGGACGGCGGTCGGTTTGCGACAAGTGATCTCAATGATCTTTACCGTCGTGTCATCACCAGAAACAACCGACTGAAGAAACTGCTGGAGCTTGGCACTCCTGCCATCATCGTACAGAACGAGAAGCGTATGCTGCAGGAAGCTGTGGATGCGCTGATTGATAACGGACGCCGTTCCAAGCCGATCACCGGTGCAGGCGGACGGGCTCTGAAGTCGCTGTCTCACTCTCTCAAGGGTAAGCAGGGACGTTTCCGTCAGAACCTGCTTGGAAAGCGTGTTGACTTCTCCGGCCGTTCCGTTATTGCGATCGGACCGAATCTGAAGATGTGGCAGTGCGGTCTTCCGAAGGAAATGGCCATTCAGCTGTACAAACCGTTTGTGATCAACGAACTGGTCAATCAGCAGATTGCGTCAAATCCGAAGACTGCTGAAAAACTGATCGACCGACAGGACGCCCGGGTATGGGATGCTGTGGAGCAGGTCATTGAAGGACACCCTGTTTTCCTGAACCGTGCCCCGACACTGCATCGTCTGGGTATCCAGTCCTTCTTCCCGAAGCTGGTTGACGGTCACGCAATCCGTGTTCATCCGCTCGTATGTCCGGCCTTCAACGCCGACTTCGACGGTGACCAGATGGCGGTCCATCTGCCGCTGAGTGAGATGGCAAGAGCCGAGACGGAAGTGCTCATGCTCGGTGCCAACAACATTCTCGGTCCGAAGGATGGAAAGCCGATCGTTACCCCGGGACAGGATCTGGTTCTCGGAAACTTCTACCTGAACATGGAATGCACCGCGGAGGAGTTCTATGCCAAAGCGGATGCGCTTGAGAAGCTCGGCATGAAGACAGAAGCCGAGAGATGGAGAAGATTCGGAGACAATGAAGGTCATGTCTACAAGGATGTCAATGAAGTCCTGATGGCCTATCAGACCGGCGCGGTTCATCTGCATACGAGAATTGCCATCCCGGCAAGAACACTGGGCAAGACATGCTTTACGGAATATCAGAACAGCTGCTATCTTCTGACTTCCGTGGGCAAGATCATCTTCAACAATGTCTTCCCGGAAGACTTCCCGTATCTGAATGAATGCAATGACGCGAATCTGAAGGTGACTCCGAATGATGACTTTGTTGAGCCGGGCACGGATATCCGCAAGGAAATCCAGAGCCGCAGGGTGACAAAGGAATTCAAGAAGGGTGATCTCGGCAACCTGATCGCGGCGGTATTTGAGAAGTACAAGAACGGAAACGGTGATGTCGATTCTCCGACAGTCCGTACCTCTGATATTCTCGACTCCCTCAAGGATATGGGATATCTGTATTCCACGCTTGCGGGCATGACGGTTGCGCTGTCTGATATTTCGGTCGCGCCGCACAAGGAAGAACTTGTTGCGGAAGGCAAGAAGAAGGCTGATCAGCTGAACGCACTGCGGGACCGCGGTCTTCTGACCGATGCCGAGTGGGAGAACGCGTTCTCTCAGCTCTGGGATTCCGTCAAGAACCGGGTCGGTGATGACCTCATGAACGGAATGGCCCGTATGAACCCGATCAACATGATGTCGGTTTCCGGTGCGCGAGGCAATAAGAACCACTTCACCCAGCTGGCCGGAATGCGAGGCCTCATGGCCCGTCCGACGCAGTCCAAGTCACGGAAGGAATACCAGCCTTCCATCATCGAAGTTCCGATCTATTCCTGCTTCCGTGAAGGAATGAGCGTGTCCGAGTTCTTTATCTCCACTCACGGTGTCCGTAAGGGACTTACAGATACCGCTCTGAAGACCGCGGAATCCGGATACCTGACCAGACGTCTTGTCGACGTTGCCCAGGAAGTGATCATCACCAAGTGCAATACCGAGGATGATGACGGGAATATCGATCAGTTCGACTGCGGTACCACCAAGGCTTACCTTGTCACTACCCTGAAGGATGACCAGCTGGTTGACAGTGAGGATTCCAAGGAATCCATCATTGAAAGCCTGTTTGAGCGTATTGATGGACGCTATACTGCAAGAGATGTTCTTGATCCGGAAACCGGTGAGGTTCTGGTGGAGGAAAACACTTATCTCACATCAGAGCTTGCGCAGAAGATTGTGGACGCGGGCATCAAGGAAGTCTATATCCGCAATGTATTCACATGCGAAGCGGAGAACGGCATCTGTGCGAAGTGCTATGGCCGCAACATGGCAACCGGCAACCCGGTAGAACCGGGTGAGGCAATCGGTGTCATGGCTGCTCAGGCGATCGGTGAGCCGGGTACCCAGCTGACCATGCGGAACTTCCATACCGGCGGTGTCGCGAACAAGTCCGGCGATATCACACAGGGTCTTCCAAGAGTTGAAGAACTGTTTGAGGCACGGACACCGAAGCGCGTCGCTGTCATCTCCAAGATCGACGGTACGGTAACCGATATTTCGGGTGATAGCGAAAACGGAACCATGGTCATTACCGTGACCAATGAAAAGGATGTGATCCAGCACAAGTGCGACCGCACCCAGCCGAAGCTCGGCCATATCGAGGTCGGTACCGTGGTGACCGCAGGCACCCCTCTTACAGAAGGTGTCATCGCGCCGAAGGAACTGCTCGCAGTTGCCGGACAGCGCGCGGTTGAGGAATACATTCTCAAGGAAGTCAAGAAGGTTTACAGCGGCCAGGGTATCGATATCTCTGACAAGCATCTGGAGGTCATGATCCGTCAGATGCTCAGAAGAGTCATCGTAACCGAAACCGGTGATTCCAACCTCAGCGTCGGTCAGACCATGTCCATGGTCTCCATGAAGGCGATCAACAACGCGCTGATCGATGTAGACAAGACACCGGCGAAGTATGTTCCGATTCTGCTTGGTATCTCCAAGGCAGCGGTTGAAACAGACTCCTTCCTGTCTGCGGCATCCTTCCAGGAGACAACCCGTGTGCTTACCGACGCGGCTGTACGCGGCAAGGTCGACAAGCTCCAGGGTCTCAAGGAGAATGTCATTCTCGGATCTCTGATTCCGGCCGGCACCGGCCGTCCTGACTGCAAGCGGGAAACAACAGACCGCATTGTGGCGAAGGCTGAGAAGCTCATGAAGATCCGCGAAGAACGGGCAAGAGCGCTGGAAGAGGCGACCCGGACACCGGATGATCTCGGAAGACCTGTAGAAGCGGATGAGGAAGATCCGGCAATGGAACTGCCTGAACCTACCGTGGAAATCAGCGAACCGAGTGAAACCTTTCCGATGGAATAAACATTAAGAAAACTGCGGAATATCAGATGATGGTGTTCCGCAGCTTTTTTTCTTTCCGAACCATGCGCGCATGTAAAAAACAGAAGGCATCCTTCTGTTTTCAGTATTCAGATGGGCTGGTAAAGAGAGATGATCTGTTCCGCCGTACGCATTCCGTCAATTGCCGAACTTACGATTCCCCCTGCGTATCCGGCTCCTTCCCCGCTCGGATACAGACCGGAAATGGAGCTTTCAAGAGTCTTTGGACTGCGCTCCATGCGGATCGGCGCGCTGGTCCTTGTTTCGATCCCGGTAAGCAGGGCACCGTTTCCGGTAAAGCCGGGAAAGATGGTTTCCGTATGTTCAAGCATTTCCGCGATGCACTGATTCAAAGGATCACTTAACAGCGTGCCAAGAGATGTCATTTCAACACCGAGCGGATAGGTTGGCTGAACCTCATCCGGAAGATTGACGCTGCTTTTTCCAAGATAATGGGCAATGGTCTCACAGGGCGCTTTCCCTTTTCCGAGCACAAAGGCCTGATGTTCCAGTGATTCCTGAAAGTGCATGCCGGAAAACAGATCCGTTCCGTAATCCTTTTCGTCTACCTGTACAAGAATTGCCGCGTTGGCATTTCTTCCGTCACGGGCATGATAGGACATGCCGTTGGTTACGGTGGTTTCCGGGGTGCTGGCAGATGCGACAACATAACCGCCCGGGCACATGCAGAAACTGTATACTCCTTTGTTCAGGGAAGTTGTATAGGCAAGATGATATTCCGAAGGCGGAAGCGACCGGCTGTCCCTGATATTGCGGTATTGCCGGGCGTCAATGAAAGACTGAAGGTGTTCTGCCCGGAATCCGACCGCGAATTTCTTCGGTTTCATGAAGAGCCCGGTTTCATGGAGAGAAAGAAAGGTATCTCTTGCGCTGTGGCCTACGGCAAGAACTGCGGCCTCACAGGGGATTTCCTCGCCTTTGTCAGTAAGAATGGCCTGGAGTTTCCCATCATGGACAAGAAACCGCTCGGCTTTGGTTTCAAACCGGATTTCACCGCCAAGTGACTCAATGGTTTTTCGGATATTCCGGTCAATTTCAAGAAAGGAATCGGTTCCGATATGCGGATGATTCAGCCAGGCAATGGATGGATCCGCGCCGGCCTCAATCAGCTGATTCAGTATGACTCCGGCCCGTGGGTCCTTGACCCGGGTAGTGAGCTTTCCATCTGAAAACGCCCCGGCTCCGCCTTCGCCGAACTGCACGTTCTGTTCCGGATTCAGAATGCCGGTATGCCAGTAATCCTCTACCGCCTGTTTTCTTTTTTCCACTGCCGGACCGCGCTCAAGAACCAGCGGATTGTAACCGCAGCGGGCAAGCAGAAGCGCGGCGGCCATTCCGCATGGACCGAAGCCGATCACAACCGGCCGGCAGGTCAGCCTTCTTTCGCCAGAGGAGGGCAGCTGATAGATCCAGGGCTGAACGATCCGGGCATGGGCTTTCATGCGTTTCAGCCAGCGGGATTCGTTTTCCAGTTCCATCCGGATCTGATAGGCATAGACGGCCGGCCGGTTTGCCCGGGCGTCGAGAGCCCGATGAAAAATTACGGCAGTATGGACTGCGGAAGGGGGAATTCTGTATTTCCGGAGCGAGAGATCGATCGGATCTTCTGTTGATTCAATTGGAAT
The DNA here is from genome assembly GCA_946537255.1 of uncultured Erysipelotrichaceae bacterium. Taxonomy (GTDB): domain Bacteria; phylum Bacillota_I; class Bacilli_A; order Erysipelotrichales; family Erysipelotrichaceae; genus Bulleidia. The sequence goes on from CAMNFS010000033.1 coordinate 19,420, forward strand.
ATTCACATCAAGTTCAATCATACCGTTATCATTCTACCCCGGTATTCAGAAATTTCGGGGGAATTTTCTGAGCCTGACTAAACAGTTATCAGGAGGCAATCAGATGAAAGACATAGAACTTCAGAAACAGCTTCATGCGTACATCATGGAACAGATGATGGAAGAAGGAGGACCTTCTCCGGAATCCTTCTGCACCGTCATGGCGCTGGAGCCGGATCTTCTGGTCCGTTATCTCAATGCCTGCGGAGTGGACGCGAAAAGCGCATCCCTTGGCAGGATCATGGAAGACAGAATTCAGATTCAGCTTGAAATGAACGGAAAAGCGGATCCGCTTTCCTGTGAAGTCCGCTTTCTTCGTCCGCTCGGATAAGCAAGAGAGTGCTTCCTCTGTGTTAAACTGTTACATGGAGGAAGCTTTATATGAATTTATCAACTAATGACATCATTCATGGATTCCGGATTACCCGGATCAGGGAAATAACAGACTGCAGAGGAACCCTGTATGAAATGATTCATGAAAAAACAGGTGCCGAGCTTGCCTGGCTGAAGCGGGATGATGAAAACAAAACCTTCTGTATCGGGTTCAGAACCATTCCTGAAGATGACAGCGGGGTTTTCCATATCTGCGAGCATTCAGTGCTGAACGGATCACGGAAGTATCCGGTCCGGGAGCCGTTTGTCGATCTGCTCAAGAGCAGCATGCAGACATTTCTGAACGCGATGACGTATCCGGATAAGACAATTTACCCTGTCAGCAGCCGCAACCCGCAGGATTATCTGAATCTGATGGATGTTTATCTGGATGCGGTTCTGCATCCGGCGATTTATACCAATCCGAATATCTTCTATCAGGAGGGATGGCATTATGAAATCCGTCAGAGAGAAGAGGAACCCGTATATAAGGGAGTTGTGCTCAATGAGATGAAGGGGGCCTTTTCCTCTGTGGATGAGGTCATTGACAATGAGACCAACCGGGTGCTGTTTCCGGACAGCTGCTATCGCTTTGTATCGGGAGGAGACCCGGAAAAGATCACAGATCTTACGTATGAACAGTTCCTTGCGGCGCACAGGAAGTTCTACCATCCATCCAATTCCAGAACCTTCCTGGACGGGGATCTCGATCTGGACGCGGCGCTTGCGAAGATTGACGGCTTCTTCAGCGAGTATGAAAAGGAAGATCTGGTTTTCCCGATTCACCCGCAGGCTCGCGTGAGCGCGGAAGAACGGGTCATTCCATATGAAATCGGTACGGAGGAGGATCCCGGGGAAAAGACGGCAATTGCTTTTTCGCGGGTGATCGGAAGCTATGAGGATATTGAGAAGCTGATGGCCTGGCGGGTGCTCTTTACGGTCCTTGCCGGATCCAATGAAGCGCCGCTCAAGAAGGCGATCCTGGATGAGAATCTTGGTCAGGACGTGGAAGCTGCAGTCATGGATGAAATCCTTCAGCCCTATATGATGATTCTGATCCGGAATACGGAACGTGAAAATCTGGAACGGATCCGTCAGGTACTGCATGACACGGTAAAGAGACTTGCGGATGACGGACTGCGGAAAGAAGAGATCCGGGCGATTCTGAATCAGATGGAATTCCGCTACCGGGAAAGAAAAGAGCCGGCCGGTCTGATGTTTGCGACAGCGTCCTATCAGTCCTGGCTCTATGATGGGGATCCCGCCATGTATCTTTCCTGCGGAACGGTTTTTGAACAGCTTCGTCAGAAGGCAGAGGAGGGCTATTTTGAACAGCTTCTGAAGGAAGGCCTTCTTGAGAAAGACGCGCTGTGTGTGGTCACTGCCGTACCGGATCAGACCCTCAGTGAAAAGCGGGCCGCGAAGGAAAAGGCAAAGCTTTCCGCGGCGAAGGCATCATGGAAAGAGGAACTGGATGCGCTCATTGAAAAGAACCGGATTCTGGATGAATGGCAGGCAGCTGAGGATACACCGGAGCAGAAGGACACGCTTCCAAAGCTGAAGAAGAGCGATATCAATCCGGATCCTGTTCATGATGAGGCAGTGGTGAAGGAAGTACGCGGTGTGCCGGTGCTGATTTATCCGGAAAACGCATCCGGAATTGTTTATTTCAATCTCTATTTCAATATTGCCGGGGTCACAAGAGAGCATGCGCCTGAGGTATCCCTGCTTGCGGATCTTCTGATGAGACTGCGCACCCGGCGTCATACGCTTCCTGAGCTGCAGGAGGAAATCCGCGCCAGTATCGGAGCACTGAGCTTCAGTACGGATGCCTTTACACCGAACCGTGAAAAAGAAGTCTGTCTTCCGATGCTTTCCGTCGGCTGCTCGGTTCTGAAACAGAATCTGGAAAAGGCGGTTGATCTGATTCTTGAAATCATCTGTGAAACCGTGTTTGAGAAAGAAACGATTCTGCCGCTGCTGCAGCAGGAAAGAGAATCCTACCGGCAGATGTTCATCGGCGGCGGACACGCCGCGGCGGTGCGCCGGGCCGGTGCTCACAGCAGCGCTGAAAACTCCATTAAGGAGGCATTTACGGGATATGACGCGGCTGCCTATATTTCCAGGCTGTGCGATCACTATGAGGACGCTGCAGAAGAGGTTATCCATAACTGCGGGATGTACTGCCGTCAGCTGTTTATTTCCTCCAGAATGACAATGTCCGTCAGTGGGGAAGATGCGCTTGGAAGCCTTGAAAAGATTCTGGATGTACTGCCGTATGGAGACGCGCGGAGGGCCAGGGTTCATATCCCGCTGCTTGAAGTGAAAAAGGAAGGGATTCAGGTCCCTGCCCAGATCTCCTATACTGCTTCTTCCGGCAATCTGCAGAATTACGGATGCGCGTACCGTGGCTCCATGAGGGTTCTGGCCCAGATTCTGACCTATGGCTATCTCTGGAATGAGATCCGGGTCAAGGGCGGTGCCTATGGGACCGGTTTTGCGGCAAGTCCATCCGGGAATATCGCCGCCTGGTCCTATCGGGATCCTTCTCCGGAGCACAGCCTGACGGTATGCCGGGGCGCGGCAGACTATATTGAGGCGCTGGCAAAGGAAAACAGTGATCTGACCTCCTATATCATCGGTACCATTTCGGCCGGGGAACCTCTGGAAACCCCGTCCCGCAGGATCCGCAGCGCGGATGCCCGCTGGTTCAGCGGTATTACCTACGAGGCAAGAAAACAGCTGCGTACGGAAATCCTGAATACGGAAAACAGTGATCTTCTGGAACTGGCACAGTATGTGAGGCAGGCAATGGATGACGCGGTTGTATGCGTGGTCGGAGCGAAAGACGCATTGGAAAAATGCGGCATTGAAACGGTCTATACCTTACAGTAATTACGGCAGGGTTTTCTTCAGAACAGGAAGAAGACCCTGTTTTATAGAATGAGGCAGAGGAAACAGTCATGAATAAGAATCTTTATCTGTTTTTGGCAAAACATCAGGGACTGCGCAGGGAACTGTCCGTAAAAAATGAAGAAAGAGAGGAGGCTCTGCGCAGGTTCGAAAAAGAGCAGGAAACAGAGGTTCCCTATGCCTGGCTGGAAAAGCAGGTGCTTGTGCATGAGACCGTGATTCAGGGGTGCAGGTGCGTGATTCTTTCTGGGAAGACAGGGGCTGCGGACCGCGCGGTTCTTTATCTTTACGGAGGCGCTTTTCTGACAGGGGCGAAAGCACTGGATTTTCAGCTGGGGGCATATCTTGCGAAAAACACCGGACAGGATGTATGGATTCTTCTGTATCCGCTGTTTCCGAAGCATCTCATCCATGAAAGCGCGGAGGCAGTGCTTGAGGCAATGAAGCGGATGGCAGGACACTATGACAGACATCACATCACCTGGTTCGGCTTTTCCTCGGGCGCGTCCCTGTGCATGTATGCATGGATGATGAACCGCCGGGAAAGCAGGTGCGTCCCAATGCCGGAACGAATGATTCTGAATTCACCGGTTCTCAGGGTTCCGGTCAGTGAAGAAGAGAAAAGACGCATGGAAGCCGTACAGGATGATCTTCTTCCGCCGGTATTCTTCAGTGAAGAGGGTTTGTGCGGAATGATGGTAAGTCGTGATATGGCGTACAGTTATCTTGGGGATGTGCTTTCGTTTCCGCTTCGTTATTTTCCTGAGACGGATCTTTTCTTCGGCACGAACGAGTGCCTCAGGATCTTTCTGGAGGAGTTTGAGGAAAAGTGCGCGAAGGAGCATATTTCCCTTCACGTACAGGAAGGAAAGGGTCTCTGGCACTGTTATGGGCTGGATCCGCGTACCCCGGAAGGGAAAGCCGCATGGATGGAATATATAAGTCTGCTGAAAAGGGCAGGAAGCGTGTAAAATAATACATGCGGTTTATTTCAGATCAGGGGGAGAAGTATAAAAATGGCGAAACGAAGAAGCAGGGGAAAGGGGATCCATCCGCTCATTGTAGTTCTGCTGGCTGTGATCGCGGCGGCAGGAGCAGGGGCCTGGACCTACGCTTCCTGGATCCGGACCAAATATGAGGGCAGTCATCCATACTGGAGCAGAGAAACCTTCCGGGCTCTGGATCAGAATTCTCTGGAATACAAGGCAGCGGAAAAGCTGCTGAAACCATCCACACTGGATTTCTTCCGTGAAAAACAGGAGGCGGCCGCGTTTACAGGACAGCCGCTTTCCGCAGCTCAGCCTCTGGAAGAGGAAGAGACCAGGAAAGAGATTCATATCGAGCATGTCAGTGCCGGTACGTATGAGGGATTCATGATTGTTGTGCCGGATCCCAAGGATGTGTCCATGGTTGTCAATCCGGGATATGGAACCGGAGCGCCCGGACAGAAACTGGACTGGTATGTGGAAAAATACCATGCCCTGGCCGGGACGAATGCCGGCGGATTCGCGGATGACGGCGGCAATGGGGACGGCAGTGTTCCCAACGGCCTTGTCATCCAGAACGGAAAGGTCATTCACGGAGGCGGCGGCTACCGCTCGCATATGGTCGGGTTTGATAAAAACGGCAATCTTGTGGCGGGAAAGCTGAATGACGCGGAAGCTCTGGCAAAAGGGGTTGTGGAGGCGGTGACATTCGGCCCGACCCTGATTACCGACGGCAGAGTCGTTTATACTGCAGCGGATGCCGGAACGCTGAACATGCTGAATCCGCGGACGGCAATCGGGCAGAAAAAGGACGGAACGGTTCTGATTCTGGTAGTAGACGGCCGCGGCCCGACAAGCTTCGGAGCTCATTTTGAGGATCTCGTGGATATTTTCAAGGATTATGAAGCGGTGAATGCGTCCAATCTGGACGGCGGCAACTCTTCGGTCATGATCTATGACGGGGAGTACGCCAATTATCCAGTCAGCATGAAGAATTCAAGGGCTCTTCCATCCGTCATCCTTGTGAAGGGAGATCAGTAATATGGCAAAAAAAGGAATGAAGATTCTCCCGGCCATTCTGATCCCGGCTTTGATCGGCGCTGCCGGATGGTTTGTTGGAAATACGTATGTGAAAAGAGCCGAGATGGAGTTTTCTTCGCAGGAAGGCAATATGCCGGAAGTACAGCTTTCAAAGGTGCTTGACCGGCTGAATGAAAAGGATTACAGCGGCATGTATGAGGCGTCTCAGTCCCTGGAACCGACGCTCGATTCGGAGACGGCCTATCTCAGCCGGATCACGGAAATCTTCGCTGACCGGGATTTCCATGCCATGCATGCGGAGCCGCTCAGCATTGAGGAAGAAAAACGGGAATACCGGCTGGTGGATGGAGATACGTGTCTTGGAACACTGACGCTTCTGAAAAAAGAGGATGGATTCCAGCCGGCCTTTCCGGTTCATGGCAGCAGAAGCTATACCATCGAGGTACCGGCGGGCATGAGCCTCAGAGTCGGGAATACTCCGGTGGACGCATCCTTCTGCAGAGAGAAGGGAGTGGAACCCTCCAATTTCTTCCAGGTATCGGATCCCTCCGTGATTCCGCTTGTGGATATCTACGAAATCACCGGTGTGCTGGACCAGCCGGAGCTGAACAGGGAGGAAGGATATTCCATGCTGCAGGATGTTCTTTCGAAAAACTGGCTGCTTGGCAGAACCGTGACGGATGAAGCGCTGAAGAAGGAACTGATTGAAGCGGCAGAACTGATTGCCCAGTATCCGGCAATGGATACGTCTCTTGCGAGTGTTCAGGCGGTCAGTGATACTTCCAGTGCCTGGTACCGGCAGTATGTGACACTGCAGAACTACTGGTTTACAGCACACAGCGTCAAGCAATTCAGCAATGAACACTGTGATGCGGTGCAGCAGAGTGATGATACGATTGTCTCCCACATCTATTTTGATTACTTCATGGACAGCGGGGAGTATAACCGTACCTGGCATGTGGGGTATCAGCTTACCTTCCGGAAAGCGAATGACAGATGGATCGTCTGCGGAACGGAACTGAATTCCCTGCTGAATCCTTC
>CAMNFS010000034.1 GCA_946537255.1 uncultured Erysipelotrichaceae bacterium
CTGGTGGGACTCATTCAGGGAATTATCTATCTGACCCAGTCGGATGAGGAGTTCGGCCGCAAGAATAAAGTACGTGTGGATAAGGAAGGTTGAGTCATGGCAGACTTTAATTATGAGATCACCAAACATATCGGTTCCCTGACTGATCGGACCGGAGGCTGGCATAAGGAGCTGAATCTTGTCTCCTGGAATGACGGCGAGCCGAAATATGATATCCGCACCTGGATGGGCGAGGAACATGCCCGCATGGGCAAGGGCGTTTCGCTTTCAAAAGAGGAACTCATTGCCCTGAAAGAGCTGATTGAAGAGGAACTCAGAGAAAGTGAAGAATCCGTTTCGTAGGAAGGAAGAAAAGAAGCTGGATCTTACCGGCCGGACCCCTGTGATCCGCTGCAGTATCTGCACCGGGGAGGAAACCGCCGGATTCCGGGACAATGAAACCGGAGTGTTTACAGAGGTCATGAAGCTCTCTTCAGACCGCGATTATGAGGAATTTTTCCGGATGTGCGGAACAGAGGATGTCGAGCGCATTTACTGAAAGAAAAGGGGCCGGAGGTACTTCGGCTCTTTCTGTTGGAGAAGATGTATGAAAGCTGTCTTTCTTGATTATGACGGGACCCTGTACTCCCATCAGAATGGCCGCATACCGGATTCAGCAGTCTCTGCTTTGCGCACACTGAAAAAGCGCGGCGTGAAGACGGTTCTTTCAACCGGCCGTCATATCAGTGAACTGCGGCGTATGGAAGAACTGCGGCGGGTGGAGTTCGATGCCTTTGTGACGGTCAACGGCGCCGTCAGTTATGATCGCAATGGAATCATCAAAGCCTTTCCAATTGAGAAAGAGGACATCATGACCACGTATGCATGGCTCAAAGCCCATCCCATGGGTGTACAGTTTCTGGAAGCGGAAGAGAACTGGGTGAACCTGGTGAATGAACATGTCCGGTATTCTCTTTCCCGCATCAATGAACCAGTTCCGAAAATCATGCCCCTGAAGCGGATTCTTGAAGTGCCGGTCTATCAGATGATTCCCTATGGGATCAAGGACGCAGAACCGCTTCTGGCCAGGCTGAAAGGAGTGCAGGCTCTGTCATGGTTTGATGACGATGCGATTGATCTGGTCCACGCGGATGCCGGCAAACCGGCCGGTATACAGGCGGTACTGGATTACTGGGATATTCCGGTCAGTGAGACGATTGCCTTTGGCGATGGCATCAACGATGAAGGGATGCTTGCGTATTGCGGAATCGGCGTTGCCATGGGCAATGGCGAAGAAAAACTCAAAGCCATGGCGGATTATGTGACGGACTCCATCGATCAGGATGGTCTTGCAAATGCACTGAAGCATTTCGGAATGACAGACTGAGGAATAGACAGAACGCGTATGGAAAGAAAAACCCGTCCGGATTGGTCAGACGGGTTTTTATCTTCAGGCAAGAGGAATCAGGGTGAACCAGACCAGAAGGAAATGGAAGAAGCTGCCAGCCATCACAAACAGATGAAACAGCTCATGATTGCCGAATCCGGTTGTTTTCTCATTGGGAAACAGCGGCAGACGGAGCGCGTACAGCACACCGCCTGCTGTATAGAATAAGCCCTCCATCAGCAGAAGAAGGAATCCGCTGCCAAGCGTGTTCCTTAATTCAGGAAGAAAGAAGGCACAGGCCCAGCCCATGGAAATATAGATCAGGGAACTGACCCATTTCGGACAGGTGATCCAGCAGAGCTTGAATATCATTCCCGCCAGTGCGATTAACCAGACAACAGCCAGCAGAATGGTTCCGTGTTCCTTCATGGCGAGCAGGCATACGGGTGTATAGCTTCCGGCAATCAGAAGGAAGATATTGGCGTGATCCAGCTTGCGCAGGATCCGGTCTGCCCGGGAGCTGATATGAAAGGCGTGGTAGGACGCCGATGCGCCGTAAAGCATGGTCATGGTCATCATAAAGACCGCGACGCTGATGATCTGGGTCTGATAAAGACCGAATGAAGCCGCATGTACGAGCACTGCCGGCGTAGCCGCAACCGAAAGTATCATCCCGATCAGATGCGTCAGAGAACTGATCGGATCCTTTGCCTGAAATACAGGTTTCTGTTCCAAAACTGTCATATCCGCCTCCTCATTTTAAATATCCTTTAAAAGGTTATTAAATAACCTGATATCCGATATCACTATATCGGTTATTAAATAACCTGTCAAGAGATAATACTTTCTGAAACCTATGGAGTTCAGCAGGGATTCAGGTATAATGAATCCGGAAGGATGCGAATGATGAAAACAGAGGATGTAAATCAGACTGCGGCGCAGTTTGCGCTTCCGTCCTGGAATGAGATTCCGGATGTGGGACTATATCTTGATCAGGTTACCAAATATCTCAATGGATTTCTGAAGCCGTTCGGTATGGAGGTCACGCCGTCCATGATTTCCAACTATGTGAAACTGAAGATCATTCCCAGAGAAGGCAGGAAGATCTACAGCCGGGAGAGAATTGCCGCACTGCTGTTTGTCGCGGTAACCAAAACGGTACTGTCCATGGATCAGATCCGCACATGTCTTGCCATCCGGGAACGCGTCTGTTCACCGGAAAAGGGATATGTCAGCTTTGTGAGTTTTCTGAATGAGGCTCTGAAGGAGGACAAGGAACGGGTTTCCAGTCTTTCGGCGGATACCCAGGAACGGGCACTGCTTCGTACGATTGCCGTGGCGATTGCCCACAAGATCCGCCTGGATGTCTATTTCCGCAAGATGGAGGAAGGGGAAGAGACTTCCTGAGGGAAGGACTTCTGTTTCTTTTCAGAAAGGGGAATATATGGGAATCAGACTGACTCTGTTTTTTATGGCGTCTCTTGGGACGATCTATGATCTTCTGATCCTGAAAGTCACAGATGAAAAACGGAAGGAACCTCTGCCGGCAAGTGTGGAGGAAATCTATACCGCAGAACGCTGGAAAACATTTCTTGCCTACAAAAAGGATATGCGGCGGCCTCATCTTTTCCTGCGCGCCCTGATGCTTGCGCTGACTGCGCTGATGCTGTTTTCGCCGTTTTTTTACTGGCTGGAACAATTCAGCGGAAATGTTTACGTGCATACACTGATCGCTGCTTTTCTTGTGGAAACAATTCCCTTTCTGTGTCAGCTGCCGGTGGAATACGATGTGACCTTCCGGATCCGTGAAAAATACGGGCTCAACCGCATGAGCAGGGCGGATTTCTGGAAAGATCAGATCATCGGCTGGCTGTTTTCTGTTTTTCTCGCTCTGACGCTGTACTTTCTTCTGACATGGATTCTTGAATCACTTCCGCAATGGACCCGGCAGTATCAGATTTCCTTTCTGCAGGCATTACTGATCATGGCACTCATCGCGGGAGTTCTGATTGTATTCATGATCGCGGCATCATTTCTTTCCTGGCGGATCCTGCGGATCCAGTATCATTTCAGTGAACTTGAGGAAGGGGAACTCAGGGATCAGATCCGGTATCTGATCCGTGACAGCCGTCATAAGGTCAGGAAAATCGAAGTATATGATGAATCAAAGAAAAGTACGTCCAAAAACGCCTTTGTTCTGAAGCTGCTCACCTATCGGACGATCGGGATCGCGGATAATTTTCTGAACGAGAACAGCCGCCGGGAACTGCTTGCGGTGATTGCGCATGAGGCCGGACATCTGAAGCACAGGCGGAATATCTGGAATGTGCTGTCCATTGCCGGCCTGTTTCTGCTTTTTCTGGCAGGTGCCTTTTGTCTTTCAAAAGGTGGTATGATAGCGCAGTGGGAGACATGGATCCAGGAAGCTTTCGGTCTGACTCTGCGCAATACGGTGCTGAGCGCGTCCGCGGCCGGATGGTTTCTGTCTCCGATCGGGGCGGCATTTTCTGTATTTCGGAACTTTGTCAGCAGGGAAGAGGAGTATGAAGCAGACCGCAACGCGGTGGCGGAAGGCTATGGAAAGGATCTGATTCAGACGTTCCGGTCGCTTTCCAGCGATGAGCTGATTGATGTCAATCCTGCGGATCTGGTGGAAGTGCTGGAACTGGATCATCCCGGCATGGCGCATCGGATTGAAGCAATTGAAACAGCAATGGCGGATCTGACACACCATTGATTGCGGATCAGCCGGACAGGAGAATGGATGGAAAAAGACAGACTGCAGTTTTTCGGGGAGAGGATTCGGAAAGCTTTTCTGTACGGCGGTATTCAGAAAAGCATTTATGAGGAAATCCGGCCGCTTCGGAATGAAGAAAACTATTACAGTGTAAAAATCGGATCCCTCTTTGCGGTGGCTGCCGGACTTGTTTTCATGGTGCTGATTCTGTGCGGATTCATTCGGAAGGAAGCGATGGTGGTATATATCAGTCTGACGGTGATGTCACTGATCATTCATCTGTGCTGTCTGTTTCTGATGGAAGGACGGCGCCGCTTCGCGACCGCTCTGAATTACGCCTTCGCGGCGGTTCTGCTGATCTACGCAATTGAAATCGGCGTGATCTATGTCGGCGATCCATCCCGGGTGGCGGTGACCTTTCATGTTTTCATTGTATTGATACCGTTTCTGATTGTGGATGCGCCAGTCGGGCTGTTCAGCCTGCTGATTTTCTTCTGTGTTCTCTACAATCTCATCAATCCGTTCTATAAGAATCCCTCCGCCGTGCGGATGGATCTGATCAACTCGCTTTTCTTTATGGTTCTTTCCTGTACCTCAGCTGTTGTGCTGGGTGGCCGCAATATGAAACGGCTCGCCAATGAGAACTATTTATTCAAGGAGCACGATACCGATCCGGCTACCGGACTGCTTCGGGAACACGCAGTGGAAACCATGATCAATACCTATCTTTCCCGAAGGATCAGCGGCGAAGAGGGACAGCTGGTCATGATCTGCCTGTTTCACAATGAGGAGGATGAGACGATTCTGCCCTTGGCCCGGGAACGGATAGCCGATACGATCCGTCTTCATACCGGCCGGTATGAATTCTGCGCAAAGATCAATCCGGATACCTGGGTGATCTTCTACAGGGAATGTTCCAGACTGGACGCGGAACTGAAGAAAAACCGCCTTGAGGACGCGATCATGCGATCGTTTGCCAAAGCGGGAATTCATCTTGATGTAAAAGCGGCGGCTGCGGGAAGCGAACAGTATGATTCCTATGAACGGCTTTCCGAAGCGGCGTGGCGTATGATCTTTTCTGAAAACAAAGGGAATCGGCTGCCGGAATCGTCAGCGGATCACTCTGTTTCCGCCTGATGCACATAGTGCATGGCCGAGGCGGAAATGGAGTTTTTTTCTTCTTCGGTGAGAGGACGTATGAACCGGGCGGGAGAGCCAAGGATCAGTGATCCGGCAGGAAACTTCTTTCCCTCGGTAATCAGAGATCCGGCACCGACAATACAGTGATCGCCGATTTCGGAATGATTCATGAGAATGGAGCCCATTCCGATGATGCAGGAATCATGAACCGTGCAGCCATGAAGAATCGCCCCATGACCGACAGTCACATCATTTCCGATCCGGATGGCCGCCTCCGCGTCCGCGTGAAGAACACAGCAGTCCTGAATATTCACCCGGTCCCCGATGGTGATGGGGTTGTGGTCCGCCCGTATGACGGCGTTGTACCAGACACTGCACTTGTTTCCGAAAACAACATCACCCCTGATGACAGCACCTTCTGCGGTAAAGGTCATTTGCTGTCCTTTTCGTCAATGCGGATGGCGTCAATGATCCGCTGGCGGTGAATCACAGGTACATTCATGACCTCCATGAGGTGATCGATATCCCATCCGGTCAGTTCCAATAGCTTCTGGGTGTCAATGACAATGCGTTTCTTTTCATTATTCTTGTTCATGCTTTTTCTCCTTCAGAATCCCGCAGGCATCCACAGCCGCGACAACCTTCTGTATTTCCTGTTCGGAAAGAACCAGAGCGAACCGGACATATCCTTCTCCCATCGGCCCGAATGAGGCTCCGGGGGTGCAGATGACACCGCTCTGTTCCATGAGATCCATGCAGAACTGCATGGAGCTTTCATACCAGGATGGAATTCTCGCCCAGACGAACATCGATCCATGAGAATCAGGAATATCCCAGCCAATGGACCGGAACCCTCCGCAGAGCGCATCCCGCCGTTTCTGATAGATTTCTTTCTGACGGAGAACCGTGTCTATTGGGCCGTTCAGGGCCGCTGCCGCTGCTTTCTGCAGGGGCAGAAACATCCCGAAGTCATACTGACTGCGGACCTTGTAGAACGCCTGAACCACGTCTTTTCTGCCAATGAGGAAGGAAAGTCTGGCGCCCGTTACGTTGAAGCTCTTGGAAAGGGAGAAGAACTCTGCTCCGACCTCCATGGCGCCTTCATAGGAAAGAAAACTTTTTCCGATGCATCCGTCAAAAATAATATCAGAGTAGGCATTGTCATGAATGATCAGCACATCATGCCGCTTCGCAAACGCGATCAGCTCCTGATAGAACGCGTCGTTTCCGACAGAGCCCATCGGATTGGAGGGCAGGGAAACAATCATGAATTTTGCCCGGTCCGCTACCTCATCCGGAATCGCGGCAAGATCCGGAAGAAATCCGTTCTCCTTGGGCATCGGATAGAAATACGGACAGGCCAGGGCGATATTTGCGCAGGCGATGAAAGCGGGGTAGCAGGGGCCGGGAAGAAGGATCGTATCTCCTTCATCACACAGGGCCAGGCCAAGATGTCCCATTCCTTCCTGGCTTCCGGCGCAGCTGGTTACCTGTTCTGGCTCGATTTTCACCTGGAAGCGCCGTTCATAATAGCCGCATACCGCTTCCAGAAGCTCATCCGTATCACGAAGCGCGTATTTCCAGTTCTCCGGGTCTTTCGCAGCTTCAATCAGTGCCTGACGTATATGTTCCGGAACCGGGAAGTCGGGTGTACCGATTGAGAGATTGTAAATCTTCCGTCCTTCCTGTTCCATTTCTATTTTCCGGCTGTTCAGGGATGCGAAAATCTCATCCGGCAGCCGGTCCAGCCGTCTGCTGAACTTCATAGGCATGGTCCTCCGTTTATTACGCAATTATTATAAAACAGCCGGATGGAATTCAACAATTCGGGGATGTTACAATACCATTCATGAAACAGAGTCGTTTTCTCTCACACGCTGCGCTTCTGTCCTCCATCATGATCTGGGGCGCAAGTTTCATCGCGACAAGGATTGCCGGTTCCTGTTTTTCACCGGTTCTGCTGGGACTGATCCGGTTTGCCAGTTCCGCCGGGATTCTCGGACTGATCTTTCTGATCCTTCGAAAGCCCATCCGGATCGATCCCCGGGATTACCGGGCCGCAGCGGTATCTGCGGTTTTCGGCATTGCCGTCTATTATTCGATAGAAAACTATGGAATTGCTCTGACCAGTGCCGGCAACGCGGCAATCATCACCTCGGTCTATCCGATCATTACCATCCTGATCGGAGTGCTGTTTTTTCATGATCATGTCACCATCCGTCAGATCATCGGCATTGCGGCGGCGGTTTTTGGAATTGCGGTACTGACACTGGATCCGATCGGCGGCGGAAAGGAAGGGGCATGGGTCGGCAGTGCGCTGATGATCGCCAACGGGATCAACTGGGGAATCTATAACTATATGATCCAATCCGTCCATCCGGAAACCGACAGCGCTTCATTGACTCTGGTGCAGACAGTGATCGCAACCATTGCCAGTATTCCGCTTCTTTTTCTGGACATGCCGTTAGAGATCGGGGTGATCACGCCTGCAATCCTGTTTTCCGTTCTGTTTCTTACGCTTGCCTGTTCCCTTGGGGCATATTATCTGTATAACGTCGGACTGCGCGGGGTCGAAGCAGCCACGGCTGCGGCATTAATGAATCTGATGCCGGTATTCGGTCTGTTTTTCTCATGGAGTATCCTGCACGAGCCGATCTCACTCCGGCAGCTGTGCGGAGCTGTGATCGTCATTTTCGGAGTAGTGCTTGGAACGGTATCACTTCCGGAAAAAAACAGGACGGAATAAAACCATAGGTTCCTTGCGACAGGCAGATGACAGCCTGGCATTGAAAAAAGCATCTGTTGAGACTGTAAATAAGATTCTTCTCTTCTTCAGAAAAGACGCCGGGGAAGTTTTTTTCTTTGTTTTGTATTTTCAGAGTGAACTTCGTGTTATCCATTGACTGCACACTGATAAACAGCTGACATCTTTTCAAAACCCGGCAGACCGCACGCGATGCGTACTGCCTGTTATGACACAGCCTGTTTTCATCCATTCTGATAAAAAACGGCATTCGGAAGAAATCTTTTTCACTGTCCCAAAAAGTGGACAGTGATATTGGGCCCGGCATTTAGAATGAGGCCAGTAAGGAGGATGCATAGTATGACGTCTCTGACAGGATTTTACAAGCGGGGAGGCCTCAGCTGCCTGACCCCGGAACAGACCGTTCTGATGCTGAGATGCTTCATGAATGATGAAGAGGCCTGGGAAACCGCGAGAAAGACCGGTGTTACGCTTGCCGAAGCGGAGCAGTGCCGGGTGGAGCTGTGGAATATTTTCGCCGCCCGCAAGGAGGGCCATGTCTGATCAAAGGGACAAAGACCTGCTGGATGAACTGCTGCGGAAATGCGGCATGAAGGAAACCGAACGGGAGATTCTCAGAAATTCCTATCTGCAGAAGAACCGGGCGGAAAGTGCCGCTTTCAAGCTTTCCCGTCCGAAAAAGGAGATGGAACTCTGGTATCTTGCGATGTCACTGTGTCTTGCCTTTCAGGCGCTGGAGTGCGCGAAGACTTCAGCGGTACGGCACTCTTCATAAACACGGGAATTTCGGAAGATGAATCGTTTTCCTGGCTGGGCATGTAAAATAGAGTCATGGATATACGAATTCTTGAACTGAAGGAAGGGGCTGAGCAGGCGGAAGGACTGACGGTTGTCATTGATGTGTTCCGGGCTTTTTCCCTTGAGACCGTTGTATTATCTCAAAGCGTATCGCGGCTGTTTGCGGTAAGGGAGGTGGAAACTGCCTTTGATCTGAAACGGCAGTATCCCGACAGTGTTCTGATTGGCGAACGGCATGGAAAAATACTCCCTGGATTTGATTTCGGCAACAGTCCGGCTGATGTTTCAAAGGCGGATCTCAGGGGCCGGACGGTGATTCACACGACCAGTGCCGGAACACTTGGTCTTTCTCTTGCAAAACATGCGGAGGAACTGCTTGCCGGATCCCTCCGCAATGCCAGTGCCACTGCCGCCTATATTCAGAAAAGGAAGCCGGAAACGGTAAGCCTTGTCTGTATGGGCTGGGAAGGAAAGAAATCGACCGAGGAGGATGTTCTCTGCGCAGAGTATCTTCGCTCCCTTCTTCTGCAGGAGCCGATGAAGGATCTGCGGCAACGGTGTGAGAATCTTCGATGGCAGGAAGGAAAGAAATTCTTCGATCCATCTCAAAAGGATATCTTTCCGGAAGCCGATTTCTGGATGTGCATTGAATGTGATGTCTGTGATTTTGCAATCCAGGCACGGCTGACTTCCTTTGGATTTGAAATGGAGAAAGTGCATGCGTAGAAAATATTTCTTTTTCGACATCGATGCAACGCTGACGGATGACGCGACGCATAAGATCATTCCAAGTGCGGAATGGACACTTCATGAACTGGAGCGATGCGGACACTTCGTTTCCATAGCCACCGGCCGTGCCCATTACAAGACCGTTTCCTTTTCCGATCCGATCGGCATCCGGAATCTTGTCTGCTGCGGCGGGGCGTGTCTTGTAAAAGACGGAAAGATGATTGAGAATATCCCGCTGCCGCTGGATAAAGCCAGAATGCTGGTGAGGAAAGCGGAGGAGGCAGGCCTTGGCTATGTGCTGATGCTGGATGATTCCGACGCGGTTTACATGAAGGATACCCGGTTTCTGGAACAGGCCGGAAGAAGAACCGAGCTGACCACTTATGTGCTGGATGAGAACCTGAATCCCTCTGCTCTCAAAAATATCTACAAGGTCTATATTGCCATGAGCCGCGAAGAGGAGAAAAAACACCCCTGGATCCAGGAACAGGGTCATATCCGGATGGGCAGTTATCTGAACTTTCAGTATGACGCGAAGAAGGATGGGATTCTGCGGATGATGAAACTGATCGGCGGAGAGATCAGCGATGTGGTTGTTTTCGGAGACGCGGTGAATGATCTGGTGATGTTTGATCCGGCGTGGACGAGTGTTGCGATGGGAAACGGGATGGACGAACTCAAGAAAAGGGCCGACTATGTGACGGCTGCCAATACGGATCATGGAATCTACAAAGCGTGCCGTCATTTCGGCTGGATTGAACGGGAGTACCCGTTGATTTCCTGAAAAATAGACACATCAGACTGCTGAAAACAGAAAGATTTTAAAACATGGGATCCCGGAAGATGGAAGAGATTCCATGTTTTTCGATATAATGGACCTATGAACATCAACAATGGTCGAGAGTTTTCCATGCGCAGATTTCTGATCATACTCGGGGCAATTGGCTTCGCCGCATGCATTCTCTTCTGGCTTTTCCTGTCTGCCTTCGGCATCAATCCCGGCTACAGGGTGGATCTTTCTCCTTACATGAAGGGATCCGTGATAAGAGCGGACGGTACGAGAGAACCGTTTACCGGCAATCATTTTCCAAGCATTCATAAAGGGGACAGCCTGGAGATTACTGTGGACGCGCCGCCCAGCCCGGCATTTGAAACCGGCGTCATGCTCTGCTATGAAACAAGCAACGCGGTCTCTTCCGTTACCTGCGGGGACCGGATTCTATTGAGTGAAGATCTTGAACCGCTTGAAAGGGGCATCATGCCGATGAAGCAGTTCATTGCGGTATCACTCCCAGAGACCTACGTACAGGATGGCTTTTCCATCCGTGTGAATGTCAGAGACCGGACCAGCACAACCGCCTTTTCCGCC
This sequence comes from uncultured Erysipelotrichaceae bacterium, assembly GCA_946537255.1. Taxonomy (GTDB): domain Bacteria; phylum Bacillota_I; class Bacilli_A; order Erysipelotrichales; family Erysipelotrichaceae; genus Bulleidia. The sequence continues at coordinate 10,904 of CAMNFS010000034.1, forward strand.
TGGCTTAGCCCGGGAGGGCACGCGGCGAAAAGTCTTCTCTGCGGCAGGGAGTTCAGTTTTGTCATGCTGCTGACGCTGATTACAATTACCTTCTTTCTGACCCTGTTCCTCGCCGTTCTTTCATTTTTTCAGAAGAAGGTCATTTCCCAGATTCATCTGTCCATGTTCTGTCTGATCCTTACCCTGTGGAATTTCTCTGCCAATGCCTTTTATTATCTGATTTCTGACAGTCTGATCTGTTCCCAGGGGGAGTATATTGCAATCTATGCCTCCGCAATTCCGCTTTCGATTTATATGGGCAAAATGATCAGAGATCCTCTGACCTCTGCGTGCATGAAGATGTTCTCTCTATTCTTTCTGATACTCTTTGTGGTTGTCACGATCATCAATTTCTCTCCGATACAGGCCAGCTACAGCACCTATCTCATGATTCTTCACGCCGGAATCTTCGGAATGATCGTGGTCTATTTCATCTCTCTCTTCCGGGATCGGGAAAAGAAAAAGGAACTGGCAGACCGCCTGCAGGCTCTTGGTTTCCAGATCTGCATGTGCCTGGGTCTTCTGGAAGTCATCCGCTTCAATCTGATCAATAATCTTTCTTCGGCGTCCGGACTGCTGCGGTTTTCTCTGGCTCCGATTGCGATCACGGAGCTTGTCATCACCATGGTGCTTTCTGCCTGCTATAAGTACGGATCCGCCTATATGGAACGTCTGGAAAAGGAACGTCTGGAGATTCTTGCCTATCAGGATCCTCTGACACATATTCCCAACCGCAGTGCCTGTTACCGCGGCCTGGATCAGCTGATCAGCAGGAAACAGAAGGATTTCTGCATGCTGTTCTTTGATCTCAACTACCTCAAGAAAGCCAATGATGAATATGGTCATGAAGTCGGTGACAGGATGCTGAAACTCGTGGCGGAGGCACTGAAGTCTGTCTTTGAGGGCAGGGGATTCTACGGACGATGGGGCGGCGATGAGTTTCTTGCCTGCATTGAAGGAAAGGAAGAAGAAGGACGAAAGGGAATTGAGGATTTCTACGCCAGGATCCATGAAATCAACAGCCGCCAGGAACTTCCGTTTCCGCTTTCGACAGCGGCCGGCATGGCGGTCAGCACATCCAGCCATCCGATCGATCCGATTGACGCGGTCAACCGGGCGGATGACGCGATGTATGCCGTGAAAAAGGAAATGAAGGCGGTTCGGAACAAATAAAAAAGTTGTCATTCTGACTGCCGTGTGATAATATACTTCTTGCGCTGAAAAAGGGCGCGTCACTGCTCCGCTGGCCGGTTCTGGACCATGAGCTGATGATCAGACGAGGAAAGAGGAGAAGAAAATGAGACTCGATTTAGTTGACAAGATTACCAAAGAACAGATCCGCAATGACATTCCCAGCTTCAGACCCGGTGATTCCGTAAAGGTATTCGTCCGGATCCGTGAAGGTGAGAAGAGCCGTATTCAGATGTTTGAAGGCGTTGTTGTATCAATGAAGAACGGCGGCATCGGTGAGACATTCACTGTCCGTAAGATTTCCGGCGGCGTCGGTGTACATCGTACATTCCCGATCAACAGCCCGATTATTGATCATATTGAAGTTACCCGCCGCGGTAAGGTAAGACGTGCGAAGCTGACATACCTGAAGGGTCTGTCCGCGAAGAACGCCCGTATCAAGGAAGACCGCAGCGCGAAGTAATCCGGTCAATCAAGCCCTGTCCGTTTATCGGCGGGGCTTTTTTTGTCTTTTCAGGCATACAGCCTGTAAAGAGAGGAATCGGAACAGTTGCCATACAAAGCATTATGCGGTAGGGTTACAGCATGACACATGAAATCAGGGAAAACAAAATGGGCATCATGCCGGTGAAACAGCTCATCATCTCAATGTCTCTTCCGATGATGATCTCCATGCTGGTACAGGCGCTCTACAACATTGTGGACAGCATCTATGTCGCAAGACTTTCGGAAAGCGCTCTTACCGCTGTGACACTTGCTTTTCCGTTACAGAATCTGATGATTGCGCTGGGATCCGGCACCGGTGTCGGCATCAATGCGCTTCTGTCCCATTCTCTCGGCATGAAGCGGTTTGACCGGTCGGATGCGGCTGCCAATACCGGTCTGCTTCTTACCGGCTTCAATTCCATTCTCTTTCTGCTGATCGGCTTTTTCGGGGCTGAAGCATTTATCCGCACCCAGACAGCGGATCCGGAGATCATTCGTTACGGAAACACATATCTTGGCATCGTGACGGTTTTCTCATCCGGTATCTTTTTTCAGATGACGTTTGAACGTCTGCTGCAGTCCACCGGTCTTACCATTTATTCCATGATTTCCCAGGCGGCCGGAGCCGTGATCAATATCATTCTGGATCCGATTCTGATCTTCGGACTTCTGGGATTTCCGGCGCTTGGAGTAGCAGGGGCTGCAGCGGCAACGGTGATCGGTCAGGTAAGCGCTGCCTGCATCGGCCTGTATCTGAACCGGACCAGAAACCGGGAAATTCATCTTTCCCTAGCGAAAGTCTTTCATCCCAAGCTGGAAATAGTTCAGAGGATCTACGCGGTCGGGATTCCATCCATTCTGATGATATCGATCGGTTCCCTCATGACCTATCTCATGAATCTGATTCTGATTGCCTTTTCGACTACGGCAACGGCGGTATTCGGCGTATACTTCAAGCTTCAGAGTTTCTTCTTCATGCCGGTCTTCGGACTCAATAACGGACTTATTCCGGTACTTGCGTATAATCACGGAGCCCGTGAAAAGCAGCGGATTGATGAAGCGCTCCGCTTTTCGCTTCTGCTTGCCATTGTCATCATGTGCTTCGGCACCCTGATCATGAATCTGTTTCCGGCCAGACTGCTTGGCTTCTTCAATGCCAGTGCGGAAATGCTGAAGATCGGAGTTCCGGCGCTTCGGATCATTTCTCTGTCCTTTCCGCTTGCGGCCGTAGGAATTGTTCTGAGTTCCGTATTCCAGGCGTTTTCCCAGAGCATATATTCCCTGATCGTTTCCGCCGGCAGACAGCTGGTTGTACTGATTCCTTCTGCCTGGCTTCTGGCTCAGACGGGAAATGTCAACAACGTATGGTGGTGTTTTCTGATCGCGGAATTCATGGCACTGACGCTTTCCCTGATCTTTTTCCGGAAAGTCTACCGGGAGGCAGTTGAGGAAATGCTTGGCTGAGCTTCTCTTTGCGTACATGTCTGTAAGCGGAAGAGAAGAGCAGGAAAGAACAGATTCCCCGCGGTATGGATCCCGGGTGTTCAATCACCGAAGATCCATCTGCTTCTGATCTGAAGAAGCTTCATTTATAAAATGCCAAGGGAGGTTTGGAACATGACCATTCGGGAAGCGATTGCCGCAAGACATTCCGTCCGCTCCTTCAGAACCGATCCGATTGCGGACGATATCCGCAGACAGCTGGATGCATATGCCCTGGATTGCAGCAAAGAAGGAAACATCCGCATGTTTATCCGTTACGACGATCCGGATGGCTTTGACTCCCGGCTTGCACATTATGGGAATTTTCAGAATGTGAATCATTATATTGTTCTTGCCGGAAGGAAGGATAAAGATTTCAATCTGCGGTGCGGTTACTATGGTGAGAAACTGGTTCTCTTTGCCCAGCAGCTGGGACTGAATACCTGCTGGACTGCACTCACCTTCAATAAACGCAGGGTTCAGCAAATCCTGAATCAGGGAGAATCCCTGTGCATGGTCATTGCGCTTGGCTATGGTACAACGCAGGGAACCCCGCATAAAGGAAAAGATCTGAAAGATGTAATGATCGCGGATCATGCGCCGGACTGGTTTGTGGAAGGGGTAAGAGCCGCGCTGCTGGCTCCGACTGCTGTGAATCAGCAGAAGTTTCAGTTCCGCTTTGTTAACGGCGAAGTGCATCTGCGTTCAAGAGGCATTGGAGCGTATCTCGAGACGGATCTTGGCATTGTGAAATATCACTTTGAAGCAGTAACCGGGAAATCGGTGATTGTTGATTGAAAAAATGGAGGGGTAAAACCATGGATGCACTGGAAGGAATTCTGACACGCAGAAGCACCCGGAAGATGAAACCGGATATTCCCGATGAAGCATTGATCAAGCAGGTCATCGAAGCAGGCCGCGCTGCACCGAGCGGATCCAACAGCCAGACCACCCGCTTTATCGTAATTACCCGGCCGACTGTGCTTGAAGAGCTTCGAAGACTGGTAAGAGAGACGTTTGCGGAAATGGAAGTGAAGGAAGATACCTATGTATCACTGAAGAATTCCATTCATCTCTCGAAAAAGGGAACCTATGTATTTGACTATCATGCGCCGGTGCTGATTGTGACCGCAAACAAACGCGGCTACGGCAATGCGATGGCGGACAGCGCATGTGCCCTTGAGAATATGATGATCGCAGCCAACGCACTTGATCTTGGATCCTGCTGGATCAACCAGCTGCACTGGCTGACCGATCGTGAAGCGATCAGAGAATACATGTTCCAAATCGGCATGAAGGATGATGAATATGTGACCGGAGGTCTGATTCTTGGCTATGGGGCAGACGGAGCACCGGCACGCGGATTCCGTGAACCAAAGGGAAATCCGGTTGTCTGGATAAAATGAAGAATACTGTCTTCCTGTGGAAAAAGACAGAACAGGGATCGTTTCTCCTGCACGCCTTCTTTTGAAGGAATCAAAGCAAGGAAACTGTCCTTTTTTTCAGGCGGAGCACTCAGATTGGAAGAATGTTGTGGCTTAGAGACAGGGATTGTCAATGACAGGATCTTCCGGTTTGTTTCTGAAAGGGGAAAGCGGATCACGCGGATATCCCTGTCAGTATTTCCCCGTGTTTGTCAAAGGGATCACTTGTGAAGACTTTATGATCAAAGAAAAATGCTGAGTCCTGCTTTGTCTTCTTATGATATTTCTTTCGTGTTCTGGGGTTATGAGGCATGAACGCATGCATATGCTGAATAACGCTGACTGAGGCTGATGAGAACTGTGTGCTCTCTGACTTTGCGATACAGACAGCGTCAGGAAAAAGAGAATCCATTAATGAGTTCGAGTTCTCTTTTTTCATATTCCTGAAGTTTTATATCTGAGCCATTCCGCCTTATTGGAAATGACCCGTCAAAAGAGTAAAAAATGTTCATCATAGAGGCGAATGCAGATCCTGCATCCTTTCTCACGGCTGTATTTTCTGCTGTACTCTTATTTGTTTTTGCCAGGGTGCTTTTTCGTTCATGAGGCCATTTTTTTTGCAGACTCATCGATAGCCTCCGTAACGATCCGGTTCATTGCGAGCAGTGACTGGATGATTTCGACATCGGACCGCTCATCGTCCTGATCCCATCCAAGCAGGCATTTTCCGAGGTGGAACATGCGGATGACCGCTTCCTTTTCTGTTGCTTTTCCGTGTTCGTAATCCTCCCGGATGTTTCTTGCCATGTCCTCCGCGTAAGTCAGCGCTTCGATAATGTTGGAATCCATAGTCCCTCCTTTTTTCATCATACAAGAAAAGGCACCGGATTCCGTACATGTTTTCATGATCTTCAGCTTCTTCAGGGTGTTTCATGAACGGGTTTCACCAGCGATGTTTTCTGATGGAAAGCTGACGGTCCTTCGTTATTTTCTGCTTTTTTCCGCTTGGCTTTTTTTGGGGCCGGGTTTTTCTGCCTTTTCTTTTCGTCAGCTTGTCTCAGCAGACGAATGGCTGTTATGGAAATCCACATATTTTCGCACTGTTTCAGCAGGATCAGACAATCGGAAACCGCGTTTAGGAATTTTAAACTTTTTGTTTAAAAAAGTATTGCGTTTCATGCCTGCATAGGTATAATGAATCTTGGTTTTGTGATTTCTTAGAATTTGTTTAGTGTTGCTAAACACAGAAAGGAGAAGCCGGACTTATGGATATCGGTAAACGAATCCGACAGCTGAGGATTCAGAATGATCTGACGCTGGAGGAACTCGCATCCCGGACTGAACTGACCAAAGGATTCCTGTCGCAGCTCGAACGGAATCTGGCCAGTCCTTCCATTCAGACGCTTGAGGATATTACGGAAGCGCTGGGAACGACCATGGCACAGTTTTTCACTGAGGATGATGAACGTGAGCAGATTGTATTTACAGCCGATGATGCGTTTGTGGATGAAAGGGAAAATCTGACGATTCACTGGATCGTCCCCAATGCGCAGAAAAATGACATGGAACCGATCCGCGTGGATCTGAAACCGGGCGGAAGCACGGATGTCATTGAACCTCACAACGGGGAAGAGTTCGGCTATGTCCTGAACGGACGCGCTGTTCTGTGCCGTGATACGGACAAAAAAGGAATCCCGGTCAGAAAAGGGGAACTGTTCTATCTGACCGGCAGGGAATCACACTGGCTGGAAAACAGAACGGATAAACCGGCATCCGTGCTCTGGATCAGCACACCGCCGGTATTCTGATGAAGGAAGAAAGGGGAATGATATGCCAAAGAAACTGATTCAGGTACAGAATGTTGTACGCACATTCGGCAAGCAGGTCGTACTTAAGGGGATCTCGCTGGACATCATGGAAAACGAGTTTGTAACACTGCTTGGACCGTCCGGATGCGGGAAAACCACGCTGCTCCGCATTATTGCGGGCTTCCTGGAACCCTCCGAAGGACAGGTCATTATGGACGGAGAGGACATCGCGAATGTCCCTGCCTACAAGCGGGACGTCAATACCGTATTCCAGCACTATGCGCTGTTTCCGCATCTTGATGTTTATAACAACATCGCGTTCGGTCTCAATATCAAAAAGATGCCGAAGGACATTATTCATCAGAAGGTCATGCGGATGATCTCCCTGGTCGGCCTTGAAGGATTTGAACACCGGGATGTCACCCTGATGTCCGGCGGCCAGCAGCAGCGTGTTGCCATCGCAAGAGCGCTGGTCAATGAGCCACGGGTGCTGCTTCTTGATGAATCGCTTTCAGCCCTGGATAAAAACCTCCGCAAGGAGATGCAGCTGGAACTCAAGGAGATTCAGAAGCAGGTTGGCATTACCTTTATCTTTGTTACCCATGATCAGGAAGAAGCGCTGACCATGTCGGATAAGATTGTCGTCATGAAGGACGGTGAGATAGAGCAGATCGGAACCCCGGTTCAGATCTATAACGAACCGGTCAACAAGTACTGCGCCCGTTTTATCGGTGACTCCAACATTATTGACGGAATCATGAAACAGGATCGTCTAGTTTCCTTTGATGACGCGGATTATGAATGCGTGGACTATGGATTTGAAAAGAATGAGCCGGTCGACATCATGATCCGTCCGGAGGATATTGATATTGTTCCGCGCAACAAGGGACTGATCAATGGTGAAGTCAAATCGGTGCTGTTCAAGGGCGTGCATTATGAAGTCATCGCTGAGACAAGCTCCGGTACTTCCAAGACGGTCACCATGCATGTCACAGCGGAACGTGACATCGTAAATGAAGCAGCCAGGGAAAAGATCTCTGCGACCAGCTTTTCGATGGACGTAGAGGATGTGCCGACTCTCACTGACGGAGAAGTCATTGCCCGTGCCAAAGCGCAGGCCTGGAACTTCAAGGATGAGGATGTCTCCATCGCCAGGGTCAGCTATGATGTCAAGCCTGAGGCAGGAACCTATCCATGCACCTTCAGCACCGCTGCCGGTACGGAAATCAAAATCAATATCAATGTGGTTCTCCCCAAGGCGGTAGAGGATAAGCAGAACGAAGAAAGCATTCAGGCGTTTGACTTCTACTGCTCGGTGGATGACATCAAGGAATCTGTCGCGCTGGATACCGATCTCATCCGCTGGGCGGATGCCTACGCGTGGTCCACAGAAGATCAGTCCCGGATTGAAATCTGGGATGTGAAATATGATTTTGATGATGAGACCATCGTCGAGGGAGACTATCCGGTTACCTTCAGCACACAGGGACGGGAGCTGAAGATTGAAACCACGGACCGTATTGAAGAAGGGCAGAGAATCGGCCTTTGCTGGAATCCGGATGACATTCATGTCATGCGGAAGATGGGGTAAGAAATGAAGTCCTTTTCCAAAATGGTCTATCCCTACGTCCTGTGGGCTGTGATCATGATCATCGTCCCGATGTTAATGATTGTGCTCTATGCCTTCACGGTGGAGGGAAATGATGTACTGACCTTTCAGTTCACATTGAACAACTTCTCAAGATTTTTCTCGGATCCGGTATTCCCGACCGTTCTCTGGCGGTCGCTGAAGATGGCTTTCTTTACAACGGTCATCTGCATTCTGATCGGCTATCCGACTGCCTACGTCATTGCCAGAAACGCGCCTTCCAAACAGGCTGTCATGGTTCTGCTGATCACGCTCCCGATGTGGATCAATATGCTGGTACGCACCTATGCATGGCGCGGTATCCTGTCGCATGTGCATATGTCCGGTGAGATCAAGGTTTATATCGGCATGGTATACAATTTCCTGCCGTTCATGATCCTGCAGATCTACACCGCTCTTTCCAAGATTGATCCTGCTCTCATCACGGCAGCGCATGACCTTGGTGCGGACAATGTGCAGACATTCCGCAGAGTGACGCTTCCGCTGTCGCTGTCCGGAATTGTGTCGGGCATCACGCTGGTGTTTCTCCCCGCGGTATCGAGTTTCTTCATTCCCAAGTTCCTGGGCGGCGGACGCTACGTCCTGATCGGTAACCTGATTGAGGATTACTTCATCTCCACCGGTGACTGGAACTTTGGATCGGCGATCAGCCTGATCATGGCGATCATCATTCTGATTTCGATGTACGTTACCCGAAAGCTGGACCGCCAGCCGGCGGAGCAGGAGGATGACTGATGGAAAAGAAAACAGGAATCTTTGAAAAAATCTGGTTCTGGATAATCATTGCGTTCTTCTATCTGCCGATACTCTATGTCGTATTCTTCAGCTTCAACAAATCCAAGTCCCTGACCAATTTCACCGGCTTCTCCCTGCGCTGGTATGAGCGTATGTTTGAAAGCCGGCCGATTCTGGAGGCGATTGGATACACCGTTGCCTGCGCGGTGATTGCGACGGTGGTTTCCACCATTGCCGGAACCATTACCGCAATCGGTCTTTCCAAAAGCCGCAAGGTTCTGCGGGAAGCGATCCATCAGGTCAACAATCTGCCGATGCTGAATCCGGATATCGTTACAGCGATTGGATTCATGCTGTTCTTTACATCGCTGCGGATTGAAACCGGATTCTGGACCATGGTGCTGGCACATATTGCCTTCTGTATTCCCTACGTGATTCTTTCGGTCACGCCCAAGCTCAGAAGTCTTGACCCGAATATGGCTGAAGCAGCTCTTGATCTTGGCTGCACGCCGTTTCAGGCTCTCTGGAAGGTCATTGTTCCGCAGATCCGCCCGGGCATTCTTTCCGGTGCCCTGATTGCCTTTTCCATGTCCTTTGATGACTTTGTCATCTCTCTGTTTACGACCGGTCCGGGTGTATCGAATATTTCCATCTATGTCTACGGAAACGTCAAGCGCGTCAATCCGACGATCAACGCGCTCTCGGCAATCCTGGTATTTGTCATTACAGCAGTTCTGATCATCGTGAATGTGATTCCGATGATCCGGGAAAGGAGGAAAGGAAAGAATGTCTCTGCAGAGATGGCTGAAGGCGGTGCTCGCTAGTTCTCTTGCGGCTTCCGTACTGACCGGCTGCGGGAAGAAGGAACTCCCCGAGGATGCAGTCATTATTGATTCCATGGCGGAATACGGGTGCAACACCATTAATGTCTACAATGCCGGAGAGTATATCTCCGACGATGCGGTTCCTCTGTTTGAACAGCTGTTCACCGCGACCGTCAACTATGATGTATTTGATTCCAATGAAATGATGTATACAAAGCTGCTCGGCGGCAACCGCTATGACATACTGGTCCCGAGTGACTACATGATTGAACGTCTCATGAAGGAAGAGATGCTGCAGCCTCTGGATAAGAGCGTGATTACAAATTACAGCAATGTGGATCCGAGTGTTCTGGAAATGGTCAAAGTATTTGATCCGGACCTTCAGTACGCAGCCCCTTATTTCTACGGCACGGTCGGCATGGTTTACAACAATCAGGTCATCAGTGAGGAAGAAATCAAAGAAAAGGGCTGGGATATTCTTCATGATCCAAAATATGCCGGAAGAGTCTATGCCTATGACAGTCAGCGTGACATGTTCATGATTGCCTTCAAGGCACTGGGATACTCGATGAATACGGATGATCCCACAGAAATCGAGAATGCCTATCAGTGGCTGCTGGAGATGAACGAACTTGTGAAGCCTGCCTATGTCACGGATGAAGTGATTGACGGCATGGCAAACGGTGAGATGGATATTGCGATCATGTATTCCGGGGACGCGGCTTATGTCATCTCCGAAAACTATGACATGTCCTATATTGAGCCGAAGCAGGGGACCAATCAGTGGTCCGACAGCATGGTCATTTCCAAGAACAGTGCATGCCCGGCACTTGCCAACCAGTTCATCAATTTCATGATGGACAATGACAATGCCATGGAAAACAGTGAGTTTGTCGGTTATACGAGTCCAAATACCGAAGTCCGGGATTATCTTGCGGGAGAAGAAGGGGATTTCTTCGAAAACAGCGCATATCTGCCAAGAAGCGGATATGAAAAAGACGAGGTGTTCCGCTTCAATGAAAAACTCACCAAACAGCTGAACGAACTTTACACAAAGGTGAAGATGAGCATCAGCTGATCATCAGAAAAAAGAGTTCAAACGGATTCAGAACGAAGAAATCGGACGTATTATTCCATGAATTCAGTAAGCAGTCCGGAATGATACGTCCTTTCATTTTTCCCTTTAAATATATGAACTGGGATATAATAGGCCTGTTATGGAAGAAAAGAAAAAGAAAAGACGCGTACTTCGCATACGTTCGGTGGAAATAGATGTCACAGCGCTGGTTCTTGTCCTGCTTGTGGCAGATTTGATTATTGCCGGATTTGTTCTGTACAGAAACTCCCTGAAACGCCCGCAGGTTGCGGCGAGCGCCGAGCCGATTGCGGCGGTTACTCCATCCAGTGAACCGGAAATCACGCCTTCACCGGTTACTGAGACAAAACCGGAGGAAAAGCATCCGGCCGGACTGCTGAATGTGAAATATGAAAAAACGGCATATAAGCCGGAAATTGATGTGAATGACGGATTCCAGACTGCCTGGCGTCCCATTGGAAACAATAATGCCTATTTTGATTTTTCGGCGACGTTCGATACGATGAGCGCCCATCTGTACAATGCTGGAAATGCGCTTGCGGACGCAGCGATTGTTCAGGATGGCATACCGATGGAGGACGGGCATTCCTATACGATCTTTGTCAGCGTTTCGGGAAGCAGCGGCGGAAGCCTTTCCCTTGCGGCAATGAATGCGGATACGGGAGCGGAATTCGGCCGGACAACCCTGAATCTGAACCCGGAACTGACCTATTATGAATTTCCGTTTGCAGTCACAAGCGGCGGTACCGGAAACGGCCGGATCGCCATTCAGTTCGGCGGCGGTGCAGTACCTGCCGAAAGCCAGATACAGATCTATGGTCTGCGTGTCGGGGCAGGGGACTACAATGCGGCGGTCCGTACCAATCAGATCGGCTATGTTTCCACGGATCAGAAGCGCTGCACTTTCATCTATACCTGCGGTGATCTGTTTGATGTGGTCAATGCGGAAAGCGGCAAGATTGAATTCAGCGGCCCGATTGTGTACGGCCGTCAGAATACGGATACCGGGGAACTGGACTATTATGGTGATTTCAGTGTCTGGGATACTCCCGGAACTTACTTTATCCGAGCTCAGAACGGTCAGGTCTCGCACCAGTTTACCGTTGAGCGGGATCCATACCGGAAGCTGCGGAACGCTTCCTTGAAGATGCTGAGCTTTCAGCGCTGCGGAACCGCGCTTGGAGATTGGGCAGGGCCGCTTGCCCATGCGGAATGTCACAATCATCCGGCAAACCTTGTGTATACCGACAGTATGTTTGAGGTTTCCGGCGGCTGGCACGATGCCGGAGATTTCGGAAGATATATCAGAACCGGTGCGAAGGCAGTCAATGATCTTCTGCTTGCCTATCTTACCGCTCCCGATCTTTTCGGAGATGATACCGGCGGCCCGGATTCCGGAAACGGAGTTCCGGATGTACTGGATGAGGCCCGTTATGAGCTTGAATGGATGATCCGCATGCAGGAAGAGGATGGGTGCTTCTTCTCGAAAGTTGTTACACAGAGCTTCCCGGAAGACAATATCTCTCCGGAGAATGATTCGCAGGTTCTGTTTGTGCTTGCCAGCGATACGATTTCAACCGCTGACGCGGCCGGATCACTTGCCATTGCAGGAATTGCCTTTAAGGAGATTGATCCGGAGTTTTCTCAGAGATGTCTTGAATGTGCCGGAAGCGCAGAAAAATACCTGCAGAAGCACAGAGACAAAACCGCAACTACAAATCCCATGGAATTTTCTGCCGGAGAATATCTGGATGATGATGACCGGGACGCAAGATTCACTCTGGAGATGGCCGGCTACGCAGCGACCGGTGAAGAATACTTTCTGGAGAATGCAAAAGAACTCTATGAAGAGGATTCTTCCATCGTGAATGATGTCTCCTGGAAGGATAACGGACTTTATGGAGCGTATGTCTTCCTTGCCTGCTCCAACGGGGAAGAAGATGACAGTGACTTCTATGAAAAGATCGAAGAAGAACTGAAAGCAAAAGCAGACTCCATCATGGAATTTGCCAATGGAAACAGTTATAACACCGCCAACGGCCTGTATGTCTGGGGCAGTAACTTCCTGACTGCCAACCAGGGTATTATTCTGGCGATGGCTTATGATTTTACCGGCAGGCAGGAATACCTGCAGACCAGCGTGGAACAGCTGAACTACCTGCTTGGCAAGAACTGTCTTGACATGTGCTTTGTCAGCGGCTTTGGATATCGATCCCCCATGAGCCAGCATAACCGTCTTGCGATTGCAAAGAATACGATGATGCCCGGTGCACTGTCCGGAGGACCGGATGCCTCAAGGGAAGACAACATTACAAGAGCACTTCCGGAACTCCCGCCCGCAAAGATCTACGTGGATGACTGGCGCTCTTATTCCACCAACGAGATTGCGATTTACTATAACTCCTCACTCATATATCTTCTTACAGCAGTTTACTAGGAAACAGGTCATGATCTGTTTCCTTTTTTTATAGGGTAATGAAACCGGTGCAGAGAAACGCAGCGGCTGGAATGAACATTTCTCTACCCAAAGAAACAGACGATTTGTAAGCGAATTCTGTTTCTTTTCTGTTGCTTTTTTCTGCCCATCTGCGTTATCATAGTAAGGCATTGAACGAATGGTTCCTTAGCCAAGTGGTAAGGCAACAGACTGCAACTCTGTGATCGCCGGTTCAAGTCCGGCAGGAACCTCCATTTTTATTTTCCGGGGACATGGCGGAATCGGCAGACGCAACGGACTTAAAATCCGTTGATGGAAACATCGTACGGGTTCAAGTCCCGTTGTCCCCATGGCTTCAAAACCGCATAACCATGCGGCTTTTTTATGCGCTTTCTATGTTGAAAACTGGTTGTCATTTTGTAGGAAAATTGATGAATTAATCCTTTTGGGGCACAATCTGGGGCACAATTTCAATAAACATTGATTTTACTGAATGAAAATTGTCGTTTGATGTTGTGTGGTGTTCTTTCGACACTTGACCGATTGAGATGTGATTTCATTGTGTGAAAGTTTTTTTAATTCTTATTTTCTTATGGTATTCTGAATGTATATTACGACATTCTGGTCATACTGGTTCAAGTTATGTCAATCTTAAAACTCATGCGAGAACGTACATGCCGCAGACAAAAAAGGGTTGGAAATCATTCCGTCTGTGTGTATCAAACAGATCTCGTTTTGAACATGACAGGCGGATAATAGATGTATGAATGCCGCCTGATCTTCCGGATCGCGTGACTTACCGGTATCTATCGGGATGGGAATGCAGAAAACGGACAGGCTGGCAGCCGAACCGTCCCACAGCCATTGAGGAGAACGAAAAATGAAAGTTGACAAGATCATTAAAAACGCAAAAATTTTCACTTCGAACAAAGACAATATCCTGGCCAGCGCGCTTGCTGTGAAGGATGGAAAGTTCGTCTATGTCGGCGATGAGAACGGACTTTCGGAGTATGAGGGAGAGACAGAGGATTTATCCGGAAAATTTATCATGCCCGGCATCATCGATAGCCATGTTCATGTAACCATGGGTACCGGATATGAACTGGTAGGCACCATGGGAAC
>CAMNFS010000035.1 GCA_946537255.1 uncultured Erysipelotrichaceae bacterium
TGCCTCCCTGTCACGGAGGAGATCGCGAGTTCGATCCTCGTCGGAACCGCCATTTATGCGAACGTAGTTCAATGGTAGAACGCCACCTTGCCAAGGTGGACACGGGGGTCCGATTCCCCTCGTTCGCTCCATAAGAAAATGCAGAGTTTATCTGCATTTTTTCTTTTATTGGAGAAAGGCTGAAAAAGCTTTGCATTAGCCTTTAATTTCGGCACTCCAAAGCCTCATAGTGAAGCAGTCTTAACGATTCCAGAGTTCATGAAGCCATGCCAGAATGAAAGAAAGATATTATATCTGTTTCCTGGTTTCTTCTTCCGTAACGGCAGTATCGGGTCCGGAATAGCACAGCGCCAGCATGGTTGTATCATCAAACTGCGGAGCATCCTGAACGAACGCATCAATCGCTTCCGTCGCCGTATCAATCATTTTCTTCGGATCATTTTCCTTTACAGTATTCAGTGCATTGGTCAAACGGTCCGTTGTGAACTGATTCTTATCCGCATCCATCGCTTCCACGGCTCCATCCGTATAGACAAACAGGGAATCTCCTGGACGAAGATCAATCTCATATTCAGTAAATTTAAGATCCGGGAAGACCGCCATCGGCATGGCATGCTTGTCCTTCAGCAGTTCAAACTGCCCTCCATCACGGCGGATGATCGGATACTCATGCCCGGCATTTGCCGCAAAGCCCTTTCCGGTTGTGATGTCAAGAATCATCATCCAGACAGTGACAAACAGATTTGCTTCATTTCCTTCACACAGCTGATTATTTACATCGAAAAGGATTTCCTTCGGTGTGCCGCCGAATTCCGCTCTTGTTTTCAGAAGTGTTTTGGAAATCACCATGAACAGCGCAGCCGGCACTCCCTTGTCTGATACATCCGCGATCACCAGGCCGAGACGTGTATCATCAATCATGAAGAAGTCATAGAAATCTCCGCCGACTTCCCGGGCCGGATTCATGGAAGCGTAAATAGTGAATTCCTTTTTCTCAGGGAACGGCGGAAAGATGCTCGGCAGCATGTCCGACTGTATTTTTGCGGCCACATTCAGCTCCGCGCTGATTTTTTCCTTTTCCCGGGTTACGGTTTCAAGTTTTCTTACATGATTTTTCAGATCGACATCCATCTGCGCAAAGGAATCCGCAAGATCCTCGAGTTCATCGCCAGTGTGGATGTCGACCCGGAACGGCTCCGCGTTCTTACTGTCATCCAGATTGCTGACAACCTCCTTCGCCGCGTGATTCAGCATTTTGATCGGCCGAACAAGCTTCACATACGAAAGACCCGAGTAAACCAGTGCCGCAACCACTGTTACAGCTCCGATCACAATCGCGTTGATCAGGATAAGTCCGCCCATGATGTCCTTCAGCTCATCGGCGTTAAGATCCGCTCCGATCACAGCTGTGGGAGTTCCGCTGCTGTTCTTCAGGGGGTAATAAAGCGTCGCAATCAGTTTATACTCCGGCGTATTGGAAAGAAGCACACTGTTCTGCAGATCCTGGTTCATGGCATTCCGTATCGCTGTTTTTTCCTGGTCGGACTCATAGGTCTCCCGCTTTCCAAGATACGCATTATCCGTATTGTTTTCCGCGTCCCAGATATAGACATAGGATTCTTCTTCCGGGATGATCACATATAAGTACATCAGCTTGGAGTTCTGCAGCTGGGTTTTGAGATAATACTGAACGGAATCATAATACGCGTCCTTTTCCCCTGTCCGGTAATACGTTTCAATTCTGTCTCCGTCAATATATTCCGCGCCGCTTTTCAGGTAGGATTCCATTTCCTGATAGATATCGGCCGTCTGAGCAATCCAGCACATGATCGAGACAAAAACTGTCGCTATCATGATGATGGACAGACCGAAGATCAGAATGGAAATCAATATTTTTGTTCCGATTTTACTTTTCCGCTTCATATTTTCCAATCATTTTCAACTTTTATTGTATCTTCTGCATTCCATCTTTTTTATGGAAACTGAGAATCTTTTAAAAAAATCCGGCAGATTCAAAGCTCTGCCGTGTTTTTCGGGAACGTCCTGACAATAATCTGATATCATATCCTTCACAGGAAGAAGGGAGACATCGGATGCCAAGAGAACATCATGAATTTCATCTTTCCAGAAAAGATGAGATTACCCTCACCATTCAGATGATTCTGATTCTGATCGGCCTCATTGCCAATATCATCGGTCTCATCATTGCTTTTACCGCCAGAACTTCCGCCTATGAAAAAGAATCCTATATTCTGACAATCTTTGCCTTTATTTCCATCATCTACTTCTGTTTTTCCGGATATCGGAAGAAGGACCGCTGGTATTATCTCGCGACGATTTATACCTTTACCGCATCTGTTCTCTGCCGGGGCATTGCCCCATATGAAACCGTATACGCAAGGGCAATGTATTTTCTGATCTTCGGACTGACCCTGGTCTTTGCGGAGCGGCTCAACCGGCGGCGGGATTCCACCATGATCATCAATATCGTCGTCGTTCTTACCCTGCTGCGGACCATCGATTCTCTGCTTGTCTACCGTGGATTTGAAACGACCAGCGCAGTCCAGAAAGCCTTCTGGCAGTTTTCTTCCGTTACGACTCTGATCCTTGCGGTCACCATGGCTCTGATTCATGTGACCCGCTGGAAATACGGAGTCTATCCCCAGCAGCCCACCGCCTGAAAAGGATTCAGCGCCCAAAGGGCGTTTTTTTCAGTCCTCCGTCAGTTCATCCGCGTCCATTACAGGCTCCACCATACAGTGACTGCCATGCGCTTGAGCAAGATAGAGCTGTGGGGAATGATGATCATCCGCAAAGACAAACGGAAAACGGATATTGGTTCCGACCCCGAAGGAACCGTCTTTCGAAAGCAGAATCAGCGACATGGCATCCGCGTGGCCATTCCGCTTTACCAGTGTATCTGTCAGTTCCTTTACAGCGGTTTCCGCGGCTTCCTGGGCGCTTTTTCCGCATCTCAGCATCTGCAGGGCCTGATAGCTCAGAACCCCTTTCATGATCTCTTCCCCGACTCCGGTCGCGCCTGCCGCGCCAATTCTCGAATCGGCGTAAAACCCGCTTCCGACAACCGGCGAATCTCCGATCCGGCCGGGCTTTTTCAGATACAGGCCGGAAGTGGATACCCCGGCGGATACGGTTCCATAACAATCCAGTGCCGCAAAGCATACGGTATCGTGTCCATCATACGCAGTCAGTTTCTGATCCCGGCCGCGTTCCTTCTTCCATCTTTCGCGGATCTCTTCGGTCAGATTATTCCGCTCTTCAAATCCCATCATCCTGGCGTAGTCTTCCGCCCCTTTTGCGCACAGAAAATTATTGCGGTCATTCTGGATCAGAGAGCGGGCAATCAGTATCGGAGAACGGAAGCCCTGTATGGAAGCCACTGCCCCAAAGCGCAGCGTATCTCCATCCATGAATCCTCCATCGAGACTCACATTCCCTTCTTCATCCGGCAGTCCGCCGAACCCGACCGAATGAAAATCAGGATTGTCTTCCACATCCTGAATTCCTCTGACAACGGCATCGCCGCTTCTTCCTCCCTGGCCCAGCAGCTCTGCGGCCGCCGCGCATCCGTTCTGCGACATTTTCCATGTCGAAATGACAGCCCACCTGTTTTTCATAACATTCCTCTTTACCGGTTGAACGCGTCCGGCAGATCATTTTCCAGAAGAATCGTATCGTCCGGCTGTGCCGTTGCGTAGACAATGTCAAAGGCTTCCTTTACATGGTCCACGACGTGCACATGATCCATATCAAATCCGCTCAGCTTCAGCCCTTCATAGATCGGTTCCGTCTGATGCTTTCCAACCAGTATGACTTCATCGCAGCGATCCTTCATCATCGCGCCGAAGCTGCGGTTGAGTTCATCCTGCTGCTCACCGAGATCAATCATGCCCGGAGTGACGATATACCGCTTTCCCGGCATGCCGGACAGTACATCCAATGCCATGGCACTGCCGCTTGGATTGGCGTTGAACGCGTCATCAATAAAATTATGTCCGTTGATGCGCCGCTGCTGAAGACGGTGCTCCACCTGATTCATCTTTCTGACCCCGCGCTGAATCTCCGCCCAGGAAAGACCGAGATGTCTTGCGGCGGCAGCGGCGGAAAGAATATTCAGAATATTCAGCTCGCCCAGCAGCTTTGTCTCAAACGGAATCCGTTCCTCCCCGTTTACAAGGATGAAAGAGGATCCGCGGCTGGAGTAAGTGATTTCCTCCGCCATATAATCCGCTTTGTGATGAATGCCGTAGGTTGTAACAGGAACCCTGTTCTGAATCGGATAGGTCCGGATCAGTTCATTGTCCACGTTCAGTATGCCGAAACCGTCCGATGGCAGTTTCTCAATCATTTCCATCTTTTCGCGGGTGATGTTTTCCTGAGAGCCGAAGGTCTGAAGGTGCTGAGGCCCGATGGAAGTGACAATGCCGATCGAGGGCTTTACAAAGTCCATCAGATAGGTAATGTCACCGACATGATCCGCGCCCATTTCACAGACAAATACCCGGTGAATCGGCTTGAGCATTTCCCGGATCGTACGGGTTATTCCCATCGGTGTATTATAGCTGGCAGGAGTGATCAGCGTATTGAAATGCTCCGAAAGCACCGCCTGAAGCACATTCTTGGTGGAAGTCTTTCCATAGGATCCGGTGATTCCGATAATGGTGAGATCCGTATACGCGTCCAATATCCGACGGGCGTCATTGACAAATCCCTGATTGACCCGCTCTTCGATCGGGGCTGTGATCAGAGCCATCGGATAGATCAGAAGCCATGGTCCGAAATAGGAAAATGCCAGCATCATCCAGAGATTCAGACGGCGGAACATCCAGAGCAGCCAGAACTGAATCAGAAGATACAGAACCGCCATGACGATGATCTGTCTCTTGACCCGGTCCGTATAGACCAGCGGCTTGATATAGACCGCGTGTTTTTCCCTCAGATACAGAATACCCGCCAGGGCCGCGGCGATGCCGATGCAGAAAAGCAGCACATGTTCCACCGACAGATGCATGCACGCAAAGGCAACCGCGACAATCACAATCGTCGGAATCAGCGCCCGGCGGGCACCGCCCTGTATGTTGTCAGACACCCAGGCGGTATACCGGCCCAGGGTATAGCGGTTCTGCTGGAACATATGCAGTGCGTGCTTGGCGGGCACCAGGGCAGCGACTGCGACCAGAATGTAATAAATAACCTTGAGGATCATGTCATGTCTTCCTTCAGAAAAATATCCAGGACGTTATTGAAACGGACCGGCTGATGCCAGTAGGCAAAATGGTCCTCTCCTTCAAATACGGCAAGACCGGCATCCGGCATTTCTTTTTCCATCTGCTTTCCCATCCAGAGCGGAACCGCACTGTCATTTTCCCCCCAGACCAGAAGCACCGGGCATCTGACATCCTTCAGAATCGGTGAAACATCATCATTGACGATTCGAACAAATGATTCCCGCATCACCCCTCTGGCATTGCGGTAATCCTCAGAACCGCTGCGGTTCTGCAGTTCCTTCAGCCGCTCTTCCTGATGGGTGAGCTGAAGATAGCGTTTGCCGGTTTTATAAACCATGGTGCGCAGCTTCTGGGATGGACGGGCCTTGGGCCTGATGCCGGCAGCGCCGGTCAGACACATTTTATGAACCGGATAATCCACCGCGTAGCGGATGGCGACCCGGCACCCGAATGAGTGCCCGATCAGAATCGGATTCTCAATCCCATGAAGCGTACAGAAATCACGCAGAAACATTTCATAATCCGGAACGCCCCACGGCGTCTTTGGATCATCACTTTCTCCAAAGCCG
The DNA here is from genome assembly GCA_946537255.1 of uncultured Erysipelotrichaceae bacterium. Taxonomy (GTDB): domain Bacteria; phylum Bacillota_I; class Bacilli_A; order Erysipelotrichales; family Erysipelotrichaceae; genus Bulleidia. The sequence continues at coordinate 5,819 of CAMNFS010000035.1, forward strand.
GGAAAATCCAGATTATAAACACGAAAAAAGGAACTGAGGTGTTCCTCAATCGCGGACATCATCTGCATATTCTGTCCCCATCCATGAAGCAGAATGACCGGCTTCCCTTCACCGCTTGCGCGGCAGGCCGTTTTCACTCCGTGGATCTCTTTTCTTTCGCTCATGTTCGCCTTATTTTACCGTAAAAACAGTATTCCGTTAAGCCTCCGTATGTGCTTTTTTCTCCTGACGCTCCTGACGCCGGATCTCTTTTGCTTTTTCCCGTTCTTCCTTCTTCTTTTCTTTCTGGAATGCCCGGATCTCCTTCCTGTCCAGTTCCTTCCAGATTCTGAAACAGACTCCGTCGGAAAGATTCTCCGGAGAAATGCGGTAGCCATAGGTGGTTACGATCTTATGGACAATCGACAGTCCCAGTCCGAACTGTCCGTCCGTCCCCTTCTCATACGGCTTGAAAAGCTTGGCAAGCCGTTCCTCGGATATGATCGGACCGTCATTGCTGATGAGGAGTTCCCCCGGATGCAGTTCAATCCGGATCGTGGTACGGGCATAGCGCAGGGCATTGTCCACCAGATTCTCAACCACAATCCGCCAGGGATCCTCATCTCCGTGAAACAGCACGTTCTTGTCCATATCCCGCTCGAAGGTGATTTCCGGACGGATGACCTTCAGGGACAGCAGCACCTTGTCGATCACTTCATTCATATTCAGGGTATCGCCTTCCTGACAGTCATCCAGAAGGTAGTCCATCTTGTTGAGAGCGATCAGAGAGCGGACCTTTTTCTCCAGCCGGTCGGCATGCTCGATAATGACATCGATGGATTTTTCCAGGGTGCCGTAAGGATAGATGCCGTCCTTGATGGATTCACTGTAGGAGCGGATCGTAGCGATCGGAGTCTTGAGATCATGGGAGATATTCTGAATCATTTCCTGCTTCTCCCGCGACTGTTTCTGAAGCTCCCGCTCCATATCGACAAGCGCATACGCGACATCCCCGATTTCATCATAGCGGTTGACGGAAAGCTCCGCCGGCTCATCATTTTTGATTTTGGAAATATAGGTTTTGATCTGATTCAGCGGATAGATGATGGTCGTAATCCATACCGTCAGGATCACAAACAGAACAATCGCCACCAGCATGTTGAGATTGACGACATTATTGACTAACAGGGAGCGGAACTGTGATTCGGCCCCGGCCGACATCATGGAGATCACAGTCCTTTCATCCGCAAGCTTCGAGGCACAGTAAAGAACCGCGGCGCCATGCTTTCCGATCGTGCAGGAGTAATCGCTGATCCCCTCGCCTACCTCGGAAAGATGGGAGCGGATATCCGCCTGAATCAGGGGTGTGATTTCCGATGCGGTATCAGGAATCAGAAAACTGTCTTCCTGCGGAAGATACACCATATGAAAGATCCCGCTGTCATCATTGGGATTCTCCGGAATCGAAATCGAAGGATCCGTATGGGAAAGATACCACGCGAAATCGGAATGGGTGCTGTGCAGCACCCGGTACATTTCCCTCATGGTGATATCATTGATTTCCGGTGTCAGGAAGGCAAATATAAAAACCGTAAGGGTGGAAACAACCAGAAAGAGTATGGTCAGAAGCTGCTGGGACAGCGAAAGTTCCCGCAGCCATAAACGTATCCGTTTCATCATCCAAGCCGGTATCCGAATCCGTAAATCGTATGAATCGAGAGGTCCGGCATCTTTCTTCTCAGGCGTCTCAGGGTATCATCCACGACCCGGTCGCTTCCGTAATAATTGGTTTCCCAGACTCTCTCAAGAATCTGTTCGCGGGAAAACGCGGTGCCGCGGTTTTTCGCAAACAGCATCAGCAGCTCATATTCCTTGGTCGTCAGGTCAATTTCATTTCCCTGAGAATCAAAAACCGTACGCTTGTTCTCATCAATCGAATAGCCATCCACAACCATCCGTTCATCATTCGCGCGGTAGGTGCGGCGCATGATATTGTTCACCCGCAGAACGAGTTCCTTGGGAGAAAACGGCTTGGTGATATAATCATCGCTTCCTTTCTCAAGGCCGATGATCCGGTCGAACTCCTTGTCCCGTGCCGACATGAAAATCACCGGAACATCCGGGTTTTCCGTCCGGATATCCTCGATCAGATCAAAGCCGGATTTATCACCGAGCATGATATCAAGAATCCAGAGATGCACATCGGCATCACCGGTATGCATGGAAGCTTCATCAAAAGTCAGATAGGAGCGGACTTCATAGCCCTCCTTTTCCAGATACCGTTTGACCAGCTCATTGAGATCCCGCTCGTCTTCCACAATATTGATTACGCGTTTCATAGGCAATATTCTACCATAACCGTACGGACTGTTCAGAACGGTTAAGCCGCATCCTCCGTTCCGAATCTTCTCTGAATCACTTCCGCGATCCTTTCACTCCCGATACGGCAGACCTCCGCATCCTCTGCCTCACACAGCACCCGGACAACCGGTTCGGTTGCGCCGGCTCTGAGAATGACGCGGCCATTGGCTCCGAACAGTTCCTGTACCTCATTGACGACTGCCTGAACCTCAGCGTCATCAATGACCGTTGTCTTCATCACCACCCGGTAGCTTGAAAAGATATAGGGAAGAAGATTCAGCCCTTCCAGCATCTCACTGATCAAACGGCCGGTGTCCTGTGAGACTTTGAGCACGGCAAGAGAAGCGAGCAGTCCGTCCGGCATCCCGGCAAACTCCCGCAGAATAATGTGTCCGTTGTTTTCCGCGCCGGCAATGATATCCTCTTCCATCATCCGGGTGAGAAGATTCCGCATGCCGGCCCGGCATACCCGTACGGAAATCCCCTGTTCCTGCAGGGAAGATACCGTACCGGAATTTGACGCAATCGTTAGGGCTGTACGGTCATATCCTTCTTTTCCCATGCGGTGATAGGAAGTGATCAGAATATACAGCATATGATCCCCATCCAGAATGGATCCATCCCGGTCCACCATGACTGCCCGATCAGCGCTTCCATCAAACAGAAGTCCGCAGTCGCAGTTTCTCTCGGCAACGATCGCCTGGATCGGCTGAGGGAAGGAGGTACCGCAGTTCTGATTGATATTCAGACCATCCGGCTGATGATTGATCTCAATCACCTCCGCACCAAGGGCCTTCAGTACCCGCGGGACTGTGGAAGAAGCGCTGCCGTTGGCAAGATCTACGGCAATCCGCTTTCCGGAAAGATCCGGATTCATTACGGAGGTGATCCAGGAACAGTAAAGGTCCGCTCCTTCCGGATAAGGATGAATCCGCCCGAAATCAGAAGCCTCGGCATAATTGATCGACGTCAGACCGCCGATATAGTTTTCGAGTTTTTCCTCCGCTTCCGGACCGATCGGATCTCCCTTTCCGTTGAACAGCAGGATACCGTTATCCATGTAGAGATTGTGACTTCCGGTAATCATGACGCCGCCGGCAAAATCCTGTGATTTTGCGAGCCAGGCAATAACAGGAGTCGGAACGACTCCTGCAAGTAAAACATCACAGCCCTGCGACGCGGCTCCGGCCGCAAATGCGCTTTCCAGCATGTCAGAAGAAATGCGGGTATCCTTTCCGATGACGATCCGGCTTCTGCCTTCCGTCCGGAACAGTTCTCCGACATATCTTCCGGTAAGAAATACTTTGTATACGGTCAGGCTTTCACTGACTTTTCCGCGGATTCCATCCGCGCCGACATATCCAGCCATAACAAACCTCCGGTATTATCCGTTGTTGATACCGGCCCCCTCGCCTGTCTCTCCGTCATCATTGGTTTCACCGAGAACGTTGAGCTGATAAGTTGCCTCATCCAGTATATACCGCACAAGACCACCGGCAGGCTGTTCCACTTCCAGAGGGAATTCCTGCATGCCCGGCTTGGCATCTTTCATATCCACATAAACATAAACATCATCGGCAGTGATATTTTCAATATTCGATTCTGTTCCGAATACGGTGACACTGGTAGTTGTCTTGTTTTCAGGCTGGGATGCCTTGTAGTTGTTTGTGTTGTTTCGATAATTGATCTTGATGTCCTCAATCCTGCGGCTGACGCCCTCTCCCAGGGTAACCGTCATCGTAATCTGATTGATGTTGGAGGAATTGACCCCCGTCGGCAGAGTGATCGGACGCATGATCGTGGAGTCCTTGGTGATGGTGGACGCGTTCAGAGTGACAACCACCTTGTCAATCTGACCGAGAACGGACTCCGGCCCATAGATCGTGACCGACTGCTGATCCATTTCAATGCTTTCAATCGCCTGTCCATCCGGAACCTCACCGGTGATTTCCACAGAGACCGCAACCGACTTGTTCGGAGAAGTGACCGGAACGGTGACGGAAATCGTAGACGGATAGATATCCGCCTTGACCGGCATGCCGTTGACATCATACGCAATCAGCTTGGCATCCTGGGTGAAGTCGGCAGTCTGCCCGCTCACATCAATCAGGGCTTTGACAAAGGCAATGGAATTCAGGGTATCCTTCGATGCCCGGACATTGACTTTGGTATATTCAAAACTCGGAGTTCCGACAGAATAGATGCTGTCCATCTTGTCCTGGTTGATAAAGTCATAGGAAAGATCATACGCCTGGGTTGTTTTCTTTTTCAGGGTGATGATCACATTGCTTGGATCAATCTTGGCTCCGACGCTGTCGCCATACCCTTCCGTCTCCAGCTTGACCTCATGGGTTCCTTCGGTCAGACCTTCAAGATCGGCAATCACAATTCCCTTGGAATTGGCAGCGCTCGTAACGGAAGTCGCGTCTCCCGTCAGAGTCAGATCGGCGCTTTCCGGAAGTCCGGTCAGTTCAAAGGTATCCGCGTTGTACTTCGCAGTCACCGGAACGCCGCTGATCTCCCGTGAGGTTTTCAGGGTGTTGGTATAGAGGCTTGCCCGGGAGTTGTAGTTGACAACGGTATACAGCAGAATCGCCAGAATCAGAGAGACAAGCTTGGTGTATTTCCCGTTGAACAGGGTATTGTCAATAAACAGGGAGAACCAGCGCACTGCCCTGACAACACTGTCCTCGATGTGCTGGTATGTGCTGGCAACCCGCTGCGACTGACCGGCAATGCGGTTGGCCAGTTCCGTTTTTGTCTCAGAATTCTCGTTATTCTGACGGCTGTCTCTGTTTTCCGACATTACTGATCACCTCCTTTGTCTTCCTTTTCTCTGGAGGTATCTTCCTTCATGGAATCCAGCATCTCAAACGTCTTGTCCAGTTCTCCGCTCATTCCCATGATCTTTGAAAGATTCAGTTTTGTGGTATCAAACTGATGCATTTCATCATTGAGAATCACCGAGTGATCCGGTTTGGGAAGATTCAGATCCTCTATCTTATCCACCCGGGGCGCGGAGGAGTCCGTCTTGTTTCCGGAATACATCTGTTTTGCGGCATCCCGGGCAGCCGCCACCTCATCAGCGCTCATCCGGCGGGTTTCCCGCTGCGCCTCACGGGCAGTTTCCTCCTGGGCCTTCCGAATTTCTGCCAGCCGTTTTTCTTCTTCCGCTCTCTGTTTTACGGCAGCTTCCTCCTGCCTCTTTTTCCGCTCCTTTTCCTCCTGTTCCCGGCGGCGTTCTTCTTCAAACCGCTTGGCGGAGGCATTCTGCGGATAGCTTGGCGCAGGGCGATCCTTCTTGCGCGGAAGCTTGATCTCACTGGCTTCTTCCTCAATCCTGTCCATGCCGGCGTCGTTGGCCTCTTCCTTGGCAGGCGTGATGGTTTCTGCGTTCTTCACTTCTTCCACTTCGATCTTTTCCGCCTTCTTATCCTGGCGGCGCAGGGCGAGCACAGAAAGTACACCGGTCTGAGAAACCTTCTCCTCCGGTTCTTCTCTGCGTGCTTTTTCTCTCTGCTCTGAGATTTCATCATCAATGATGATGTCTCTGGCGTTCTCATTGTTGAGACGCCGTTTTCCGCTTCCGGTGACCTCTGTTTCCTCACCGCAGATCACTCTTAACAGCGTGTCTCTGAGCTGTTTGCGGTTGACCGTCATGATCCGGCCGCTTTCCGTAATGGAAATCGCTCCGGTTTCCTCGGAAACAACAATCGTCAGGGCGTCCGTAATTTCAGAAATACCGATCGCGGCCCGATGCCTTGCGCCATAGCGGGAAGGAAGATCGAGATTGGTCGGCGGAAAATAGGCGCTGGCACAGGCGATCTTGTCACCCTGAATGATCACGGCACCGTCATGAAGCGGGGTTGAAGTGACAAAAAGCGAGGTCAGAAGTTCTGCTGTCACGTCGGAATTCAGCTTGGTACCGGTCGCGATGAAATCCTCCAGAGTATGACTCTGTTCGATGGAAATCAGGGCTCCGGTCTGATCCCTGCTCAGAAGCATGGTCGCCGTGACAATCTGATCAACGAGGTTTTCCTTTTCATTGCCGGTAAGAGCTGTCATGCGGGAAAAGATATTCGTTTTTCCCATGCGCTCGAGAATGCTTCGGATTTCCGGCTGAAAGATGATGATAATCGCGAGAAATCCCCAGTTGATGAAGATATTCGTAAGATAGGATACCGTCTTGAGACCAAGAAAAGTCGCCGCCGCATCGATGATCAGAACCAGCAGAATTCCCTTGAATATCTGCATGGTTTTGGTAGAGGAGCGGACAATCCGGATCGCGTAGTATAAAACAAGCCACATGATGAAAATATCCAGAAACATCACTGTGATCGTCCGAATATTCTCCAGGGTCAGATTTACGTTATAGGTAGACAATGTGCATTCTCCCTTCGCCGAATCATTATATCATTAAAGACCTGCTGTTGATACCCGCCGTACAGCCCCTTCCACAGCAGAAAAGGCTATTTTCGCCGGGGCGGTTTTCTTCTCGCCCGTCTTCCCTTTTCCTTCCGGAAGGCATTGATTTCCTCGCGTATTGCGGTATAGTCCCTTTCAAACAGCTGAATGAGCAGGGAACGCTTCAGATCCGAAGCCGGCAGTTTTTCCAGGATCCGGCTCTGTACGAACGCCTTGGACTTTTCCTTATAGGCAGGCAGATCATATTCCCGCTGAATCCGCACCAGTTCCGGCCGCCACAGAAGGGTCAGCTGATCCGCGAGGGAAACCTCCGGATTCGCTTCCGGTTCTCTTGCAAGATAGAAATCCACCCTGCCCTGATACCATTCCACCGTAATGATTCCCCACCACCAGGGTACATGTTCATGGACATGATAGGCATGGCGGGTACCGACGACAATGAAATTGAAATCGTAGAAGCGGTTGTAGTCTCTGACCTGCCGCTTCAGACGGGTGTAGGTATCCGCGTCGCTTTTGATTTCCAGCCCGTAAAGGCCGTGTTCCGTAACCATCACCACATCCGCGCGGCTGCGGCCGATCTGTTTTTCTTCAAGAATGCGGATTTTTCCATATTTCTGTTCCAGGAAGTCAAACAGCGGTTCCCGGATGTCCTGATCCAGAAGTGTCATACAAGCATTTTACAAAAACCGGAAGAAAAACGGTCCGGAAAATGAATGTTTTCCAGACCGGGTATGTTTTACTGATTCACGAAAGCCGGGCAGGCCGTGCGGTAAGGATCCAGATCCTTCGCGAAGGTGCAGACACAGGCCTTTGCGTCCTTGTCATATTCGGCATTTTCACCACAGGTATTTCCCTTCTTAACCAGAATATCAAACTGGTTGGTCATTTTCTCCACGGTAATCTGCTTCGGAATGGAGGCGATGTAGCCATCTTCAGGAAGAATGGTATTGGCAATCCCGAGATGCTTTCCGATCTCCGTGGCATAGGTTCCCGCAGGAAGCTTCAGTTCACGGGAGGAAATCTTCTTTCCGGTGGAATCAATGAAATTCAGAATGACCGGATAGGTTTCTTCCTGATGAACCACCAGTATTCTTGACTGTTTTCCTTCCGTTACCGTAATCGCAGGATCGCTGATCAGAGTCGTATTCTCCGGAAGATGATACGCAGGTACCGCGTAGGTTCCGGCCTTGAGACTCAGATCTTCTGTTCCAAGCGTTTCCCCTTCCTCATTGACATAGGTAATCGATACGGTATAAAGCGTATCCCCGTCGGTTTCGGAAGCTTTCTCAGCTTCTGAGGCATCCGCGCTTTCCGTCACGGTTTCCGGTGTCCTGGTTTCAGAATCCTTCTTTTCTTCCACAGCCGTTTCCGCGGCTTTGGATTCAGCCGTATCCTCTGTATCTGCGACTGCCGTTCTGGCTTCACTGCTTGTTTCCTGATCCACTGTCAGCGCTTCTTTTTCCTGTGCAGGGGATGACTCGCTTTCTGAACTGTCCTGGGTTTTGGAAAGCGGTTCCGCTTCTTTGGTTTCCGCGTTTCCTTCAGAGGCTTTTACCTGATCCGCTGCTGTCTCACTGTCAGATACAGCCGCTTCTTTTTCTTCCTTTTCCACAGGTTCCGCGACAGCTGTCGAACCGCTTTCTTCTTTTGGTTCTGTGGATTCTACAGCCGCCTGCTTTTCACTTTCCGCGCTGCCAGTTTTTTCTTCGGCCGGCTCAGCTGTCTCTTTCACTGTTTCCTTTGGCTGCGAGGCTTCTGTATCCTCTTTGGTCTTTGCGGTGATGACCTCACTCTTTTCTTCTGTTTTCAAAGAAGAATCCGAAGCTTCTGTCTTTTCTTCCGCATGTTCTGCGGCATCGGTATCCCCCGTGCCGTTTTCTGCAGGTTCTGCAGGATTTTCGTTCTTGCCTTCTTCCGCAGTCACAGCGGCTTTTGCAAGACGGTATCCGGTCGCTTCCCCGTTGATCAGAATCTGACCGTTTTCATCGGTCGAGATGGAAATGATCTCCTCCTGATTTTCCACAGCCGGTGATGCGGTTTCCTTTGGTTCTGCTTCCTTTGGTTCGGTTTCCTCCGTACTTTCGGTGTTTGGAACAGCCGTACGGGCATTGACGGTATCCTGAGCCGCAATCGCAGCCCTGAGGCCCTGTACGGTTCCAAGTTCCTCCCAGGTACCGCTTTCATTCAGAACAGATACCATTCCGCCCGCTACCCGGATTCCGGAAATCTCTGCCGCGTTTTTTTCCTCCGCGCTGACTGCCCATCCGCCGATCAAAAGGGCGGTCAGAATGCCAATCAAAAAATTTTTCATATGCTTCAAGCCTTTCCTGTTATCTGTATTCTAGAATTCCTTTTCGTTTCCTTCAAGAAAACATGCAGAAAAAAGGACGCCTGTTCGCAAAGCGCCCCTGTCATTATGGGATTCAGTCTTTGATCGCGTCCCCGTAATACTCAATCAGATCTTCGCCTTCGGTATAGCTCGCGTTCCAGCCGGCTACTTTTCCGGCTTCGCTTCCCTCTGGCACAGGATTCAGCTCCGCTGCCTTGCCGAACTGCGTCTCGTACAGTTCGGTATAGACACCGCCCTGCTGAACCAGATCGGCATGCTGGCCGCGCTCGACAATTTCCCCGTCCTTGACGACAAGAATTTCATCTGCCGCAAGAATCGTGGAAAGCCGGTGGGCAATCAGAATGGAGGTTCTGCTTTCAATCAGCGGATCAATCGCATCCTGGATCTTCTGTTCACTGATCGAATCAAGAGCCGATGTCGCCTCATCAAAGATCAGAAGAGATGGATTCTTCAGAAGAATCCGGGCAATGGAGATCCGCTGCTTCTCACCGCCGGAGAGCTTCAGACCGCGGTTTCCGACGATGGTATCAAATCCTTCTTCCTGTTTCTCAATAAAATCAAGAATGTTCGCCTTGCGGCACGCCTCGACAAGATCTGCCTCACTTGCGTCAGGTTTTGCATAGAGCAGGTTGTCCCGGATCGTTCCATTGAAAAGATAGGTATCCTGCGTCACCACACCGATCTGCCCTCTCAGCCAGGAAAGATCAAGTGTTCTGACATCGTGACCGTCGAAGTATACGGCTCCGTCAACGACATCGTACAGTCTTGGGATCAGGTTGATCATCGTGCTTTTGCCAGAGCCGGACGGACCGACAATCGCAACGGAGTTTCCCTCCTTGAGTTCAAAGCTGATGTCCTTGAGAATCGTCCGGCTGCTTTCATACCAGAACTTCACATGTTCAAACCGTACCGACCCGGTGCAGGAGGATGGAATGATGGGGTTGTCGGGATTCTTGATTTCCGGCTCCATGTCAAAGTAATCAAATATTCTTGTGAACAGCGCCATCGAGCGGATCCATTCCACCTCAATATTCAGAAGCTGGTTGACCGGTCCGTACATTCTTGAAAGAAGCGATACCAGAACCGTAATGTCACCCACTGTCAGATTGCTGTTGTATTTCATCATCAGGATGCCTCCGACAAGATACAGCAGCATCGGTCCCACCGAGGCAACCGTGGAAAGAACGACCCGGAACCACCGGCCGGCCATCGATTCCCGGATATTCAGCTCAATCATCTTCCGGTTGGCAGCTTCGTATTTCTTATATTCCTCTTCCTCCTTGCAGAAGAGTTTGACCAGTGTCTGACCGCTGACGGAAAGCGTCTCATTCAGAATGCCGTTGATTTCGTCATTGCATGCCTGGGCTTCCCGTGTCAGAGACCATCTTGTTTTTCCGGCTGAGCGGGTAGGTATCGTAAACAGCGGCACAATCACGATCCCGATGGTCGCCAGTACCCAGTTTCTCTGATACATGGCGATTAACGCGACCACCAGTGTAATCACATTGGAAAGAATACTGGAAAAGGTATTGGTGATAATGGATCGAACACCGTCAATGTCCGATGTCATGCGGGTAACGATATCCCCCTGATTGTTGGAAGTGAAAAAGCGCTGGGACATCGTCTGAAGATGGCGGAACATCTGATTGCGCATGTCATAGGTGATGTGCTGGGCAATCCAGGAGTTCAGATACGATTCCGCGACTCCGATCAGATTGGATGCAAACGTCACGAGAAGAGAAAGCACAATCAGAAAGATCAGACGGTTGAGATCCCTCCCGATCAGTCCTTCATCAATGATCTTGCCGGTGAGCACGGTCGGAAGAATGGAGAGAACGGTTGAGATAATAATGCAGAAAAGCGTCAGCGCAAACTGTTTCCAGTATGGCGTAAGCCAGGAAAAGACCCGGATCAGAAGCTCCTTTGTCACCTTGGGAGCGTTTGCCTTTTCCTCTGCGGTCATGAAATCCCGCATTCCCCTTCCCATGCCTGCAGGTCTGTTTGACATCGCGGTTCCCTCCTTGTTTCAGATATAAAAAAGTATATCCGTATCCAAAATAAATAAACAGCGTTTTGAATCTCAGCGCCGGCAGTAATATATCAGTCCGGAAACATGTTCACGCTTACGGACACTGATCGGAACAAACAGGCACCGTTTCATTCCTGCATGTTCCATGATCCGGGCACTGGCGATATTGTCTTTTTCACACGCTCCGTAAATCTCGGTATACCCGTCTTTTTCCAGCATTGCCATAAATGCCGTAACCGCTTCTGTGCCATATCCCATGCCATGAAACGGGCTGGCCAGAACATAGCCGATATCTGCGGTATGCGCATCAATGACAGCCGCGTTGATTTCCCCGATCAGCTTCCCTGACGATTTCTCCCCGATCACATAGTCATAGAAATCCGGAAGGACGCTGTTTCTTTCGCGTATGCGCACATAGGAAGACGCGTCCTCATCCTTTTCAAAAAAAGCCGCGAGATGCGGGTCCTTCAGAACCATACAGCCAAAGCACTCTGCGTCTTTTTCCGCAAATGTGCGCAGAAAAAGACGTTCCGTCTCAATGCATTCATGCATGATCAGCCTCTTTCATCATCAGGTTCACTTCCTCCCTGCTTAACGGGGCTATCAGAGAACTTCCGGCATCAAAATAGGAAACCTTTTCCTTGGGAAGAACGCGCCGGAACGCTTCGAGATTCATCGTGCCGATCACCTTTCTGCTTTCCCCTTCCACGATCTCCACCAGCCAGCGGGAGATATCGCATTTCGGATGACCCGTGGAAAGATCATAGAACTTCACGGGCAGTTCCATATGATCCGGAAAGATAACTGTCTGTTCCATCGGCAGCCGGAACAGCGCAATATGCTCATTTCCATCCTCCGACGCTTCGATTCTGGCCTCTGAAAAGAAATTTCCGCGGCGCTGTGATTCATGCATCCAGTCACGGTAGGCATCCGTATTCACACCGGCCCACATTCTGTCCGCTTCCTTTGTTCCTGCTACAAGGCGGTGAAACACACATCCGATCACCATCGTATGAGGAGGCTCATTCAGGATGACTGACATGATCTCATGAAGCAGTTTCAGGTTATAGGCCTGAAACTTCGCCTTGGTCTCCTTGAATTTTTTCGGAATAAAAGGCGCGTCATTGAGAAGCACTTCGCAGATCGCAAGTTTCGCAAGACGCGCCGTCATCTGAAAAAAATCATCCAGTTCCTCTGAGCTTGAAGGAAGGTTCAGAGTCAGTTCATACTGTCTTTTTTCATTATCGCAGGTGATATGAATACCGCGGCCGATATGATTCTGATGATAGGCAACCGCTTCCTGCCCATCCCCGGCTCCGTCTTCAAACACACCGTCTTTCAGGCATCCAAAAGACATGCCGTCAAGTATGATATCCTCCGGATCAATGATCCGGGGAAACATGGACCGCTGTATGACGTTCACTTTTACGGACATTCCATCTGTACTCATTCGGTTTTTCCCCTGAAAGTACTGTCAGTCTAGCATGTCGCAGGGAAAATGCAACTCAGCCTTCTTCCTCTTCCAGAATCTCCCGCATCAGTTTTTCCTCTTCCGCGGTCAGTTCCCTTTGATTGAGAAGATCCGGACGCAGTCTGAGGGTCCGCTTCAGCGATTCCCGCAGCCGCCAGCGGCGGATCTTTTCATGATGTCCCGAAAGCAGAATCTCCGGAACCTTTTGTCCCTCGTACTCAGCCGGGTGGGTGTACTGAGGATATTCCAGAAGACCGTTTTCATAGGATTCCTCCTCGGTGCTTTCCGAGCGGATCGCGCCGGGAAGAAGCCGGATGATGGAATCCATCAGAATGATCGCCCCCGGCTCCCCGCCGGTCAGAACATAATCACCGACCGAAAGTTCCTCATCACAAAGCCGGGCAAACCGGTCATCCACGCCTTCATAGTGACCGCAGACAAGAATCAGATGCGTCTTTTCCGAGAGCTCATGCGCTTTTTTCTGGGTGTATGGCGCACCGGAAGCGGAAAGCAGAATCACATGGCTTTCCTCTTCCCGCACGGAAGAAAGCGCGTCCATCAGCGGCTGACAGGTCATGACCATGCCCGCTCCTCCCCCGAAGGGAGTATCATCCACGCGATGGTGGATATCCTTTGAATAGTCCCGGATCTGAATGAATTCCGTTTCAACGATTCCCCTTTGTCTTGCCCGGCCCACAACACTGGAAGAAACAAACCCTTCGAACAGTTCCGGAAACAGCGTCAGTACTGAGATCTTCACAGCAGCCCCTCAATCACATGAATCGTGATGGTTCCCTGATCCAGATCAACATCCTTTACAAACGCCGGCACATTGGGAATCAGCACTTCCCTGCCGTCTTCCCTCTTCACCCGCAGATTATCCTGCGCACCGCTTGTTTCCTCTACCGCAATCACTTCACCGATCGGGTTTCCTTCTTCATCCCTGGCCTTCAGGCCGATCAGTTCGTCAAAGTAATACTCTCCCTCTTCAAGTTCCTGACGGTCATCGTCATCCACATAGACGATACATCCCTTATAGGGCTCGGCGGCGTTGATATCCGGAAGCTCCTCAAACGAAACAAGAGAATACCCTTTGTGTACCCGGAAACTCTTTACGGTAAGCGGAACCATCTCCTCTCCCTTTTCAAGATATACGGTATTTCCGGGTGTATAGCGGATCTCATCAAAATCCGACCAGCTCTCGATCTTCAGTTCTCCCCGGATGCCATGCGTATTGACGGCTCTGCCGATTTCTATATATTCCATTTTCATTTCTCCTGTTCCATTTCCAATTATACCGGTTTCATCTCATTCACAAAACGGAGTCCTCTTTTGGAAATGCGGGCTGGCCCGGTATAATGAAGACTGTTATGAAACCCCTGAGATCTCTCTGTATTGCCCTTTCCGTCAGTCTGATGGCGGGATGCGGCGAAAAACCCGATGTCACAGGCATTGCGGCTGTTGAAGCAGTCGAAAAAACACCGGAAGCTTTTCATTATGACGCGATTCCGGTGGTTCCGTATCAGATGGAGGAAAGTTCCTTTTCCTATGGAGAGAAAACCGTCTACGGGGAAGTGTTTATTCCCTATAACGGGAAAGAGGTTCACCCGGCAGTGATACTGTGTCATGGCATCGGAGGCCACCACTATGATCTGAATCATTACGCAATGGTTCTTGCCGAGCGCGGTATTCTGACTTATACCTTTGATTTCTGCGGCGGCAGTGTGGATTCTCAAAGCTCCGGTTCCATGATGGATATGAGCGTTCTGAGTGAAGCGGAAGATCTGAATGCGGTCATGGATCATGTCCTGGAGATGGATTCCGTGGATTCCGGTTCCCTGTTTCTTCTGGGTCAGAGTCTTGGCGGGATCGCATCCTGTCTTGAAGCAGGAAAAAGAGAGAAGGATACCGCCGGCCTGATCCTGTTCTATCCCGCCTTCAATGTGCAGGATAAGGCCCGCAGCCTTTTCCCGGATGATGAAAAGATTCCGGATACCGGCATCATCTATGATCAGACAGTCGGCCGGCGGTTTTTTCTCGATGCCCTTTCCCTGAATTACAAAACGGATCTGGAAAGCTATGGCGGTCCGGTTCTCATCCTGCATGGAACAGAAGACACAACGGTTCCGATCCGGTATTCCCATCAGGCGGTCGGTGTATTTCCAGACGCGGATCTTAAGGAAATAAAAGGAGCCGGACACGGCTTCTTCGAAGACGCTCAGGATCAGGCAGATCGCGCGGTCGTGGAATATCTGGTACAGCAGTGCCCGGAATATTTCGGTTTCTGAAGCCGTCTGTGACTCTTCCTTTAGAAAAAAGGAATACCAGTCGATATTCCTTCTCAGTCTCTTTCGTTGAATTTGATTGTGACTTTTCTGTCATCGGTATGCGACGCGACAGACATTACCTGGCGTAATGCGGATGCCATGGTACCTCTGCGGCCGATGAGCCGGGCAATATCATCATCCTTTGCGGTAACGTTCAGGATCACTTCTCTTGCGTTTTCAGATGGCTCCTCGGTTACACTGAGGCATTCCTTGTCATCCACCATCGGGCTGACCAGGTCATAAAGCACCTTATCCAGCTCTGCCATGAGTAATTACTTCTTTTCTTTGCCGGCATTCTTCTCGTCATGGAACTTCTTCATGATGCCCTGACGGGAGAGGATGTTGCGGACTGTGTCTGACGGCTGAGCGCCCTTTTTCATCCAGTCGATTGCCTTTTCAGCATCGAGACTGACGGTTTCCGGATTTGTGGTCGGATCATAGTATCCAATCGTATCAATCGCACGGCCGTCTCTGCGGGTTCTGGAATCTGCCGCGACAATCCGGTATCTCGGTGCTTTCTTGGCACCCATCCGGGTTAATCTCAGTTTTACTGCCATATTCTTTTACCTCCTTGCGAACAGTACTGATTATACTGCAGGAAAAAAGGCTGTCAAGTATTTTTGCTTGACAGCCTTTCATCTCTCATTTCACTCCGTGATCTGCTGTCCCAGAGATACCGGACCTGGGGCTCTGAAGGTGATCTTCTGATCCTTTGGATCGGTAATGATGATCATCGTGGAACAGTCATAGGTCTGACTGAGCTTGCCGAAATCCGCGGTCACGATCGGATCTCCTGCCTTGACGGTATCTCCCTGCTTATGACTTGCCAGGCGGAAGCCGTCTCCGTTGGCGTTGACGGTTTCAATCCCGATATGCACAAGAACCTCAACGCCATTGGGCATTATGATGCCGAAGGCATGGCCGGTCGGAAACAGAACCGAGAGGGTTCCGTTTGCCGGAGCACAGATTGTAACCTTCTGTTTCGGAAACCGGAAGGCAACACCGTCTCCCATCATCTTTTCCGCAAAAACCGGATCACTGACAGCTGAAATATCAATCTGTTCGCCATCTGCCGGGGCGACCAGAACATTGTCCGCTATATGAAGGCTGTTGACTGTTTCTTCATTCTTCTTCAGAAAATCAAATAATCCCATAGGTTCTCTCCGTTTCTTAACAGTTCCATTATGCCTGTCCTTTTCAGCTCCATCAATCCCCATTTCATCCGCCGGATACCTGCATGCAAAAAAGAGAAGAAGCATCCGTTCTTCCCTTTTCCTCCATGAACTCAGAATTTATATGGATTCTTTCCGCCCCGGTATTTCATCTGGGGATTCTTCTTCATCTGTTCTTCCAGACCGCCCATCATGCGTTCCAGATTTTCTTCATTCAGCGAACCGTTTTTCTGCATGGCCCCGATCGTGCCCATCATCTTCTTCATCTTTTCAAACTGATTGATCAGCCGATTGACCTCCGTCAGGGTTGTGCCGCTGCCCTTTGCCACTCTGCGCTTCATGGATCCGCGCATGCGGGAAGGGTCCATCCGCTCCGCCTTTGTCATGGACTGAATGATTGCCTTGGTCTTCTTCATACTGTCATTGGCCTTGCTTTCATCAATCATCGGAGCAAACTGGCTGTATCCCGGCAGCATCTTCAGAATACCGGACAGAGGTCCGAGCTTCTGAAACTGTTCGAGCTGGCTGAGCATGTCATCCATTGTAAAGACGCCGTCAAGAAGCCGCTGAGCGGAACGCTCCGCCTCTTCCATATCGAGCTTCTCCTGGGCTTTTTCAACGAGTGATACGACATCTCCCATGCCGAGTATCCGATCCGCCATGCGGTCCGGATAGAAGATGTCCATGTCATCGATCTTTTCGCCTTCACCCACAAACTTGACGGGCAGGCCGGTAATCGCCTTGACCGAAAGGACGCCGCCGCCCCGGGAGTCACCGTCAAACTTCGTAACGACAAGTCCGGTCAGAGGAAGCTGCTCAGAAAAGGATTTCGCGACGTTGACAATATCCTGACCGGTCATCGCGTCAACCGTCAGAAGGATTTCCTGCGGTGCGACATAGTCATTGATGTCCTTGAGCTCCTGCATGAGCTCTTCATCAATATGGAGACGGCCGGCGGTATCGATGAATACCGTGTCATAGCCATGTTCCTTGGCGTATTCCATTCCTTCCCGCACCGTCACCAGCGCGGATGTCTCCGGGCCGAGTGAGAACACTTCCACATCGATTTCCCGGCCAAGGGTTTTGAGCTGATCAATCGCCGCCGGACGGATGACGTCAGCCGCAATCATGATCGGTTTACGGTTCATCTTTTCCTTGACGATCTTGGCGATCTTGGCAACAGAGGTTGTTTTACCTGTTCCCTGAAGACCGACCATCATGATCGCTGTGATCCCCTGATCCGCAAACTGCAGATCCGCCTTGTCTTCGCCAAGCAGGGCGATGATTTCATCATGCACGATCTTGACGAGCATTTCACCCGGTTCAACGGAATTGAGGACATCCTGGCCGCGTGCCTTTTCCCGGACGCTGTTCAGAAAGTCCTTGACAACGCGGTAATTGACATCCGCCTCAAGGAGCGCAAGCCGCACATCCTTGAGCATATCCTCCATGTTCTTGTCGGTCAGTTTTCCCTTGCCGGCAATATTCCGCATGGTTTTATTCAGGCGTTCACTTAATGAATCAAATGCCATAGTATCTTTCCTTCTTCCTTAATCGTTGCGAACCCGCTCCAGCATGTAGCGTACCGCCTGAATGAACTCCAGAGAGCTGACCGGACGTACATGTTCAAGTGTTGTAAGCGCCGCCAGGTCATTGGTCATTGTGCCGGATTCAATCGTGGCAATGACGGCCTGCTCGAGATCATCCGCGAACTGCATGAGATGCGGATTGCGGTCCAGTTCACCGCGCTTGCGCAATGCGCCGGTCCAGGCAAAGATGGTCGCCACTGAATTCGTACTGGTTTCCTCTCCCTTCAGATGCCGGTAATAATGACGCTGCACGGTGCCATGAGCCGCCTCATACTCATAGAGACCCTCTGGCGACACCAGCACGGAAGTCATCATCGCAAGGCTTCCATAGGCAGAACTCAGCATATCGGAGAATACGTCTCCGTCATAGTTCTTGCAGGCCCAGATCATACCGCCCTTTGATTTCATGATACGGGCAATCGCATCATCGATCAGGGTGTAGAAATAGGTCAGTCCTTCCTTTTCAAAAGCTTCCCGGTATTCGTTTTCATAGACCTCTTCGAAGATCTCCCGGAAGCGTCCGTCATATTTCTTGGCAATGGTATCCTTGGCGCCGAACCAGAGATCCTTCTTTTCAGAAAGCGCATAGGAGAAACAGCTTCTCGCAAAACTGCGGATTGACTGATCGGTATTGAACATTGCCTCAACCACACCCGGATCCGTGAATTCAAAGATGGTCTGCTCGGTAACAGAGCCGTCTTCCGCTTCAAACACAAGCTTCGCTCTGCCCTTTTTCTCAATCCTGAATTCCGTCGCTTTATAGATATCACCATAGGCATGTCTTGCGATGGTGATCGGTTCTTCCCATGTTTTCACATTCGGTGTGATGCCCTTGACAAGAACAGGTGTACGGAACACGGTTCCATCCAGCAGTCCTCTCAATGTGCCGTTGGGACTGCGGTACATCTTCTTCAGTCCATATTCCTCTACCCGGGCGGCATTAGGCGTAATGGTCGCACATTTTACACCGACACCGTATTTTTTAATTGCGTTGGCAGCGTCGACCGTCACCTGATCATCGGTTTCATCCCGGTGCTTCAGGCCGAGGTCGTAGTATTCCGTCTTCAGATCAATATAAGGTTCCAGAAGTTCATCCTTGACCATCTTCCAGAGAACTCTGGTCATTTCATCCCCGTCCATTTCCACAAGGGGTGTTTCCATTGGAATCTTTGCCATCACTGATACCTCCTGCCTGTTACTTTACCACACGCCGGCACCCGTTTTCTACGGGAACCATACGGTTGTCCATCCGCCTTTCTTCCCGTGTGCATCCTTTCTTTTCTTCTTTCATTATCCCAGGTCTCTATCCTTCGGCTTCAAAGATGAATAAAGACGCCATACCCGAAGGTACAGCGTCCTTATGCTTCATTCAGAATTCCAGTCCAAGTGCCTCAGCCACTGCTTCATACCAATGCTTTGATACGTTCCTCTGACTGATCTGGAAGGAGACGGTCTTGGTTCCGCTGCAGCCACCCATTCCAATGAATGTGACCCTGGCGGTTGCCTTCTTCACGTTGTTTTCATA
>CAMNFS010000036.1 GCA_946537255.1 uncultured Erysipelotrichaceae bacterium
CTCGTCCTTCAGTACAGTGTTGTCATGAATCATACCGGAACCTCTGCTCAGCCTGTATGATCGCACGAGTTCCGATTTTCACTGTCCCGATTTTTGGACAGTGTATTCAATCTGCAGACAAATATTCAAAAAATCACCAAATTACCAGTCTGGCCTTTTTTTATAAGGATGGATTCAGGCAGAGGTTCATGAACCGTTATTTTTTGATCAGTAATGCCTTTGTGCCAAGAACCTGGAAGCGCTGTTTTTTTGGTTCGATCGGAATCGGCTGATATTGATTGTTTGCCTGGAACAGATAGATCATCTCTCCGATTCTGGAAAAGATCTTGCAGGTCACTGTGTTTTCATCCACGCGAAAACAGCCGATCTCGCCGCTTTCGATTGCGTCGGTTTTCTGGAAGATGATCAGATCTCCGTCATTGATGCCCGCGCCGCTCATGGAATCATCCATGGCGAACCTGCCGAAATATTCCGCGTCCCGGTCCGGTAACATGCATGCAGGGAGGGATATTGTTTCGATGATCTGATCGTCCATGAATAAATCAGAACTGCCGGAGGTGTCTTTGTATATATTGATGTTCATTAAGGTTTTCGTGACCGGGCGTTTCACGGATCCTGTTTCCTCATCTTCCTGACGTTCAAAAGACACAAGCGCGTCCGCGTCCATCATGGAAATCAGATCATCCGTAGTGAGCTTCATGGATTTCGCGAGTTTCTGAATGGTTTCAAGAGATGGTTTGGCTGGTTTTCCGGAGATCGGGTTCTTTTCATTTTCAAGGATCGCGATATAGGCTTTGCTTAAACCGGATCGCTCCGCGAGCGCGTCCATACTCAGCTTATGTTCTTTTCTGTAGGAATGAATGATGGAGCCAAGCTTCATTTTGATCACCTCCTGATACAATGAACAATACACGAAAAACCGAACTATTTTTAAAATATACTCCTGAAACGGTGCTTCTTGTCAACAAACAGAAGATATTTTGAAAACCTGCGATCCTGGGTATGCGCAATCCGGGATTATCAGTGCGAACAGAAAACAGCACCCCTTTCATATTCTGACAGAAGTCCTTTGAAGATCCCGTTTTCCGCATTTTCATATGATGAAAATATCAGAACGGGGTTCCGCAGCCGGGCTGAGTGAACCAGCGAAGAACCCATACATGCAGGAATGCTGGGCCGGTTCTTTTTTCCCGCATCTTTTCGGAAACCGCAGTCCTTTCTTTCCTTCCGGGTTTCTTCTTTCTTTGTTTTTTTAAAAGATCCCGCGTCCTGTCTGTTTTCCGCGTGCAGAAATCGCCATAACAGCAGGAAAGCAGGGTTCTTGCCTGTTTGTCCAATGTGCTTGACAATCGCTGTACAGCACGCTAGATTTTACTTTAAAGGAGCGCGTTTATGATAAATCATGTTGAACAGTTCAGGAAGGAAATACACTTGACGCAGGAGCAGCTTGCCGAGAAAGCAGGCGTCTCAAAAAGCACGATCATTATCATTGAGAGCGGGAATTATAAGGATTTAAAAGCGAGTACAATGAGCGGAATTGCCCGGGCACTTTCAAAAAGCATCGATGAGTGTTTCTGTATGGATTCTCCGTCTAGCGCGCTAGATGAAAACGCTGTGGCTGCCCATAAGACAACCGGAACCTGCAGACAGGCGCATTACTGAGTTCTTATAAGAATACCGGAAGAAAGACGAAACCAGCAGAGAGAGGGGCTTTCATCTAAGGGACCAGCCGATGATGATCAGGGATATGAAGTACTATGACAAAGTAATAATCGGTGCAGGATTATATGGTTTATACAGCGCCCTTCAATGCGGGAAGAACGGCCAGACCGTCCTTGTTCTTGAACGGGATGACGCGCCGTTTTCAAGAGCTACCTATATCAATCAGGCCCGGGTTCACATGGGATATCATTACCCGCGCAGCTATTCCACCGCTGTCAGAAGCTGTCATTATTTTGAACGGTTCTGTCAGGATTTCGGCTTCTGCATTCATCGGGATTTCGATCAGATTTATGCGACAAGCAGAACATTCAGCTGGACCGACGCGAAGGAATTCCGTCAGTTCTGTCAGAATGTCGGAATTCAGTGCCGGCCAGTCAGCGCGGAAGATTATTTCAATCCCGGCATGGTAGACGGCGCGTTCCTCACAAGAGAATACACCTACGATGCGCAGATCCTGAAACGATGGTTCCTGGATCAGCTGAGCAGTCTGAACAATGTCAGACTGTGTTTCCATTCAAGACCGGAAAAAATCATACGGCAGGGGAACTCCTGGATTGTAAGGTGCGAAGGGATGTCGGTGGAAACCCCATTCATACTGAATGCCGCGTACGCCGGCGTCAACGATGTTCTGAAGACGGTGGAGGGAGAAGCGTTTGAACCGTTTCGGATCAAATACGAAAAATGTGAAATCATCCTCTGCCGGGTGTCAGAAAACCTCCGCAGTACCGGCATCACCGTCATGGACGGCCCCTTCTTCAGCCTGATGCCGTTTGGTCTGACCGGTTATCACAGTCTGACCAGCGTGACCTTTACTCCCCATGAGACCAGCTATGATGTTCTTCCGACCTTTTCCTGTCAGAAACAGACGGAAGGCCGGTGTTCTTTTGAAAACGGCCTGGATAACTGCAACTCCTGCCGGTCCCATCCGAAAAGCGCGTGGGTCTATATGAGTCATCTGGCGGAGAAATACCTGAAAGAAGAGTATCAGTTTTCATATGTTCAGAGTCTGTACAGTATGAAGCCGATCCTGACAGTCAGTGAGATGGATGATTCAAGGCCGACGATTATCCGGGTTCATTCGGAATCTCCCGGGTTTGTGAGTGTTCTGTCCGGGAAAATCAATACGGTTTACGACCTGGATGAGGTGCTGCATGGATAAGAAAGAAAAGAGTTTTATATCCGCGGTGATCTATCTGCGGAATGAGGAGAAGCGGGTTGAGCCGTTTTTCAGCAGTCTTTACGCGTTCATGGATCGGCATTTTGAGTCTTTTGAACTGGTTGCCGTGGATGATGCGTGTACGGACCGCACTGTCTCTATTCTGAAACAGTGGGCAGAGAATATGGATCAGCCTCTGACCATCATTCATCTGAGTCTGTATCATGGCCGGGAGAACGCGATGAACGCGGGGCTCGATATCGCGATCGGTGACTATATCTATGAATTTGATTCCCTCGAGACCCCGTATGATATGGAAATCGCGTATTCCGCTTTTCAGAAAACACAGGAAGGGAATGATATTGTCAGTGTCTGTCCTTCAGAGACAAGACGTTCGAGCTCTCTTTTCTATCAGGTTTTCAACAAAAGCAGTCATAATCCCTATCAGATTCAGACCGATGCCTTCCGCATTGTCACAAGAAGAGCGATCAACCGCGTTCATTCCAGCAGCCGCTTCATGCCGTATCGGAAAGCGGAATACGCCGCTTCAGGACTGAAAATGGCAGTCGTTGAATTTGAGGGTTCTCTCACCAGCCGGCAGAAGGACCGGCTCGCACTCGCCATAGACAGTCTGGCTCTTTATACCGACGCGGGCGAAGCGATCAGTATGGGGATTGTTGCGTTTATGGCAGCGGTGGCGTTTCTGGAGCTGATCTACACGGTTGTGATCTTTCTGATCGGAAAACCTATTGAAGGATGGACCACGATGATGCTTGTTCTGACCTTCGGGCTGCTTGGTCTCTTTATTGTTCTGAGCATTATCATTCGATATCTGAGTCTGCTTCTGGACATGACCTTCAGAAAGCAGAAGTACCTCGTGGAAGGGATTGAAAAAATACAGAAATAGGTGATTTATGAGGGATTTACTGGTTGGCAGTACGGGATTTGTCGGAGGGAACCTGAAAGATTCCCATCTTTTTTCCGCTGTCTGTCATTCAGCGGATGTAGGGAATTATTACGGCATGAGGCCGGATCTCTGTGTATATGCCGGAATTCCTTCTGCCATGTTTTTAGCAGACACGGATCCGGACAGGGATCTTGGAATCATGAAAAACGCGCTGATCAATCTGCGGGAAATCAATCCCGTGGATCTTGTTCTGATTTCCACCATCGCGGTTTATCCGGATTCAAGAAAAAGGAACGAAGAGAGTCCGATGATCACGGAGGGACTTTCTGCCTATGGTAAAAACCGCCTCTGGCTGGAAGAGCAGGTCCGACGGGAATTTCCGGAAGCGCTCATCATCCGGCTTCCTGCTCTGTATGGAAAGGGACTGAAGAAGAATTTTCTGTTTGATCTGCAGAGAATCATTCCTTCCATGCTGAAAAAGGAAAAATACGAAGAATTATCTTTGGAATCTGCGGAAGTAAGGGATTCCTATGTTCCTGGCTCAAACGGGTTTTACTGTCTGAATCCGGACAGTGATACCGAAAGGCTCAGAACCTTCTTTGAAAACAGTTCCTTCAACGCCCTGAGCTTTACCGACAGCCGCAGCCGCTTTCAGTTCTATAACCTCAGCCGGCTGTGGGATGACATTGCCATTGCATTGACGCATGGCCTGAAGGTTCTGAATCTCTGTACACCGCCGGTCTCCGCGCATGATGTGTATTTCTTCGCGACCGGGAAAGAATGGCAGAATCTTCTGAATCAGAAGCCGTATGACTATGACCTGAGGAGTATTCATTATCCTCTCTTTCGTGGCAGGGATGGGTATCTCTGTACGAAGGAAGAAGAACTGACAGATATCAGAAGGTTTCTGGAAAGCGGAAACGGAGGAAATCATGTTCAGATGTTCCGTCAGTAATATTGCCTGGAGCGAGCGGGAAGACGCGCTGGTTTATCAGAAAATGAAGAAATACGGATTCACCGGACTGGAGATCGCGCCGACCCGTGTGATTCCGGATGGGCCATACGATCAGAAGGAAAAAGCCCATGAGTGGTCAGAAAGACGGAAGAAAGAGGATGGGCTTCAGGTGGTCTCCATGCAGTCAATCTGGTATGGAAACACCTGCCGCCTGTTTGGAACGGAAGCGGAAAGAGAAGCGCTGAAGGAATACACAAGAAAGGCGATTGATTTTGCGGAAGCTGTGAACTGTACGAATCTGGTATTTGGATGTCCGAAGAACCGGAATCTGGAACATCTGGAGGATTATGAACTCTGTCTTTCGTTTCTTCATTCCATCGGAGATTACGCGCAAAGTCACGGCGCGGTTTTTGCCATAGAAGCCAACCCGGTCATCTATGGAACCAATTTCATCAATACCACACGAGAGGCCGCGGAGCTGGTTCGAAGGATTGATTCCCCGGGGATCGGGGTGAATCTGGATCTGGGAACCATGATTTACTACGAAGAATCTGTGGAAGAAATCGAAGACTGCGCGGATCTGATTCATCATGTCCATATCAGTGAACCGAACCTCAGACCGATTCAGAAGCGCAGCCTTCATCAGGATCTCAGAGCGTTTCTGGATGGATGGTATGAAGGATATGTCTCTGTTGAAATGAAACGCCCGGATTCTCTGGATGAACTGGATTCATGCATGCGTTATACCGCGGATGTTTTTCTGAAGGACGGGAAAGCGGAAACAGAATGAAGGATAAGAACGTCAGACACACAACGATTCAGATCATCAGCAGGATAACCCTGTTTCTTCTGCTTGGGCTTGGCCTGATCATGGCTCTGAAGAATGGACAGTACGCGGATTTCAAACCGATGAACGGTACCTTTCAGAATTATAATCCGGTCCGCCGGTTTCTTTCCGGTCAGATTCCCTGCCGTGACTTTCAGGATTATCTCGGCATGGGACATCTGTACAGCGGGTCTTTGTTTACTGCTCTGTTTGGAGGGAATTACCGATCCAGTCTCATTGCCTTCAGTTTTCTGATCTTTCTGAGCACGTTCAGTATTTTCTATACCATCGGCGCGGCAGTCGGGGGTAGAAGAAACGGAATCCTGACAGCTGCCGTTCTGTTTCTGATCCATCTGTTTCATCTCTGGCGAAGGTCCGTCTCTCCCTCCTATCCCTTTCCATCCTTTTCCTTTTTCGAAGTCGGTAATTCCGCGCGTCTGTTACGGGGAATGATCATGCCTGCGGCTGTTGGAATGCTTTACCTTACGGATCAGAAAGTCCATCAGAAACTGGCGCGGATTCTTCTGGTTTCTGCCTGTGCCGCGCTCTGTTTTCTCTGGAGTAATGATTACGGCATCGGTACCTGGCTCTGTCTTCTGATCATGATTTTTTTCATCTCTCTTGCGAAAGGCAGAAAACTTTCGGCTTCCCTTGGCCGCACCGGACTCGTGCTGAGCGGTTCTCTTGTTTTTGTTTTTCTGTTTGTTCAGATATGCACGCTCGGGCATTTCTCTGAGTGGCTCAGTGCGACATTCGGTACAGGAGGATATCAGTACTGGTATTACAACGGCCGCAAGAGCTTCTATATTTATTCCATCAACAAGGGATCCCGTTATCTGATTCAGGCATGCCTTGCGCTGGTGTATCTCATTCTGATGTTTGTAAAGCGGAAAGAGGAACGTTCCCTGCTCAGATACGGGATCCCGTGTTTTATGAACATGGTGAATTTCTGTGTGGTCAATGAATATAAACTGCTGAGCGGCGGAAATCTGATTGAAGTCGCTTCCACTGTCCTGATTGCGACCATAGCCGCAGAAATCCTGAATCTGATCGGCTTTCTGCTTCGAAAAACAAAGAGAATTCATGAGATTACGGTCACTGCCGTATCCATCCTTGCAGCAGTCCTGCTGCTTGTTGCGGACGGGGCAGGAATCCATTCGCTCTGTTTGTTTCAGGACCATATGAAGAAGGGGACTTATATCGCAGAGCTGGGCGGATATAACACTTCGCTTGGAGAAGATCTGGTCAATGCGTCGAAGTTTCTGAACCACCGCCGGTTCTTTTCGACCTATGCCTCGGCTCAGGAGGTGAAGGAAGGGCAGTTCCATCCATCGGGAACGGACTATATCATTCATGTTCTGGGAGACAGACAGCGTCAGGACTATCTCGACTCGTTTCAGAAACAGGACTTTGATCTTGCGGTGACGATACGGGAAGATTTTTCACAATGGGAATTCTGGGTAACCCGGGCGAACTGGTTCTTTTACCGGGAGCTGTATGAAAACTGGCATCCGGTGTTCGCGAATGCATATGAACTGTACTGGGAAAGAAATTCAGAAGGAGAGTCCCATGTCCGCGAGGGCGGGATTCAGATCGAAATTGAGGATGTATCGGCTTCTGAAAAAGCCATCACGGTTCATACCGACCCTTCCGTCAACGGAATCGCGGATGTTCTGGTTTCATGGAAGACAGAGAAGACCGGAAGTCTGAACTCTCATTTCATTCTTCACTCCATGGTGCGTGCGGGAAACAAAGGGGTTTCTCTCAGCGGGACGGATTTATTTGAAACAAATTATCTCAGGTCTCAGAGCACGGAGTATCTTCCCATTCAGATCGTCAACGGATACGGAGAGATTACGCTTGAAAGTGAACCGAAAAAAGATACGTTTCTTACAGTGGAAGCGGCGGAGTGTCAGAGGATTTTTACTGTGCCGTTTGAATATATTCCCATTCAGAGCATAGCGGAGGAAAACGGGAATCTCTGCTTTTCGATTCATTCTTCCGAACGAAACCGGATAATTCTTTCCAACGCGGAAGATTTTTACCTGAACGGAAATCTGTTTCATATTCGGAAATTTACGGAAAAAGAAGATGAACTGGAAATCACCGCGGAAGGGACGTATGACGAATCGTTCCGCAGTCTGAGAGAAAACGAAAATGTGGCATGGTTTGGCAGGAGTGAATATGGAAAGCAAAGGCATAAAGGGAGTTCCTGATTTTTCATGTATTGAATTCGCAGAGAAAACAAAGGATTACGCGCTTCTGATTCCGGTGATCAATGAAGGGGAACGGATCCTGCGGGAATTGAACCGGGGGAAGAATGCTGGAATCGCGGAGTGGGCGGATATTGTGATCTGTGACGGAGGGTCGACGGATGGATCTATGAAGGAAGAGGTTCTGCGGGATCTGAACGTCAATACCCTTCTGATCAAACGATCCGCGGGAAGACAGGGAGCGCAGCTTCGCATGGGAATGTGGTGGGCTCTGAACCGTGGGTATAAAGGAATCATCACAATCGACGGCAATGACAAGGACAGCATAGAGGATGTTCCATCTTTCATCAGAAAACTGGAGAACGGGTTTGATTTCGTGCAGGGATCCCGTTTTATTGCCGGAGGAAGAGAGGCAAACACACCGCTTCTGCGGAGGATCTCCGTAAAGCTGATTCATGCCCCGGTCATTTCCCTGACCGCGGGAGAACGGTTTACGGATACCACCAACGCGTTCCGTGGATATTCCGCGGAATATTTAAGCGATCCCCGGGTTCAGCCGTTTCGGGATGTGTTTGACTCCTATGAGCTTCTTGCCTACCTTTCTGTCCGTGCCAGCCAGCTGGGAATGAAGACATGCGAGATCCCGGTCGGACGCTTTTATCCATCCACTGGGAAAACACCGACAAAGATCAGTGCCGTTCAGGGCAGCTTTGAACTCATGAAAATCCTGCTTCTCAACGCGGCGGGATATTACCGGCCTGATATGCAGGGATAAAGAAACAGAATCTCAGTGGAATGAAAAAAAGGAGTGGATGCGGGAATGAAATGGAACAGAACAGTGAAAATCATGTTTGGGATTCAGGGAATCCTTTCTGTGTTCCTTGGGATTGTCATGCTGGCGCACCGCTCCCTGAGTCTTTCCGAAACCGCAGGCGCTTTCCTGCTGATTCTTCTGTATCTTTTTCTCTCGTGTCATTTTGTTCATACCATCCGGAAAGCATCCCGGATCTCAGCCATCGGATATTTTGTTCTGAAGAGTTTTCTGGATCTGGCTCTCATCAAAGAATTCATGAGACCGGCAATCGCGGCGGATACCTGGCAGGTCTATGACATGTCAAGATATGTTTTTTCTGATTTCGGTTATATGGAACGGATCCGTCAGCACATCATGAATACTCATTATGAAATGGCATTCCCGCCGCTGCAGCCGGTACTCACCGCAGCCGCAAACGCGGTGTTCAATACCGGAGTGACAATGGCCTGTCTGATCAATTCGCTTGCCTGTATTTTCATTCTTGAGCTTCTTTCAGAAACAGGAAGAAGGAAAAAGTGTGAGATCACCCTGCTGACAGCTGCCGGTGTGATGATGATCACAGATCTGTTCATCCATCAGGTTGCGGGCGGAAGCAGTAATGTGCCTGGATATCTGTTTCTGGCAATGATTTTCCGGGAGTTTCTGTTTTCCGATCTTACCGATCCGTCTGCGGTACTTCGCACAGGGCTGCTTGCGGGACTGGGACTGATGAATCGATTTGATTTTCTCGCTGTTGTCGGATGCGCTCTGATCGGTATTCTGCTGATCTGTTTTCAGAACACAGAAAAAAAGAAATGTCTGGTTCTGATTCTGATCTACATCGCTGCTGTTGCGGCAGTGTGTTTTCCATGGATCATTTATTCCCAGAGTCACTTCGGGCGTTTTTTTGTGACAGACAACGGAAGAAGACTGACAAACATCCCCGACACCAGACCCAGCACCTATTTTCCCAGGGAGATGCCGGCCCTTACGATTCATGATGATTTTCCCGCGTGGCTCATCGCGTTCAGCGGCAGGAACCTGACTGCCCTGAACTCATTGATCTGGGTTATTCTCCATCAGTCTTTTCTGCCTGAAGTGCTTGTGTTCTTTCTGGGAGTGTTCCTTGTGACAAGGGTTTCAGTCCTTCAGACGATGGGAAACAGGCTGAAGGAAACCCTGCGCGATCAAAGAATGACAGCGGTATGGCTCTGTGTATGCGGACTGGAACTCATATACATGCTTACGGGATATAAGAATGAGCGGTACCATGTCCTGTTTGTCTTCTTTCTGCAGTTTGGTGTCATGGAAACAGCGCGTTCGCTTCGGAATCATCTGAGTACCGATAAGGAAAAGAAGACCTTTTCCAGAATACTGGCAGTGATTCTGACGGTCGGCGCCATCAGATCCGTGCACATCTATAAGCCATGGAAATGGGTCGCATCCTTCATGCATCATCAGGATTATCCTTCCCTGATCTGCCTGAATGAAGAGGAAAAGGAACTGGCGGATTATCTTTTGAATCACTCGAACTGTCTCTGTATTGACAGGGAGGATCTGGATGACAGCAGTCATCGTTTCTTTACGCTCTGCCGCGCCTCAACCATTCTTTCCCCGGATAACATCAGTAAGGAAAATGTGTCTTATTTTGTAAGAGATTTTGAAATCAACTGTCTTTATACCACCCATCCGGAAATGATCGATCTTTTCAGGGAATCATTTGATGTCCGGGAAACCGGGCATAAGGACTTTTATCTGATCATTCATCCATCGAACAATACTGGAAATACGGATGGAAAAGACAGAGGGAATGAAAAATGAATCCGAGGAATACTGATAATAAAAAAGTTCTGTATCTGATCGGGCTGCTTACTGCCGCTGTAATAGGAATGATCGTTTTTGTTCTGATCTATGGCTGGTATCCTCTTTCTGTTCAGAATGACGCGTGGATCATGGCGGGATATGATGAATCCGATGTGATCCAGCATTATGCGGGCTGGCTCGCGTTCCGCAATTCACCATGGGCGTTTCCGCTTGGAATGGCCGGGGATATGGCAGTCGGTACTGGAACCATCATCTCCTTCACTGACAGTATTCCCTGGGTTGCCATCCTGTTCAAACTGTTCCGGACGATTCTTCCGGAAACCTTTCAGTATTTCGGGATCTACGCGCTTTCATGCTATATTCTTCAGAGCGTGACCGGCTACCAGTTGATCTATTTCAAGACTGAAAACGCAGGTTATTCCCTGATCTCATCGATCCTGTTTGCCACGGCACCGATTCTGATGGAGCGATCCTTCCGCCATACGGCCCTGGGTTCCCAGTGGATGATTCTGATGGCCATTCTGATCTGGCAGAAACACAGAAAACAGTTCAGTGTCCGTCATTATATTCACTACCTGTTCCTTCTGGTCCTGGCGATTGGAATCCATCCGTATTTTCTGCCGATGATTTCTGTTTTCCTGTTTCTTTCCGTTCTCGAGGACTGGAAAAGGGGAAAGAAACGCAGTGTGCTGAGGATGATCGGAATTCTTTCTGTCACCGCTGGCTTTGGTGTTCTTCTTGGTGTGCTTGGAAACGGGATTGAAACCTCACGGAGCGGATACGGGTTCTACTCCATGAATCTGAACGCGCTGGTCAATCCATCAAGCAAGGGAGAATATACATGGTCTTTCTTTCTGAAAAAGAGAGGGCAGACCCTCGGGAATTATGACGGGTTCAATTATCTTGGGGCAGGTTTTCTGCTTGGATGTTTCATCTGTGCCATAGAGATCATTCATCAAAGAATGGGACATGTCATCGGTGCCTGGATCCAAAGAAACAGAGTGTATGTACTGATGATGGTTTTCTGCGCTCTGTTTGCGGTCACAAATACAGTCACACTGGAGAGCCGGGTTCTCTTCACCATTCCGATTCCGTCACAGATCAAGGATCTGTGCGGAATATTCCGGGCAAGCTCACGGATGTTCTATCCGGTCTGGTACAGTCTGTGTGCCGGCATGATTCTTTTCTTCTGGAAATTCATGGATCAACTGGGAAAGAAACGAAACGCGTTCCTGTTTCTTTTTCTGGTTCTGACCATTCAGACCGTGGATCTTCATGTCTGTGTAATGGAAAAACACCGGATGATGCGGAAGAATGCCTCTTATGAATCGATATTGAATGATGAAACAGCAGCCTCCATATTCTCAGAAGGAGTCACTCTGATCAAGGAGGATGTAAGTACCGCGCGGGGAATCCGTACCGCCGCGGCCGCAGCTCTGAAACAGCGCAGCCGTCTGTATTTCTCTGTCGCAAACAGCGGAAATTATGAGGATTCGGAAAAGGAAGGAAAACGAATCTGTGAAGAGATCCGTAAAAACGGAACGATTCATTCCTATGTAATCGTTACGGATCAACCGGAAACAATGTCCGGCTACCTTCCGCATGAAACCATCCGCTGTTATAAAAGCGGAGAACTGTATTTTCTCTATGAACGTCCTGAAAACTGAATATGGAAATCATCCGTTGTTTACAGCCGCCGCCGCATCCAGCATCTTTTTTTCACATCTCAGCAGAACATCAAGATAATACCGGTCTTCTTCCTCTGAAAGCGTGGTTTCATCAACCGCGTCCATCTTCTTCTGAAGATCCGCGAGCTTTGACATGTAACTGGTATATTCCATCAAAACGCTGAGATCACTGCCATTCGACGCATACACCGTAGTCATAAACCGGCAGTACTCGTCAATGAAGGCTTCATAGCTGTCGCACATCTCCCGGAATTCCGGCCGGATCCCGGCTGCCGGGGCAGATGTGGGTTCTGTTTTCGGTGTCGGTTCGGAAGTGGGTTCTGCGGAGGGTTCTGCAGATGGACAGGAGGATGGTTCTATGGAAGGAACAGGTTCCTTAGAAGGGACGGGTGCTGCTTCAGACTGCGGGGTTTCTGTGGGAAGCGGCTTATTTTCAATGGATGAAAGCTGCCAGGGAATCCGGATGCGTTCATTTTCTCTTTCTCCGAATCCTCTGTATTCAAGATCCATGTCAAGATTCAGCGTGGAGGATTCCCGCAGAGATTTCAGTTCATAATCCGATAAAGAGACTGTAAACCGAAGAGTCTGGGGTTCTCCATCCTGCATGGAAAAGAGGTCTTCGTAAAGTTTTGCGGCAGCGGCAGTTTCTGAAGCACTTCCATAGGAACTGATCTCTGTCCAGGAATTCAGATGAAAGGTCCATGAGTAAAGATCATACTGGTCGATATTCCGTTCATGACGCGTGAATTCGGCAGATATCGCTTCCCTGGGATTTCTGGAACAGACTGCCGGAATGGAAACGGTGATCTCATTTCCGTGGATATCCGCGGAAGACTTTCCTTCTGCTTGGATATAAGGGCTCAGCCCCGGTCCGAACAGAACATTGTTTTCGGACCAGGTCAGCTTCTTTGGCGCAAGGGCCTTCGCGATGTCATCTCTTCTGAAAAACAGCAGAGTAAAAATCCAGAGCAGCGCGGTAAGAATGGCTTTGACCCGGATGGAAAACCGCTGACAGAATTCGGATCTCCAGATAAAGACGGTCGCCATGATCGGGAAAATCAGCAGCCACAGCAGGACCGTAATCACCGGATGTTTCTTTGCGAATGATTTTTTTTCAGTGCGCGGAGCGGATTCTGTTTTCAGAGGGATTTCCCTTCCGCACTGTGGGCAGAATACGGAACGGCGGCTTTCCTCTGCCTCAATCATGGTTCCGCAATCCGGGCATTTTACCTGAAGCATGTTCATATTCCTCCCTGGCTTTTTCACACAGCCTGATGGTTTCCTCGGCTTTCTTCATTTCATCGCTGAGGCGGTCAATGACCGTCTGAAAGATATCGGAATGATCCTGATCCGGTTCATTCAGCAGATGGCTGATTTCCGACAGGCGCAATCCTGCCTTCTGGTAATAACGGATCCTTTCGAGCGTATGGATTTCGGCATCCGTATAGAGACGCGATCTCTGCTTTCCCTTTCTCTCGGATGGAGAAAGCAGACCGATTCGGTCGTAGTAAAACAGCGTTTTCCGGCTGACACCTGCCAGAGAGCACACATCTTTGACGGTATAGATCATGGGTGGATTCATCATACTTCTGTTCCCTATGGGAACAGTCAAGCCCCTGTTGTACGCAGATGAAAGAGAAAAATGCTGTGGCGCAGAAGAAAGGAAAAGGAGGAGTCAGAGGATCGGATGGCTGAAAAAAAAGAAACGCATGGAGTTTCGAAAGGCACGAAGCACATGCGTGCATATCAACGGGCGGAAAGAGAAAATCATCATGCTTTTTGAAAACGCGGGGAAAAAGAGACGCAAAAGGATCTGCAGGCATGTGACTGGGCCGTATCATTACCGCGCGCCATTATAAAGAGCTGCGTTGAATCACGGATCCTTCTGTCCATATGATCTGCATAAAGACGCGGCATTCAGCCAAAGCCGCACAGCAGGAAGCGGAAGGGAAAACAGCAGAAAACCACCGGCGCCGTTCCCTGAAAAAACGGAACGTGTTTTATAATACGGAAGGAGCGTATATCTGTTGAAGGAGGAAGGAAAGAAATGATCAATCTGAAGAAAACAGCGGCAGTACTTGCGGTACTGACACTTCTTGGCGGATGTTCCAGGGCAAAGACGGAGATTTCCGCCACGCCACTGACGCAGCCACTGGCTTCCCCGGTGAGTACCGAAACACCGGTTTCCGCTTCACAGGCTGAATCAGAAAAAGGCACAATTACGCTGGAAGACGCCAAGGCCAGGGCCCTGGAACACGCGGGAGTCAAGGCAGAGGATGTCACCTTCTTAAAGACCGGAATGGACTATGAGAACAATACGCAGGTCTATGATATTGAGTTTATCAGCGGGAATACGGAATATGATTATGAGATCAATGCGGCAACCGGCGAAATAGTTTCTTTTGACAGGGACGCGGAAACACCGGGATCCACAGCCACAGCCGCTGAACCGATCAGTGAGGAACAGGCACTCAATACCGCCCTTGCCAAAGCGGGTGTGAACCGGTCGGATATTACCCGGCTGAAAACCAAGCTGGATATGGAAGACAATAGACAGGTTTATGAAATTGAATTCCGATCCGGTAATCTGGAATATGAGTTTGAAATAGACGCATCGACCGGTGAAATACGGAAGTATGAAACAGATAAGGACTGACGGAATCATTCACCGGTCTATTGGAACCCTCCGGTCTTTCATTCAGGCAATGGACGGGCTGGCGGATCGGAAGGAATGGTGAGAAAATGAGGAGGCAGTTTCTGCAGGAGGTTTTATTTTGAGAAAGAACAGAGATCATGCGCTGAGTGAGAATCTTCCGGTGATCGCAATGATTTTCTGTGTACCGGTCGGAATGCTGGTATCGGAAATCGGCGGCGGGATGACGGCGGGTGTGCTGTTCATGGGAAACCAAGACATGGCGACAACCGCGTCCTACTTTACAAGCTCGCTGTTTGCGCTGGCGGTGCTGGCAGGATTCAAGTGGTGGTATCGGCCGAAGTATGAAGGATCCGTGCGCATGCATGTTTCCATGAAGGATATCCTGCCGGAGTACCTGTTTGGAATGGGCTATGTATTACTGAGTGCCATTCTGCTTCTCTGCATTCATCACTTCTGTTTTAAGCCCAGTCTGGATGCGCTTGGAATGTCGCTGTCCGCCGGTTTTGTGGAGGAAACGGCGTTCAGAGCCATGCCGATCGCGATCGCGATGCGGTATTTCAGGGACAGCGGGGACAAGACGCTGAAAGCGGCCGTCATTACTTCCCTGATCTTCGGTCTGGCCCACGCGTTCAATATACTGGCCGGAGCGACTCCGGTTCTCGCGGTGGTGCAGGTGATCTGCACTTTCTGCCATGGTCTGTTCATGTGCATGCTGTATCAGCGCACCGGCAGTATTCTTCCATCCATCTTCCTTCATGTGGTGAATGATTTTGTCTTTCTGACGATGGATCCGACTCTGACAGAAGGCGTCATGACCGGGCAGCTGACCTGGTATAACATTCTGGATACGGTTCTGATGATTGCCCACGCGGTCTATGCCGTTTATGTGCTTCGCAGGAACCATCAGCCTCCCATTCAGGAAATCTGGGATCGGAAATGGAACAGAGAAGAGGAAGCGAAAGAAGAAGAGTCAGTCGGATAAAGACTGGCTTTTTTATTGGAAAGAAAAGGATGTCCGTTTATTCCGAACATCCTGAAATGGTCTGATCATTATTCCTGAACCGGTTCTTCCGCGGGTTCTTCTTCCGGTTCCTCATCCGGCACATACTTGATGCATACGTGGCGGCCAAGGCCTTCGCCAAAGGATTCGGTGCGGATATTATGCCATTCATTCAATGCCTTGTGAATGACCTTGCGCTCATCGTTGGGCATCGGATCCAGCTCGGCGTCCACATGGGAGCGCTGTACCTGTTTGGCGGTGCGCTTTGCCATGGAGATGAGCTTGCGGTATCTGTCATCCTTGTAGTGATTGACGTCAACCAGAACATCAATGCGCTTTTTGAACTCGGCGTTGACAGCACCTCTGACTACGGTGTTGAGCGCTGCCAGGGTCTTGCCCATCCGGCCGATCAGAACGGCGTTGTTGTCCGCGTTGAGATTGACGATGAAGCCTCCGTTTTTCTCTTCGATCGCGGCTTCCAGGTCACAGTCGATTCCCATAAAGAAGTTTCCGAGATAATCAAAGAGGAATTCCTTGACATCATCGAGACAGTAAGCGTCGACGGAAACGGATGTTCCGATTCCAAGAAGCCCTTTCTTCTCCTCGGTTACAAAATAGGTGAGATCCTCAACCGCGCAGTTTTTGTCTGCGGCTGCGGCCTGAAGCGCTTCTTCAAGAGTCTTGCCGGTATAGTTTTTCATTTCGTTTTGTCCCCGTCTTTCTTCCTGTTCTGGTCATCAATGATCTTCTGGACAAGCAGTGTCTTCAGAATGGTAACAAGTGAGTAGATTGCCCAGTATATTGACATGGCTGCCGGCCACATGAGACCGAACACCAGAATCATGATAAGCATATAATACTGCATCATCTTGCTCTGGGCATTCTGAGCTTCCGGAGCCTTGCGGTGATGCTTGTCCGCTTCTTCCTTCGCCTTCTTCTTGGCGAGGTACTGCGGCAGCATCATGGAAGCGTACTGGCAGACGCCCATGACAATGAAGATGATCAGGTAGCCCCACTGGCCGGCTTTGATTCCGTTCAGGATCGTCGTTTCGAGCGAGAGCCCCATGAAGGTTCCCGTCTTGACCGCGGTTGCCCGCTGCACGGCCTGATACATCGCGATGATGATCGGAAACTGCAGAAATGTCACCAGCAGCATCGAGAACGGGTTGACGTTGTACTTGCTGTAAAGCGCCTGCATCTCCTGCGCCTGCTTCATTTTGGAGGCGTCGTCATCCTTGCCCTCATACTTGCGCTGGATCTTTTCCATTTCCGGCTGCAGCAGCTGCATCTGCTGCTGAGCGACATTGGACTTCAGGGTAAAGATCATCAGGATCCCGTTGACGACAAGCGTCAGTACGGCAATCGCGCCGGCGACACCGATAACGGGAGTGAGATGGTTGAGCACCTGAGCCATCGGCCAGACAAAGATCGCAGAGAACCAGTTCTCATTTGACATGATTTCCTGGAAGGTGGTGGAGGAACTGATCTGAATAATCTCATGAGTCTCCGGATCCGTAGGGATCGAACATCCGGTCAGCACAACGGCCACCAGGATGAGCGAAGAAATCAGGAGAATTTTTTTTGCGGAATACTTGAACTTCATTGATACCTATCTCCTTATTTTATATAGACCTATCCATTGTAGACTTAACGGCCTTATTTTCCAAGTTCTTTTTGGACCGGGTCGGATTCCGGCAGGCGGTCCAGAAGTTTTTTCAGATGTCTGCGGTTTTCCGCGAAGTCCTTATCCCGGAACGCAAAGCGCACAATCAGAATCAGATCAAAGGGAAAACTGCTGAAACAGACCAGCTCTTCACACATCATGCGGGTCTGCCGCTTGATGCGGTTGCGGTCTACCGCGTGGCCGATCTTTTTCGGAAGGGTAATGCCGATCCGGGCCTGCGCTTCCTTTTTCGGCCGGTAATACATGACAAAAGAGCTGTTGGCCAGCTTTTTTCCACTGTGAATCAGGCTGTCGAATTCCTGAGATTTACGAACCCGGTTGACTTTCTTCATAGTCTGTCAAAAAAAACCACCCAACGGTGGTTCACTGTTAAGCAGAGAGAACTTTTCTTCCTTTAGCCCTGCGTCTTGCTAAGACCTTACGACCGCCGACTGTGCTCATGCGAGCTCTGAAGCCGTGGGTTGCTTTGTTTTTTCTCTTGCTCGGCTGGTATGTTCTTTTCATTCATGCCACCTCCCGTCTGTTTTGAACAATCGCTTATATATAATACGTGCGCAACTCAGGCCTGTCAATTGTAATTTTATTGATTTCATGCAAAAACCGCTCTGTCATGCGGTTTTCAGAAACTGTTTCCTTCATCGGCTGCTGAAAAAAGGAAAATTGGCCAGTCCTGTGAATCACAGAAAAACGGAGAAATCCATACTTCCGGCAATGAATAATACAGGAGGTCAATGAAACATGACGGAAAAGAAACTCTATCCATTCAGTGATGATCTGATGTTTTCTACAGTATTCGGAAATCATCCGGATCCTGCAAAGGAACTGCTGGAAACCATGCTTCAGGAAAGAATCGGGAAGCTGACGGTACTGAGCGCACAGAAAACCCTGAACTATGAGACGGACAGGAAGTTTGTCCGAATGGATATGTATCTGGAAACAGATCGCAGGATATACGACGTTGAAATGGAGTCGTTCCGGAAAAGAAGGGCAAAAGCAGAACTGGTTCGGCGGGCAGCCTGTTATGCGGCCTGTGCAATGACGGATTCCGCGGAGAGAGGGGATGACTATCTGGAAATGAAAATACATCAGCCGGTACCTGTTTATGAAACACAGAGGTTCCGGCTTTTCTGACTGTGCATTATAATAACAGTCGTGGCAGTAAAAATAACGGATCAGACAGGATCCGGGAGGTATCTGAAATGTCTGTCAATCTGATTGTAAATATAGTTCTTCTGATTTTTACGGGATTCATGGCTTTCCGTATCTTTAAGATGTACGGCCGGAACAAGCTGAATCAGAAAATGCTGAATATTCTCGACTCCTTTGATAACCGGGATCAGTTCTTTCATGACGCGGACGCGTTTATTGAGGAACATC
This sequence comes from uncultured Erysipelotrichaceae bacterium, assembly GCA_946537255.1. Classification (GTDB taxonomy): domain Bacteria; phylum Bacillota_I; class Bacilli_A; order Erysipelotrichales; family Erysipelotrichaceae; genus Bulleidia. The sequence goes on from CAMNFS010000036.1 coordinate 18,802, forward strand.
AGGGAGAGGAATTCTCGCACAAGGTGTGTGTTCTCCGGTTATGGGGAGACGCGTTCTATGAGCGGGATGAAGAGTTCAGGAAACATCTCGGGGAGCTCAATATTGACGGGCTTCTGAATCCGGATGGAAAAAACAAGGGATATGAGGTGAACGAGGACAGCTTCTTTTACCTGTATCTCGCGATTCCCAACCGGATGTATTACCGGAACCGGGATGATCTGCGCAGCCTGATGTATGAAAAGATGCAGGCATATGATGAAACCAACGCCAACGCGCTTCTGAAACGGATCTGTGAGGAAAACAGGCACTTCTACGCCCATGAAGGCGACCGTGGAAAAGCCTATATTCAGTCTCTTCTCGAAGGCGAATACGGCGGCTTCAAATACTCCCGTCAGCTGATCGGCTTATACAAGCACTGCGAGGAGGCGATCCTTGCGGTCATTCTGAAAGATGAAGGAGATCAGGAAGGCTTTGAGGAATGCATGAAGAATATTGATAACTTCGCGCATAATACAAGACTTGGCAAACGGTGGACAAAAGAGCTCGGAATTGAAATCCAGGAAGAAACCGAAACGGACGAAGAGAAGAAGGAACCTTCCGCTGAGGCGGAAGAACCGACAGCGGAATCAAAGGAACAGGATACTGACGAATGAAACTGATCGCGGGACTTGGCAATCCGGGGAAGGAATATGAGAAGACCCGGCATAACAGCGGCTATATGGCAATCGCCGAGCTGGCGGACCGGCTTGGCGCGGAAGTCACCTCAAACCAGTTCAATGCCCTTGTCGCGAAAGTGATGATCGGCGGGGAAAAGGTGCTTCTGATGGAGCCGCTGACCTTTATGAATCTTTCCGGAAACGCGGTGCGGGCGGCCTGTGACTATTACAGAATTCCGCCGGAGGATGTGCTGATCATCCATGATGACATGGATCTTCCGGTCGGCTCCGTGCGCATCCGGAAAAACGGAAGCGCCGGCGGTCAGAAGGGCATGAAGCACATCATCACCTGTCTTGGAACGCAGGAAATCGCGCGGATCCGGATCGGCGTGGGTCACAGCCAGCCCGGCAGACACGATGAGGTTCCCGACTGGGTGCTTTCCCCTGTTCCAAAGGCGGAACAGGAACCGTTTCAAAATGCCGTCAGAACTGCCGCGATGGCAGCTGAGGCATGGGTTACGGAGCCGCTGGAAAGGGTCATGTCCGCGTATAACCTGAAGGTACACGCGGAAAAGGAAAAGGACTGATATTTTGGAACATAACGCACTTCCCAGGCAGCTGCTTGCGGAGCTTGAAACAAACGCGGCGGTGCAGAAACTCAACCGGGAAAAATCTCCCCTGCCATATACTTCCTATATTCAGGAAGCCCTGGTGATCGCGGCTTCCTATCGGAAGAAGAAGCGGGCGATGCTGGTTGTAAAGCACAGCTTATACAGCGCACAGAGACTCTTTGACCGACTGTCGGCCCTTCTGGATGAGGGGGAATGTGTGCTTTTCGGCGCGGATGAATCTCTGCGGGTTGAGGCGATCGCCCAGAGTCCGGAAATGACAGCCCGCAAGGTGGACGCCCTTTCCTCTCTGTTGAAGGATCCGGAACAGGTCGTCATCACCTGCCCGAGCGGCATTCTGAGACAGCTTCCGCTTCCGGAAACATTCGCCGGGGCATGCATGCATATCAGAACCGGGGACACCCTGGAGATGAAGGAGCTGAGACAGCGGCTTCTGGCCGGGGGTTATTTTCAGACTTCCCATATTGATCAGCCTCTTTCCTTCGCCGCAAGAGGCGGAATCATTGATGTGTATTCCATCAATTATGACAATCCGATCCGGGTGGAATTCTTTGATAATGAGGTCGACAGTATCCGGTTTTTTGACGCGGAGACACAGAAAACCATTGTGCCGGTACAGGAAGTGGAGATTGTGCCGGCGAGCGATATTCTGTTTTCAGAATCGGATGTGGAGGAGATTGAGAAGGAAGCCAGACGGATCCTGAAGGAACAGGATGATCCGCTGATGACTTCTTCCGTGGAAACCGCTCTGGATCTCATCACGCATTCCATCCGGGAACCGGGTCTGTATCCGTATTATTCTCTGGTAAAGAAAACCGCGTGCGTCGCGGATTACATGAAGGATCCGCTGATGATCATCTGTGATGAGAACGGGGTAAGGGAATCCATCCGGCGGTTTCAGGAAGAAACAGTCTCCTATATTCAGGAAATGGTGCAGGAGAAAAAACTTCTTCCCCGCTTCGCCCTGTTTCATGATTTTGACCGGATTGCCTGTCGGAAAAGAATCGCGGAGGATCCGCTTTCGGACAATCTGTCCAACATCATCAGTCTTCATCTGCCGGAGGAATCACTTCCCGGGCGGCTGAATATTCTCTCCGGGGAAGCCAGGGTTCTGTTCGCTCTTGGCGAAAAGGAATACGCGGTTGTCATGAACGCGTGCACGGAGGGACACCATCCGTATACGCTTCTGACGGATGGGATGGACCGGATTCCCACCGGATTCTCCTTTTCGCTGTGTGAAATGCCGGAGGGCTTCACGCTTGCGGACGCGGGGATTACGGTCGTCACCGGGCGTGAGCTGTTCGGCACCCACCGGGTTTCCGGACGGTATGAGAAGAAGTTTCACAGCGCGGAAGTGATCCACAGCTATGATGAGCTGGAACCGGGGGATTATGTGGTTCACGCAAGCTACGGAGTCGGGCAGTATGTAGGCATAGAGACAAGAGAAGTGCAGAATGTCATGCGTGATTTTCTGCGCGTTATCTATAAAGGAAACGCGGAGCTGCTGGTGCCGCTGGACCAGTTCCGCCTGGTGCGGAAATTTGTCAGCCGGGAAGGAATTGTACCGAAGCTCAACAAACTCGGCAGCGGGGACTGGGAGAAGACCAGGGCAAGGCTGGAGGAGAATGTCTCTGATCTTGCGGAACGGCTGGTAAAGCTGTATTCCGCCCGCGAGGAACACATCGGTCATGCCTATCAGAAGGATTCCGAGCTTCAGAAGGAATTTGAGAAGCGGTTCATGTATGATCTGACACCGGATCAGGAAACCGCGGTCGCCGATGTCAAAAAGGACATGGAGTCCGACCGGCCGATGGACCGGCTGGTATGCGGAGATGTCGGATTCGGAAAGACAGAGATCGCGGTGCGGGCTGCCTTCAAGGCGGCCAGTGAAAACAAGCAGGTCGCGGTGCTCTGTCCGACGACGATTCTCGCGGAACAGCATTTTCATACCTTTTCCGAGCGGTTTGAAGGCTATCCGTTTACGATCGCGGTTCTCGACCGGTTTGTATCCGCGGGGGATGTGAAGAAAACCCTGAAGGATCTCAAGGATGGAAAGGTGGATGTGCTGATCGGCACCCACCGGATTCTTTCAAAGGATGTGGAGTTTCATGACCTGGGCCTTCTGGTTGTGGATGAGGAACAGCGCTTCGGGGTGGAGCACAAGGAAAAGATCAAGGAACTGAAGACCGGCATTGATGTCCTGACGCTGAGCGCGACCCCGATTCCGCGGACGCTTCAGATGTCGCTGGTGGGAATCCGTTCGCTTTCCCAGCTGGAAACGCCGCCTTCCAACCGGTATAACGTGCAGACGTATGTCGCGGAAAAGAACCAGGGCCTGATTGTGGACGCGATAGAAAAGGAACTCGCAAGAGACGGCCAGGTATTCTATCTGTATAACTCCATTGACAGTATCTACAATACCGCCCGGACCCTGCAGTCGCTGATTCCGGACGCGAGAATCGGAATTGTGCACGGCCGGATGAACCGCGAGGATATTGAAACCGTGATGTTCCGGTTTACAAAAAAAGAGCTCAATGTGCTGGTATGCACCACCATCATAGAAAACGGCATTGATATTCCCAATGCCAACACGATGATTATTGATAATGCCCAGAACTTCGGGCTGGCCCAGATCTATCAGATCAAGGGAAGAGTCGGCCGCAGTGACCGGGTTGCCTATGCCTATCTTCTGGTACCGCCGCAGCGCACCCTGAACGAAACCGCTCAGAAGCGGCTTCAGGCCGTCAAGGAATTCGCGAAGCTTGGCAGCGGCTATCGGATCGCGATGCGTGATCTGACGATCCGGGGAGCGGGGGATCTGCTCGGGCCGGATCAGTCCGGATTCATCGATACCGTAGGCATTGACATGTATATTGAGATGCTGGAGGAAGCGATTGAAAAAACCAGAGGAACCGCAAAGGAAAAGCCGCCGGAGCTGAAACATACCAATATCAGTAAGAGCGGATACATTCCGAAGGAATTCGCTCCCGATGATTTTGACAAGATTTCCATGTATCAGAAAATCGATCAGCTGAACAGCTTTGAGGAGCTGGAAGCCTACCGCACGGAAGTCAGTGATCAGTATGGATCGCTTCCGGAGGAAGTGAGAAGTCTGTTTGAGAAACGGAAGCTGGATATTCTGGTCAATGACCGGGATGTGGATTCCTGCCGGGAAATCCGCGACCGGGTACAGGTGACCTTCTCCAGGCTGTTTTCCCAGAAGATTGACGGGGTGAAGCTGTTTCAGATTTTCTCGGATATCAGTAAGGATATCGAGCTGCGCTATACCAACAGTCAGATCATCGCGTCTCTTCCGAAATCAAGGGATTCTCTGGCGCTTACGATAGAGATGATTCTGCGTTCGAAGGAGGCAGTGCGGAATGAGAATTGACAAATGGCTGAAGGTTTCCCGGATCATGAAACGGCGTACCGTTTCCCGCGAGCTGGCCAGAAATCAGCGGGTGGAAATCAATGGAAAGCAGGTGAAGCCTGCCCATGAAGTAAAGACAGGAGATGAAGTGTCGGTTCTCTTTGGATCAAGGAAAATAACCGTTCGGGTTCTTTCCACCTCCGAGGTGAAACGGAAAAAGGACGCGGCGGAGATGTATGAAGTGCTGCGGGAAGAGCGGGTGGAATCTGCCGAAGAAATGGATGAGGAATGATGGAAAAGGAAAAAATCAGACTGGTCATATGTGATGTCGATGGAACCCTGTATGACTGGGACCGGATACTGAGTCCGCGTACGGAGCGGGTGATCAATACCCTTCATGAAAGGGGATATGGATTCGGAATTGCCAGCGGAAGGCCATATGAGGAAATCGTACAGTATGCAGGGGAGTGGGGGTTTTCCTTTCCGTTTGATGTATTGATCGGGCTCAACGGCGCCCAGCTTTATACGGAAAAGGAAAAAGTGCTTCATGAATACTACCGGCTTTCCAGTGAAAAGCTGAAGAAGGCAGCCGCGATCATGGCCCGTTTTGAATGCAATCCGTTTCTCTACCGGAATGGAAAGCTGGTCTGCCTGAAGATCGATGACATGATTATCAAATCCTCGAAAACCTCAAGAAGGGAAATCGAGGTCGTGCCGGATATCAGTGCACTGTGCGCCGAGGAAAATGCCAAGATCATGTTTCGGATGAGTGAAGAGGAAACCAGGCGGGCAGAAGAGTGGCTTGCGGAACATCCGGATCCGGACTTCAACGCGCTGAAAACCCAGTCAACGCTTCTTGAATTCATGGATCCCCGTATTTCCAAGGGCTTCGGCATCCGAAGACTCTGCGATCTTGGCGAATACCAGCCGCAGGAGATTCTGGCGTTCGGAGATACGACCAACGATAACGCGATGCTGGAAGAAGTGGGCTGGGGCGTATGCATGTGCAATGGCAGTGAGGATACCAAGGCGGCCGCGGATGATATCACTGCCGGTGACTGTGCCCATGATGGCTTTGCGGAATATGTGGAAACCCATCTGCTGTAACATGCAGGAATGGATCATTCCGGAATTCTGAGGATAAGAAA
>CAMNFS010000037.1 GCA_946537255.1 uncultured Erysipelotrichaceae bacterium
GGCAGCCTGTTCAATGACATAGGCATCGAGTTTCTGAATCAGATGGAAGTGTTCCAGAGTTTCTATGAAATCAGACGGTGACAGCATGCCGTATCTGGGATCCATCCATCTGGAAAGGGCTTCATATCCGCAGATTTTTCCGGTTTCCGTACGGACGACCGGCTGATAGTAGACCTTCAGGTATCTGTTTTCGATCGCTTCGTCAATATGGTCCAGCACATACTGCTGGCGGCGCAGCCGTTCTCTCAGCATTTCATCATAGATGCAGTACTGTACGTCATGACGGTCCTTGATGGAACTGCAGGCAAGGCGGGCATGATCGCAGGCAAGTCCGACTTCGGTACGGTAATCATCCAGAAAGTAGATGCCGGCCTTGAGACGGACCCGCATGGACGGTTCCTCATGCATGCGGACGAGGCGGGTGACTTCCTCGGTTTTTTCTGTGATGGATTTTCTTGAACCGGAAGTGAATACGGCAAAGTGGTCATCGGAAAAGCGGGCACAGACTGACTGGGGAAAGCACTGATGGATCGTCCGGGCGATACTGCAGAGCAGTTCATCTCCTTTTCGGAAACTGTATCGTTCATTGAACAGCTTGAAATTGGGGATATCGAACTGAATGATGGCATGGTCCTGCCGACAGGAAAAAGAGGCGGAGAGAATATTCTGCACATGCTGGTAGAAGAAGGCCATATTGAAAAGCCCGGTCAATGGATCCGTATCACTGTTCAGTGACAGAACATGCGCTTCGGCAAAGGAATTTCTCGAACGGTTCAGATATTCCTGAGCGTCGACATCGACAATGAATACATAGAAATAGCTCCGGCAGTCCTCTCCGTGAAGCAGATGTCCGAAATCCTCGATATACCGGACCGTTCCCTGTCTGGTAATAATCCGGTAGCGTACATAGTCATGGCGGCGCTCACCGAACCGGGTCTGGGCCTGAATCTCGTTTTTTACCTTGGGCAGATCCTCCGGATGGACCATGTTCCGAAAGGATCCGGAGGTGTATTCAAGAAACTCCTCATAGGAAACACAGCCGAAGAGACGGATCACATTCTGATCCGCGAAAAGAATGGTTTCCTCCTGGTCGGCTGTATAGATGAAAAACCCGCCGGGCAGATCACTGGGAATCTTCTGTGTGAATGTCTGTTTCATCGTTCTGACTCTCTGTATCTATAAAAGCACAGTTTTTTAAAAATTTTGCACAAATTCATCATCGCACAGCAGATGATTTGGCACCCAATCATATGTAAGCGCTGTCAGGGCGAAAATCATGAAAATTTCTGTCATTTGTTCAAAATGTGACGGATTTCACAAAAAACAGCGAGGAAAACAGGGTCTTTGAAAAAAGATAAAAAAGTTTAAAAAACGTGAAAATAATGCTTGCAAAGGCTATATGCGGGTGTTACTATTGTGAGGCACTCGCGTAGACGTGGGAGATTGCCGGCACGCTGGTAAGCGTTGTCAATCCTGGCGTGATAACCGGGGAACTCACACTGAGCGATCCGACTGCGTCGGAGTGAAATAAAGGAGGAAAATTTCATGGCAAAAAATTCTGTAAGAATTCGCTTGAAGGCTTACGAGAACAGAAGTCTGGACGTTGCTTCAAAGAAGATCGTTGAAACAGCGAACAGCCACGGGGCAAAGAAAATCGTCGGACCCGTTCCGCTGCCCACCGACCGTGAGGTCGTTACGATCCTGCGTGCGGTACATAAATATAAGGACAGCCGTGAGCAGTTCGAAATCCGTACTCACAAGAGACTGATCGAAATCATCGGTCCTTCTGCTGAGACGATGGACGCCCTGACAAGACTTGCGCTTCCCAGCGGCGTCGACATCCACATTGATTTGAAGTAATAGAAAGGACCGGCAATTAAAGAATGAAAGGTATCTTAGGAAGAAAGCTGGGTATGACCCAGGTATTCACCATTGACGGTGCGCTGATTCCGGTCACTGTCATCGAAGTACAGCCGAATGTGGTTCTTCAGAAGAAGACCAGGGAAACAGACGGCTACGAAGCACTGCAGCTTGGCTATGAGGATGTCAAGGAATCCCGTGCCACAAAGGCTGCGATCGGCCACGCAAAGAAAGCGAACACGGCTCCGAAGAAGTTCATCCGCGAGATCAAGGCAGATGAAATGATGAATCTCGAGGTCGGTGCGGAAGTGAAGGCGGATGTATTCGCGGCAGGCGATATCGTAGACATCAGCGGCATTTCCAAAGGAAAGGGATACAACGGCGTCATCGTCCGCAACAACGGCACGATCGGTCCGAAGTCTCACGGTTCCGGACATCATCGTCATGTCGGTTCCCTCGCGACCAACGGAAGAAACAACGGTGTTGTAAACAAGAACGCTCCGATGCCTGGTCAGGAAGGCGGATTCGCCACAACGAATCAGAACCTGACTGTTGTCAAGGTTGATGCGGAAGAGGGATATATCCTCGTCAAGGGAAATGTTCCGGGACCGCGCAAGGGACTTGTCGTCATTAAGACAACCGTCAAACCGGTCAAGTCCGTGAAGATGGAAGAACTCATCTCTTATAAGGGTGCTTCTGTTGAGGAAGAGCTGAACAAGGTCACTGAGGCAATCAACGAAGAGCTTGCGGCAGAGGCTGCGGAAAAGGCGGCTGAGGAAGCTGCGAAGAAGAAAGCGGCCAGCGATGCCCGCAAGGGAAAGTGAGGTTAGACAATGTCCAAGATTGATGTTTACAACCAGGAAGCCAAGGTTGTGAAGTCCATGGAACTGGCGGATGCGGTATTCGCAATCGAACCGAACCAGCAGGCCATGTACGACGCAGTTCTCGCATATCAGGCAGGCCTGAGACAGGGAACACACAGCACACTGACAAGAGCGTATGTCAGCGGTACCGGCAAGAAGCCGTTCAGACAGAAGGGCACCGGCCGGGCCCGTCAGGGTTCCACCCGCGCCACGCAGTGGAGACACGGCGCGATCGCCTTCGGTCCCCATCCCCGCAAGTACGGGCTCAAGACCAACCGCAAGGTCAGACGTCTGGCGCTGCGCTCCGCTCTGAGCGAAAAGGTCGCGTCCGGAACGATGACGGTCATCGATACGCTGAACTTTGATGAAATCAAGACCAAGAAGGCTGTTGCGCTGATGAGCGCGTTCGGATTTGACCGCAAGACCCTGTTCGTTGCGGATCCTTCCGAGGACTATGACAACGCCTACATGTCCATGCGCAATATCCCGAACGCACTGCTTGTGCCGGTCAACGAACTGAATGTCTATGACATCGTCAACGCTGACCGTCTGGTCTTCACCGAAAAGGCTGCGGAAACAGCCGGGGAGGTATTCGCATAATGAGTGCTAGAGACATTATTATCCGTCCCATCATCACTGAAAAGACGATGCGGCAGAACAGCGAAGACAACAAGATCTCATTCGAGGTTGCCAAGGACGCAAACAAGACAGCTGTCGCGCTTGCGATCAAGGAAATCTACGGGATCACACCGGAAAAGGTCAATATCGTCAATGTCCGTCCGAAGACTAAGCGGATGGGCCGTTATGTCGGAAAGACCGCGGCAGTACGCAAGGCAATCGTGAAGCTGCCGGAAGGACAGGATATCAGCCTGTTCGAAGAGAACTGAGAAACTGACTATCGGAGGAACATTCGCTATCTCCGGAAAATTGCGAAAGGAAAGTTAAAGGAAAATGGCTATTAAGAAATACAAGCCGACAACCAACGGCCGCCGCAACATGACGACCCTGGCAAATGATCGGATTACAAAGTCCACTCCTGAAAAGAGCCTGCTGGCTCCGAAGAAGAGCAACGGTGGACGCGGCAATACAGGCCGGATTACCACACGCCACCAGGGCGGCGGCGTCAAGCAGAAGTACCGGATTGTGGACTTCAAGCGGAACAAGGATGACGTCGTCGGAATCGTCGCGGCGATTGAATACGATCCGAACCGGAACGCAAACATCGCTCTGATTCACTATCTCGATGGTGAAAAGCGCTATATCATCGCTCCCCAGCAGCTGAATGTCGGAAACAGAATTGTCTCCGGTCAGGCGGCTGACATCAAGGTCGGAAACGCGATGGAGCTCAGAAACATCCCGGAAGGTACCTTCGTTCACTGTGTTGAACTGGTTCCGGGCAAGGGCGGACAGATGGCAAGAGCTGCCGGCTGCTCCGCGCAGATCCTCGGCTTCGACGGCCCGTACGCAACCCTGCGTCTTTCGTCCGGTGAAGTCCGTAAGGTAAGATCCAACTGCCGCGCTACGATCGGTGTGGTTGGAAATGAAGACTACTCCCTGGTTAACTGGGGCAAGGCAGGCCGCAACCGCTGGAAGGGCATCCGCCCGACCGTCAGGGGTTCCGCGATGAACCCGGTTGACCATCCGCACGGCGGTGGTGAAGGCAAGACCCCGATCGGCCGCAAGAGCCCGATGACCCCGTGGGGCAAGAAGGCTATGGGTGTCAAGACCCGCAAGCACAAGAAGGCTTCGAATGCGCTCATCATGACGAGACGCAACGGAAAATAAGCTGAAAGGAGAAGAAAGAAATGTCTAGAAGTGTTAGGAAAGGACCCTTCTGCGACGCCAGCCTGATGAAGAAGGTTGAAGCGCAGAACGCGTCGAATAAAAAAGAAGTCATCAAGACATGGTCGCGCCGTTCAGTGATTTACCCGAGTTTCGTGGAGCACACATTCGCGGTATATAACGGCAAGGAACATGTGCCTGTCTATGTGACAGAGGACATGGTCGGCCATAAGCTCGGAGAATTCGTTCAGACCCGCCGGTTCGGCGGACACGGATCCGACAAGGATAAGAAATAAGAGAGGAGAATTGAACAATGGACGTTAAAGCAACCGCAAAGACCGTTCGCGTCACTCCTCGCAAGGCCCGCCTTGTGCTGGATAACATCCGCGGAAAGAGCGTGAACGAAGCTCTGGCCATCCTCGAGTTCACACCGAACCAGGCAGCCAGCGCCGTCGCCAAGGTCGTAAAGAGCGCTGCGGCGAACGCAGAGCACAACAATTCCATGAATCCGGACGATCTGTTCGTCAAGGCATGCTATGCCGACGAAGGTCTGGTCATGAAGCGCTACATGCCCCGTGCAAAGGGAAGCGCATCACAGATTCTGAAGAGAACAAGCCATATCACAGTTGTGGTATCGGATGGAAAGTAAGGGAGGAAGATCGAAGTTATGGGACAGAAAGTAAGCCCGATCGGCATGCGTGTCGGCGTCATCCGTGACTGGGAGTCCAGATGGTACGCAGAAAAAGCTGAATTCGGAGATCTTCTGAACGAAGATGTCAAGATCCGCAATTACATCAAAAAGAATCTGAAGGATGCGTATGTAAGCCGTGTGGAAATCGAGAGAATTCTCGGCCACAAGGACAATGAAATCAAAATCGTCATCCGCTGTGCCCGTCCGGGTGCTGCCGTAGGCAAGGATGACAAGGGCAGTGACCGCATGCAGAATCTCACCAAGGCGCTTGAGAAACTCAGCGGCGGAAAGAAGGTCCGGATCGAAGTCGTGGCAGTTGCCAACCCGGATCTCGACGCTCATCTGGTAGCCCGCAAGATCTGCGAACAGCTGGAAGCACGTCAGTCCTTCCGGATTGCGCAGAAGAAGGCGATCCAGCAGACCATGCGCTCTGGCGCCAAGGGAATCAAGACCCTGGCATCCGGACGTCTGGGCGGAGCGGAAATTGCCCGTAAGGAAGGATACTCTCAGGGTGTCGTTCCTCTTCACACACTGCGTTCCGACATTGACTACGCAAGTGACGAAGCACACACCACATACGGTAAGATCGGCGTAAAGGTCTGGATCTGCCGCGGTGAAGTGCTGCCTGGAAAGATGGTCGAAGAACCGAAAGCTCCGGAAGGACGGTTCACAAGAGACCGCAGAAACGGCCGCGGAGGCCGCGGAGATCGCCGGAACAGCCGGAACTTCGATCGCCGCAACAACAACGCTGCCGCTAAGCCTGAGGCAGAAGCAGCTGCTCCTGCTGCACCTCAGGAAGGAGGTAACAATTAATTATGCTGATGCCGAATCGAGTCAAATACAGAAGACCGCATCGTCTCAGCTATGAAGGCCGTGCGAAAGCCGGACGTGAAATCACATTCGGTGAATACGGACTTGTAGCGGACGAAGGTGCTTATGTATCCAGCAACCAGCTGGAGGCAGCCCGTGTCGCCATGACACGTTACATGGACCGTACCGGAAAAGTATGGATCAAGGTATTCCCGCAGCTCTCCAAAACGAAGAAGCCGCTCGAAGTACGTATGGGTTCCGGTAAAGGTGCTCCGGATCACTGGGTAGCAGTTGTTCAGCCGGGCCGTGTTCTCTTTGAGATCGGCGGTGTGTCTGAGGAAGTTGCCCGCGAAGCTCTCCGCCTTGGCGCGCACAAGCTCTGCGTCAAGACCCGCTTTGCAAAAAGAGGCGAGGTGAAGTAAACCATGAATGTCAAGGAAATCAGAGATATGAGCAATGAAGAGCTCGTCAAGGAAGTCGCTTCCCTGAGCGAGGAACTCTATAATCTGCGCTTCCAGCAGGCAACAGGTGCACTTGAGAACCCTGCCCGCATGAAGGATATCCGCAAGACGATCGCCAGAATTAAGACTGTTCAGACCGAGCGCGCAGCCGCTGCGGAGAACAACTGAGGAGGACATGAGGAATGAGTGAGAGAAACAGCCGTAAGGTATTACGCGGTACCGTAGTGTCCGACAAAATGGACAAGACGATCGTTGTCAAGATCGACACGATGCACAGTCATCCGATTTACGGAAGACAGGTGAAGTATTCTACAAAGTTCAAGGCTCACGATGAGAACAATGAGGCGAAGGTCGGAGATGTCGTTGAGGTCATGGAAACAAGACCTCTGTCTCACGACAAGCACTTCCGCCTGGTCCGCATCGTTGAGAAGGCAGTAATTCTTTAACACGAAAGGAGAACGTCAATGATTCAGAATGAGACAAGATTGAAGGTCGCTGACAATACCGGTGCTAAGGAATTGCTGGTGATCCGCTGCCTCGGCGGTTCGCGGAGAAAGAGCGCCAACATCGGTGATGTTGTTGTCTGCGCTGTCAAGTCCGCAATCCCGAACGGCTCTGTCAAGCAGGGCCAGGTAGTCAAGGCGGTAATCGTCCGCACCGCATACGGTGTGCGCCGCCAGAACGGCTCCTACATCAAGTTCGATGAGAACGCAGCCGTTATTATCAAGGATGACAATACCCCGCAGGGAACCCGTATCTTCGGCCCGGTCGCGCGTGAACTCCGTGACAAGGGCTACATGAAGATCGTCTCCCTTGCACCGGAGGTCTTATAAGGAGAGCCCTATGAAGATTAAAACAGGTGATACAGTAAAGGTCATCAGCGGTCACTACAAGGGACTGACCGGTGAAGTCAAGGCAGTTTCCCCGAAGACCAACAAGGTGATTGTCGAAGGCGTCAACATCATGAAGAAGGCTGTCAAGCCGACCCAGGCAAATCCGGAAGGCAGCATCATCGAGCAGGAAGCTCCGATCGATGCGAGCAACGTTGCCCTCTATGATGAAAAGGCCAAGAGCATTGTCAAGGTCGGTCACAAGATCAACGACAAGGGCGTAAAGGTCCGCGTCAACAAGAAGACCGGCAAGGAGATCAAGGAGGCTAAGAAGTAAAGATGAACCGTCTGTTACAGAAATACAACGAAGAAATCAAGCCTGCCCTGATCAAGGAATTCGGATATACCACTCCGATGCAGTGCCCGAAAATTGAAAAGGTTGTCATCAACCTCGGTGTCGGCGACGCGATCGCCAATCCGAAAGCTCTGGAAGAGGCGGTTGCCGAACTGCAGCAGATCTCCGGTCAGAAGCCGGTGATCACAAAGGCAAAGAAGTCCATCGCGAACTTCAAGCTTCGTGAAGGCATGCAGATCGGAACAAAGGTCACACTGCGCGGCGAGCGCATGTATGACTTCCTCGACAAGCTGTTCAACATTTCTCTGCCGCGTGTCCGCGACTTCCATGGTGTTTCCGCTACCGCGTTTGACGGCCGCGGCAACTACACACTGGGTGTCAAGGAACAGCTGATCTTCCCGGAAATCAATTTCGATAAGGTCAACAAGGTCAGAGGCATGGACGTTGTCATCGTCACCAGTGCCAAGACAAACAAGGAAGCGTACGCGCTGCTCAAGGCAATGGGAATGCCGTTTGCAAAGAAGGAGGCTTAATTCATGGCAAAGACATCAATGAAGGTAAAGCAGAGCCGTCCTGCCAAGTTCTCCACACGTGAGTACACACGCTGCGAACGGTGCGGCCGTCCGCATTCCGTTCTGAGAAAGTACAAGGTTTGCCGTATCTGCTTCAGAGAGCTGGCATACCAGGGACAGATCCCGGGTGTCAAGAAGGCAAGCTGGTAAGGATAAGGAGGAGAAACCATTATGAATATGACAGATCCGATCGCCGATATGCTTACCAGAATCCGCAACGGTGCTCAGGCAAAGATGGAAACCGTTGAAGTTGTACCGGTGTCGAAAGTAAAGACAGAGATTGCCCGTATCCTCAAGGAAGAAGGATACATCTCCAAATATGAAATCAGCGGCGAAGGCATCGATAAGAAGATGACCGTTACCCTGAAATACGGCGCTGAAAAGCGTCCGGTTATCACAGGCATCAAGCGCATCTCCAAGCCTGGACTCCGCGTCTATTCCAAGGGTGAGAATATCCCCAAGGTTCTGAACGGACTCGGAATTGCCATCATCTCCACTTCCAACGGAATGATGACAGACAAGGATGCGCGCAGACAGCATGTCGGCGGCGAAGTCGTTGCCTACGTCTGGTAATAGAGGAAAGGAAAGAATATGTCACGTATCGGTAATAAGCTGATTACCATTCCTGCCGGTGTTGAAGTGACATGCACCGAAGGGAATGAGGTGACGGTGAAAGGTCCTAAGGGAACGCTGACAAGGCAGTTCTCCCCGCTTATGGGAATTGAAATCAAGGACGGAACCGTTACAGTTACCCGTCCGAATGAGGACAAGCACACCAAACAGCTCCATGGCACAACCCGTGCCCTGATCGCAACCATGATCGAAGGCTGCGAAAAGACTTATGTCAAGACCCTGCAGATTGTCGGTATCGGTTACCGTGCCGCAGTTGCCGGAAACAAGCTCACCATGCAGCTGGGCTTCTCTCACCCGATCGAGATGGAAATCCCGTCCGATCTTGAAGTGAAGTGCCCGGATGCCAACACGATTACCGTGACCGGCATCGACAAGCAGCGTGTAGGCGAGTTCGCGGCAAATGTGAGAGCGCATCGTAAGCCGGAACCTTACGGAGGAAAGGGTGTCCGTTACATGGACGAACATATCCGTCGTAAGGAAGGTAAGACCGCAGCTGCGAAGAAGTAATGGGAAGGAGAGAGTAAGATGCTGAAGAAAACAAGAAAAAATGAAGAGCGTCTGCGCAGACACAAGCGTGTACGCCGGGTCGTCAGCGGAACTCCCGACTGCCCGAGACTGAATGTATTCCGTTCCAACAAGCAGATCTATGCACAGATCATTGACGACACAACCGGAAAGACCCTCGCGGCTTCCAGCTCTGTTGTTCTCAAGCTTGAAAACGGAGGCAACATCGACGCAGCCAAGAAGGTTGGCGCTGATATTGCGGACAAGTGCAAAGCACTGAAAATCGAATCCGTTCGCTTCGATCGCGGCGGCTATGTCTATCACGGAAGAGTCCAGGCGCTGGCTGATGCAGCCCGCGAAGCAGGACTGAAGTTCTAAGGGAAGGAGAATACAATGGCTAACGAAGGAAGAAAACCGTTCAGAAAACCTCGCGAACCGAAAGAGTTCGATGATGTAGTAGTCTCCATTAACCGCGTTTCCAAGACCGTCAAGGGCGGCCGCCGGATGCGTTTTGCGGCACTGGTCGTGATCGGTGATCACAAGGGCCGGATCGGATTCGGAATGGGAAAGGCTGCGGAAGTACCCGACGCAATCAAGAAGGCCAGTGAGGCTGCGAATAAAAATGTATTCCGTGTACAGCTGGTTGAAAACAACCGTACCGTACCGTCACCTGCCATCGGCAAGCACGGCGCGACATCCGTTGTTCTGAAGCCTGCTGCACCTGGTACCGGAGTGATCGCCGGCGGCGCAGTCCGTTCCATTCTGGAACTGGCTGGTGTCAGCGATGTCCTGTCCAAGGTGATCGGAAGCCGTACCAGCGTCAATGTTGTCTATGCGACACTCGACGCGCTGGCAAGAATGCGTACGGTTGACGATGTTGCGAAGCTCCGTGACAAGAAAGTCAGCGAGATTCGCTGAGAGGAGGAATCTGAATGAAACTGAATGAACTCAAAGCGAATGACGGAGCCCGCGCTGTAACGAAGCGGATCGGCCGTGGCCAGGGTTCCGGCAACGGAAAGACTTCCGGAAAAGGCCAGAAGGGCCAGAATTCGAGAAGCGGCGGAGGCGTTGCGATCGGATTTGAAGGCGGCCAGACACCTGCGTTCAAGCGCTTTCCGAAGCGCGGATTCACAAACATGAACCGTAAGGAATATGCCGTTGTCAACGTTGAGGACCTCAACCGGTTCGAAGACGGTGTAACTGTGGATTATGAAGCGCTGAAGGCAGCTGGTCTCGTTAAGAAAAAACTCGATGGCGTCAAGGTTCTCGGCAGAGGCGCGCTGGAAAAGAAACTGGTTGTGAAAGCAGCCAAGTTCTCTGAATCTGCGAAGAAGGCCATTGAGGCAGCAGGCGGAACAGCCGAGGTGCTGTAATCATGATGGATACGTTCGCCAGCCTGTTCAGAAACAAGGATATCCGTAAAAAGATCCTGTTTACTCTGGGCATGCTGCTGATCTATCGCATCGGATCTGCCATCCCTGTGCCGGGTGTGGATTCCGCCAAACTATCGGCACAGATTGCGGATAACTCGATCCTGAGCATGATGAATCTTCTCGGAGGCGGAGCCTTCGAGAGGATGAGCGTGTTCGCACTCGGTGTTACTCCGTACATCACGTCCAGCATTATCATCCAGCTGCTGAGCATGGATGTCATTCCTGCCCTGACGGAGATGGCAAAATCCGGACAGACAGGAAGAACAAAGATGGACCGCATCACCCGGTATCTGGCAGTTGTTCTGGCGATGGTACAGTCGTTCTCCATGGTGTATGGGTTTGACCGTCAGTATGGAGTTCTGGCAAACTCGAACTTCTCCGGATATCTGTTCACCGCTACCATCCTTACAGCCGGCACACAGCTGCTGATCTGGATCGGTGACCGCATCAGTATGTTTGGAATCGGCAACGGTATCTCGATGATCATTTTCTCGGGTATCGTGTCCAACATCCCGGCGCAGTTCGCTCAGGTCTGGAATATCTCAGTAGGCGGCGCTGAAGCTGGAGCGGCATTCTCCGGCGTGCTGCAGTTCGCGCTGTACTGCATTCTGTACTTTGCAATCATCATCGGTGTCATCATCATGGAAACCGCGGTGCGCAAAATTCCGATTCAGTACACGTCAAGCTCCAATGTCAGAGGCAACGGGGATATGACCTATCTTCCGTTCAAGATCAATTCCGCGTCAGTTATTCCGGTCATTTTCGCTTCATCGATCATGACTGCTCCGCAGATCATTCTGAGCTTCATCAACCAGGATGCCTACCAGAAGGTAAGCAGCTTCCTGAGTCTGCAGAAGCCGGTCGGACTGATCATCTATGCGGTGCTGACCTTCCTGTTTACGTTCTTCTATACAGATCTGCAGGTTGATCCGGATAAGATCGCTGAAAACCTCGGAAAATCCGGAGCGTATATTCCGGGCATCCGTCCGGGATCTGAAACAAGAACCTATCTCCATAAGGTTCTCAATCGTATCACAGTTCTCGGTGCAACCGCGCTGACACTCATCGCTGTTATTCCGTATCTTCTGCCGATGCTCATACCGACGCTTCCAAGCAGTATCAGTCTTGGCGGAACCGGAATCATCATCGTCGTTGGTGTCGCCATGGAAACCATGGCACAGCTGAAAGGTCAGTTAACTCAGAAGCAGTATCACGGATTCCTCAAATAAAAAATAAGGAAGGAAGAAATGAATATTCTGATTATGGGTCCTGCCGGTGCAGGAAAGGGCACGATGTCCGATCTGATTATCAAATCGTATGACATTCCGCACATTTCCACAGGCGACATGCTCAGAGAAAATGTCCGGAACAACACTGAACTGGGACAGCAGGCACGTGCCTACATGGATGCGGGCAAGCTGGTTCCGGATGAACTGATTAATGCCATGGTTGAGAAACGGCTCCTTGAACAGGACTGCCAGAAAGGGTATCTGCTGGACGGATTCCCCCGCACGCTGGTGCAGGCAAAAGCGTTTGAGGAAATGGCGGAGCGGATCGGGAAACCGGTAGAATCCGTTCTAGCCCTTGAAGTAGGTTTCGAAACTCTGAAAGACCGCATCACCGGCAGACGTGTCTGCCCGAAATGCGGCGCGATCTACCATGTTGTGAATCATCCGAGCCAGACGGAAGGAATCTGCGACAGCTGCGGCAATGAACTGCAGCAGCGCCGAGATGACACCGTCGAGCAGCTGAAAGTACGCATGGATGAATACGAAGCGAAGACAAAGCCGATCATCGATTATTTCGAGCCGAAAGGCGTTGTCACGCATATCGACGCATCACAGAATCAGGATGCGACATTCACACAGGTGAAAGAGGCATTAGGAAAGGTTGCATAAACAGTGCGGTGCGGGTATGATATCAATCGTGCCCGCACCGGGCACTGATTATCCAGGAAAGAGAGATTGAATGGGAAAACAGGACGTCATTGAAATGGACGGAGTTGTTGAAGAAACACTTCCTAACGCCAACTTTAAGGTGAAGCTTCAGAATGGCATGGAGATCCGTGCCCACGTTGCTGGTAAAATCCGTATGAACTACATTCGCATTTTACCGGGAGACCGGGTCACCGTTGAAATTTCACCCTATGACTTAACACGTGGGCGTATTACCTACAGACACAAGTGAATTTAAGGAGGTACTTATCATGAAAGTAAGACCGTCAGTTAAACCGATTTGCGACAAGTGCAGAGTGATTAAGCGCAAGGGTGTAGTAATGGTCATCTGCGAAAACCCTAAGCACAAGCAGAGACAGGGTTAATCAGGAGGAGAGAAAACACATATGGCACGTTTTGCTGGTGTGGATATTCCGAACAATAAGCGTATCGTAATATCCCTTACCTATATTTATGGAATCGGTCCGTCGACCGCTTCCAGGATCCTCAAGGAATGCGGGATCAGTGAAGACATCCGTACAAAGGATCTGACAACGGAGCAGGAAACTGCAATCCGTCAGCAGATTGACGCTATCAAGACCGAAGGTGATCTGCGTCGTGAGCGCGCACTGAACGTCAAGCGTCTGATGGAAATCGGATGCTACAGAGGCATGCGTCACCGCCGCGGACTGCCTGTCAGAGGACAGCGCACCCGCACAAATGCCCGTACACGTAAAGGACCGCGTCGTACTGTCGCGAACAAGAAGAAGTAAGGGGGTCGGAATAAGCAATGGCTAAGAATACAAAGAAGACTGCGAAGACCGTCCGTAAAAAGAAGATCAAGCGCAATATATCGAAGGGTGTTGCACACATCCATTCCACATTTAACAACACAATCGTTTCCATCGCTGATGAAAACGGAAATGTTATTTCCTGGAGTTCTGCAGGTGCTCTTGGCTACAAGGGCAGCCGTAAGAGCACTCCGTATGTAGCTCAGCTCTGTGCTGAAGCAGCCGGCAAGGCAGCTGTTCAGCAGGGACTTCAGACGGTTGAAGTAAACGTCAAGGGTCCGGGTCCCGGACGTGAAGCAGCAGTTCGTGCACTTGCTGTAGCGGGACTTGGAATTACTGCAATCAATGATGTTACTCCGATTCCGCACAACGGATGCCGCCCGCCGAAGAGGCCGCGTGGTTAATTGCACGATAGGAGGATAACTGATGCAGAAATTTGAACGCGCCGAGTTTGAAGTCGCTGAATACGTAGAATCTGAGAACTATGGAAAGTTTATCCTGTCTCCGCTTGAGAGAGGATATGGAACTACAATCGGGAATGCACTGCGCAGAGTCCTGCTGTCCTCCCTGCCGGGAGCCGCGATCTTCGCCATCAAGGTAGATGGTGTCTATCACGAGTTCACCACCATTCCGGGGGTTCGTGAAGATGTATCCATGATCATCCTGCAGCTCAAGCAGCTGATCATGAAGATTGAAGATGATGAGGTTTACAACCTGCAGATTTCTGCCAAGGGTCCCTGCACTGTGAAAGCCGGCGATATTCTCTGCCCGGCCCAGGTTGAGATCCTGAACGCAGATCTCGAGATTGCGCATCTGGAAAAAGGTGCTTCTCTTGAGATGGAACTGAAGGCTAAAAACGGCCGCGGATATGTCGGCAGCGATCAGAACAAGCTGCTGAATCAGGGCAGTTCCCAGGGAATCGGCACCGTGTTCACCGATTCTATCTACACCCCTGTTAACAAGGTATCCTATGCGGTTGAACCTACCCGCGTCGGACAGAATACGAGATACGATGAACTGACAATGGAAATCTGGACAGACGGATCCATCAATCCCCAGAAGGCACTCGCTACTGCGGCCAAGATTCTGATTGATCATCTGGACATCATTTCCGGAATCAATGAAGATGTTCTGTCCATGGACAACCTGATCAAGGAAGGCAGCTCCGAGGCTCCGAACAAGGGCCAGCAGATGATGATTGAAGATCTCGATCTCTCTGTACGTTCCTATAACTGCCTGAAGCGTGCCGGCATCCAGACCGTGGATGAACTGACACAGAAGACCGAGGATGAGATGATGAGAGTCCGCAACCTCGGGAAGAAATCACTGAAAGAGGTTAAGGACAAGCTCATTGAACTTGGTATGGGCTTCCGGTCCTTCGACTAATTGGGAGGAATACAACATGTGGAATCGTAAATTCGGCAGAACCGCTGATCATCGCAAGGCAATGATGAGAAACCTCGCCACATCCGTTATTCTTTACGGAAAGGTTGAGACAACCTATGCCAAGGCAATGGACATGCGTTCTGTAGTAGATGAGCTGATCACACTTGGCAAAAAGGGTGATCTTGCCGCAAGAAGGCAGGCTGCTTCCTACATCCGTGACGTCTATGCGGATGAAAAGAGCCGTCAGACAGTTCTCAAGAAGCTGTTTGATGAAGTTGCGCCGAAGTATGCGGACCGCAAGGGCGGTTATACCCGTGTCACAAAGACCGGTGTCCGCCGCGGTGATGCCGCGCCGATGGCGACGATCGAGCTGATCTGAGCGTATAATAGACCTGTGCTTATGCATGGGTCTTTTTTATTGAACAGATGGAAAAACAGAAACTGGCCTGCGGTAATTGAACGGGTTGTTTTCAGTCTGGCCGCGGCATTCATTCTCTGTATTCCGTTTTATAACGGGACGATGGTCAACCAGCCTCAGAAGCCGCAGGTGCTCAACCGCATCGAAGCGCTCGCCCAGGCGATGACAGCCAGACAGCCGCTGATCGGACCGATGACACAGATGAATTTCGGTTACGGCTATGGAAGTACGCTGTTTGAGTCAAATGCGGCCTATCTTCTTCCTTCTTTTCTCAGAAGCACCGGCATGCCTCTTCAGAGGTGTCTGAAGGTGCAGCTGTTCGTGATCTTCGCATGCATGCTTTACACATCCTTTGGCATGGCCAGTACGGTTCTGAAAAAAGACCGGATTACGAACTGGGTTACTGCCCTGTTATGTGCATCTTCTCCGGCCGTCTATACAATGCTGTTCAACAGAAGCATGCTGGAGGATGGATGCGCGCTTGTCTTTGTGCCATCTGTAATCAGCACCCTGTCCATGCTCAGCGCTTCAAAAGGAAAGGGCTGGCTGAAGCTTGCGGCAGAGATTTCCCTGGCCTTTCTTTTCTCACCGTTCTATGGAGCCGTACTGATCGGTCTTTCCCTGCTTTACTGTCTTCTTCACTTTCGAAGCGTGATTTCAGATAAAACAGACTGGATCGGAGCCGGTCTGACGGTTCTGCTGATCGGAAGTCTGATTATCTGTACAGAGATCCCGTACCGTTTTCTTCTCAGTCAGGGAAACTGGCGGGTGGAAGGAGTCCGTGCCCTTTTGTCCCGGGGAGTCGGTCTTCATGATCTGCTGGATGTGATTCCGTTTTCCTTTGATCACATGGCGTCTACCCCGGGGCTTGTTCTTCTGTTTCTTTCCTGGATGGTATTCCGTGTCAGAGGAAAGAAGCGATGGAAGTTCGTATGGGAATGCACCGTCATGGGATACGTGCTGGTTTTTCTTTCCACCAGCATGATGCCATGGTCTCTGTTTCCGCTTGCCTCTTTCATGAAGGACCCGGCAAGACTGCTTCCGATTGCCTGTGTGCTGCTGGCGGCGGGGAGCGGGTTTGTGCTTTCCAGCTATCCGTTTGATCCGGAGAACAGACCCTATATCCGCCGCAGTATTGCCGGTCTTTCCGCTGTCATGATCCTGATGATGATCAATACCCAGTATCATTACGCCGGGGAGATTACCGGTGACTATACCCAGAAGCAGTTCTCGGATGATGGAATCATGATGCGGAATGAAGACAGTCTGTACAATCAGTCGGAATGCGGAAATGGATGGTATCTTCCGGATTCTGATTACAGCTGGCGCAGTCAGAAGCGCAGAGTGCGGAATAACAGTTCTTCGCTTTCCTTTGTGGAAACAGACGGGGTGATGATTGCGGACAACGCGGCGGAAGGAACCGTTGTATTTCCGAAAATCTGGTATCCGGGCTATCGCGTGGTACTGGTGAAAGACAAGGACCGTATTGTTTCTGAAACAGAAGCGGAGCCTGGTACCGGCCTTGTGAAAGCGGAAATAAAGAGTGATGTACCGGTACGGGTTGAACTGCGGTATGAGACCCCGGCTGTATTCCGTACATGCAGGAATGTATCTGCTGTGATGTGGATTCTCTCTGTTTTATTATCCGCAGGAATCCGGATCGTATTGAAACAAAGGAGGAAACCATGAACAGATGGAATTATGGAACCGGTTCTATTCTTGCGGCGGCTTCATCCATCCGCAGATATTACGGACTGAAGACATACAGCCCCACAAGTCCATTACTGGACAGGTGGCTCAATGAATATTCCTTCCGTTGTGTCATTGTGATTCTGGCGGATGCCATGGGAAGCTTTATCCTGCCAAAGCATCTTTCTTCCGAAAGCTTTCTGCGTCGGCATGTATGCATGGATATGGAAACGGTGTTTCCGACCGCAACCACCGCCGCAACGACTGCACTGCGCACGGGACAGCCTCCTTCCAGAACCGGATGGATCGGCTGGTCCCAGTATTTTTCGGAAAAGAATGATCTTGTGATTCCCTTTCTGTCAAAAGGCATGTATTCCTCCAGGCAGTACGAACCGCATCTTGCCGAAAAACTGCTGAAAACGGAATATACCGTCGATCAGCTGAATCAGGCCGGCATTCATGCGGAAAACGTCTGGCCTTCCTTTGGCGAAACCAATCCCTGCAGGGATTATCATGAAGTGGCGGAAACCACCCTGCGTCTTTCGGAAAAGAAGGATATCCGGTTCATCTACGCGTACTGGGATCTTCTGGATACCCTGATGCATCGAAACGGTACGGATCATGTTCTGGTGAAGGAAGAACTGGAAACCATCAATCAGTATACGGAATCCCTGGCAGAGCGGATGCCCGGTGACTGCGGGCTGATTGTGATGGCGGATCATGGCCAGGTGGATACAGATACGATTGATCTCAGAAAATATCCGGAACTCCTTGACTGTCTGATCCATGCGCCCATGCTTGAGGCAAGGATGACTGCCTTTGCGGTAAAAGAGGAAAAAAAGGAAGCGTTTGAAACCCGGTTTCTGAAGTGCTTCGGGAAGGAATTCGCGCTGGTGAAGTCCGATGAGATGCTCCGACAGGGCTGGTTTGGAGACGCATGCGGACCCGCGTTTCGGAAAGAGTTCATCGGCGATTATGTCAGCTATGCGCTTGCCGCTTCCCGGTTTGGCATGAACGACGCACAGCTGAATACGAAAGGAGATCATGGATCCATTCTGAAGCAGGAGCGTACGGTTCCTCTGATACTTTATCCGGATCCGGTACATGGAATATGATGAAAAAACGATATCTGCATGTGCTGCTGTGTTTCTGCATGCTTGCAGGATGCGCGGCCGCAAAAGAAAAGACAGAGGAAACATCTTCTCCGCAGGCTTCCAGTGAACCGGCCGGCAGTACCGGCATGGAAAGCGGCGGGGTGAAGGATTATGAAACCTACCGCAGCGCTGTTGAAGCGGCTGTACTTTCGGAATCATTTTCAGCCGGGTTAAAGCGCAGCTATGACATGAACTATGACAGCGGTTCCATTTCCACCTATGACATGGATGGAGTATATGAACAGAATCATGAGCTGATTCATCTGAACCAGCATATGAACGCGGACGGACTGCAGTCGGAAACGGAAGGCTGGTATGAAGACGGGCGGCTGTATATGACCTACAACGGTGTCCGGTATTACGAAGACATGGGAGCGGATCAGGTACGCGAAGTTCTGCTGGTGCCTCTGGGTCTGCATGTCCTTTCGGAGGATGTGACAGAACAGATTGAAATCAGCACGGTCAGCCAGGGGACCTGCTATACGGTTACCCTTCGTCCTGAAAAAGCGCGGCCGGTATTTGAGCGAATCTATGACATCTACGGCCTGGCACAGTATCCGGACTACACCATAGAGAAGGCTGTCATTACCCAGACAGTAAACGGTACGGTTCCGATCAGCGAAAAGACAGAATTCATCTGCCGTCTGGTGGATCAGGGAATAGAGGTAAATGTCACAAGCCGCTCGGAAGCGGAGTATATCAGCGGATGCACGCTTTCTCTTGATGACCGTCTGAAACAGTCCTTCAAGGAGTATGTGAACTATACCGATATCGATACCTCAGCGATATCCGAAGCGGATGTCACGAGTGATCTTCCGGAAGCCACGGCGACGGAAACCCTGAAGAAGCGTCTTCAGAACCGGCTGAACTATACGGTTCAGGAGGATGGAACCTTCTTTACTGAATTCAATGAGAATGAATCCTACCGCTTTGACTTCGCCAACCATATCTTCACTTACAGCAACCGCACCAGCCGGTATATCTATAACTGGGAGGGCGAAATCGGCGGATTCGGAAGTACCTGCACCCTCGATTTTGTCAGCGGCGTAAAGACTGACGGATGTGATGAGTCGGTGGAACAGATGATACGGAATGTACGTTCCTTCATGGCCATGGAGCTGTATTACTGCGGGGTATCCATGGATGATCTGCGTGTGGAAGCAAAAAAAGAATAGCCAGAAAAACAATAAACCCTTAGAATGTACAGAGTAAAAAAAGGAGGATACTATGCGGGCAGTGATTTCGGTTGTCGGCAAAGACCGGCCGGGCATTCTCGCCTTTGCGGCCAGTGAGTGCGCAAGACGGGGAATCAATATTGAAGATGTGACACAGAAGGTTCTGGAGGATATGTTTACGATGATCATGATTGTGACCATTCCGGAAGACCGTCATGAATATCATGTATTCGCCAAGGAGCTGGAAGCTGCCGGTGAAGAGCAGTCACTGAAGATTCATGTCATGCATGAGGATATCTTCAACGCCATGCATCGGATTTAGGAGCGGCTATGAGAAGTGATTATATACTGGAAACCGTGCGGATGATAGATGAGGAATGCCTGGATATCCGCACGATTACAATGGGCATTTCTCTGCTGGACTGCGCGGATCAGGATATCGACAGATCCTGTGAGAAGATCTATGCCAAGATTACCAGAAAGGCAGAGCGTCTGGTGAAGACCGCCCGGGATATTTCTCTTGAATACGGGATTCCGATCATCAACCAGAGAATATCGGTTACCCCGATTTCCCTGCTGGTATCGGTGAGCGGCGGCGATCCGGTGAAATACGCGAAAACCCTGGACAAAGCCGCGAAGGATGTCGGCGTGAATTTCATCGGCGGATATTCCGCGCTGGTTCAAAAAGGCATGACAGAAGGAGACCGGGCTTTGATTGAGTCGATCCCGGAGGCACTGGCCTGCACGGATATCGTATGCGCAAGCGTCAATGTCGGTTCCACCAAAGCCGGCATCAATATGGACGCGGTGGCGCTGATGGGAAGAATAGTCCGCGAGTGCGCGGAAAAAACAAAGGATAACAACTGCTTCGGGGCATCCAAGCTGGTGATCTTCTGCAATTCCGTGGAGGATAATCCGTTCATGGCCGGTGCGTATCATGGCATTACGGAACCGGATACCGTCATCCATGTCGGTGTCAGCGGCCCGGGTGTCGTCCGGGAGGCTGTGAGGGAAGCCGGGCCGGATAAGTCCATGAATGAAATCGCGGAAGTAATAAAAAAGACGGCTTTCAAGATTACCCGCATGGGACAGCTTGTGGGAACGCTTGCGGCCGAACGGCTCAAGGTACCGTTCGGTATTGTGGATCTCTCGCTGGCCCCGACGCCGGCAGTCGGTGACTCGGTTGCCAGAATTCTGGAAGAAATCGGTCTGGAACAGTGCGGCGGACCAGGGACGACGGCATGTCTGGCCATGCTGAATGACGCGGTGAAAAAAGGCGGCGTCATGGCAAGCTCTTCCGTGGGCGGCCTTTCCGGTGCCTTCATTCCGGTTTCTGAGGACGCGGGAATGATTGAAGCGGCGGAAAAAGGCGTTCTTTCCATTGAGAAACTGGAAGCGATGACGGCGGTCTGTTCGGTCGGCCTGGATATGATCATCATTCCCGGCGACACCACCGCTGAAACCATCGCTGCGATGATTGCGGATGAAGCCGCGATCGGAATGGTGAACAACAAAACGACTGCCTGCCGGCTGATTCCGGCAATCGGCAAAAAGGTCGGTGATACTCTGAACTTCGGCGGACTGCTGGGATATGGACCGGTGATGCCGGTCAGAATGGTGAAGCCGGATGTCATGATTCAGCGGGGAGGGAGAATTCCTTCGCCGATTCACAGTCTTAAAAACTGAGCAGGGAAACCTGCGCGCATACCGTGGGTTGACAGGCAGCGAAAGGAGGAAGGATATACATGGATGGAAAAAACGGTGTTCTGATGCAGTATTTTGAATGGTATCTTCCGGAAAGCTGCGGACTTTGGAAACAGGCAGTAAAGGAAGCAGGGAGCCTTGCGGAAAAGGGGATTACGGCAGTCTGGCTTCCGCCCGCATACAAAGGGGCATTTGGAAAAAAGGATGTCGGATACGCTGTCTATGATCTGTTCGATCTTGGAGAATTCAATCAGAAGGGATCCGTGGCGACCAAGTACGGGACAAAGGAGGAATATCTCCGTGCGATTGAGGCGTTTCAGAAAGCCGGCATGGAGGTATACGCGGACATCGTTCTGAATCAGATGATCGATGGAGACGAGGAAGAAACGGTGGAAGTGGTGGAATGCGAAAACACGGACCGCGAAAAGGAAATCTCCGGCGAGGAAACCATTGTATCCAGGACGGTATTCACCTTTCCCGGCAGACATGGAAAATATGATGACTTTACCTGGAATAAGAATCATTTTTCCGGGAGTGATATTGATGAGAAGGACAGCCGCAGATCCATCTTTCTCTTTGACGGATCGAGATGGAGTCCGAATGTGGATGGTGAAAACGGGAACTTTGACTATCTGCTCGGCCTGAATGTCAATTTTGAAAACCCGGAAGTCAGAGAACATCTGATCAAATGGGGAAAATGGTATATCGATACCTGTCACATGGACGGTTTCCGGCTGGATGCCGTCAAACACATCGATTTTACCTTTTTTCCGGAATGGCTGAATGCCATGCGGGAACACGCCGGAAAGGAGATGTTTGCGGTCGGGGAATACTGGAACGGGGATGTAAACCATCTGATAAAGTTTCAGGAAGAAACCGGAACCTGCATGTCACTGTTTGATGTGCCGCTTCATTACAGACTGCACAGCATTTCCGAAGACGGAGAGAACAGTGATCTCCGGGATCTTCTGAACGGCACAATGACGGCGGCGGATCCGATTCATTCCGTTCTTTTTGTGGACAACCACGATACCCAGGAAGGCCAGGCCCTTGCGAGCCCGGTTCAGGCATGGTTTGTGCCGCAGGCCTATGCGTTTATTCTGCTGAGGCAGGAAGGGTATCCATGTATCTTCTATGGAGACTATTACGGCCTTGCGTCCAGAAACGGGCAGCAGTTCCGGGAAATCATTGACCGGATGCTGGAGGTCAGAAAAACCTGCATGACGGGGGAAAGTCATGATTACTTCGATGATCCCGGAACCGTCGGCTGGACCTTTGAGGGAGATGAAACCGGAAACGGAAAGGGATTTGCGGCGATGATTACCTGCCGGGATGGCGGGACAAAGACAATGTATGTCGGCAAAGCGCACGCCGGTGAAACCTGGAAGGATGTTTCCGGAAACAGTAATGAGGAGACGGTGATTGATTCAGACGGAAATGGAACTTTCACATGTCCCGCCGGTTCCCTGAGCTTCTATATCAGAAAAGAAGACGCGGAGCGCTAGAAAGCAAAAATACAGAAAAAAGGGACAGGTCCTGTGCTTTGGCAGACGGATCTGTCCCTTTAAACAGCAAGTCATGTGCCGCCTGTCAGACAACAGCGCGGCCGTCAGTTCAGTCGGAAGATTTGGAAAGAGGTACGCCGGCGTTCCATGCCTGTCCGGCTTTTTCTCCGACGGTGTAGTAATCATTGCGGAACTGATCGAACATCAGAGCGTTGAGTTTTGTGACATCCACCTTTCCTTTTTCGTCCAGAACGGATTCTTCCGCCTTGACGCCGCGGATGGTTCCGACAATGCCGAATACGGTTTCGGTTTCCACAATCTCTGCCAGCTCGCATTCCATCACAACAGGGAATTCCTGAATGATCGGTGCCTGAACAAGCTCGCTTTTTTCAGCGTGGAGGCCGGAACGGGCAAATTTGTCCGGTGTCTTATTGCCGCTGACAATCCCGAAGTAGTCCGCTTCTTTAATATGATCTCTGTCCGCAAGCGCGACAGTAAATGCCTTTGTGACGCGGAGATTGGC